>DASTIF010000054.1:0-27495 GCA_035717805.1 Sphingomicrobium sp.
GCCCTCGCGGACCATCTCGGCCAGGCGGTCGAGGGTGATATATGCCGAGCTTTCGGTGTCATAAAGCCGCCGGTTGGCGTACTTCTTGATCACCACCTTGCCGCCAGTCTTGCCCATGAACCGCTCCAGAAACCCGTCCGCCAACCTAACAGACGCGAAGAGTGCGGTGCAACAAAGCCATGCGCCGCGTCCGCTGCCGCTGTTTCTGGAACTGGTCAGGATCGTGTCGCAGCGCGAGCCGGCGCTTGCCGCCAAGGCGCTCGAGGGGCTGGCGCGATACGAGCAGGCGCCGCGAGAGAATCACCGGCCAGAGCGTCCAGCCGTTGCGACGATCGGCCCGGCGAGCCTTCGCGACTGCGGCGGAAGCGGCAGGCCGGTTGTGCTGGTGCCCTCGCTGATCAACCCGCCCAGCGTGCTCGACCTCGACGACGATGTTTCGCTGGCGAACGCAATCGCGCGGCTCGGCCGGCGAGTATTTCTGCTCGACTGGGGCAAAGCGGTCGGTCGCTCCGATTTCGATCTAGGCGGCCATGTCGAATCGCTGCTCCTGCCGCTCCTTCGCGAGCTCGACGAGCCGCCGGCGCTCGTCGGCTATTGCCTCGGCGGGACGATCGCCATGGCCGCCGCCAATCTCGCGCCCGTCGAACGCGTCGCGACCCTTGCCGCGCCGTGGCGCTTCTCCGCCTATCCGGCCGAGGCCCGGCAATCGCTCGAACGTCTGTGGGCGGGGACGAGGGAAGCATCGAACCAGCTCGGCGCCCTTCCGATGGAAGTTCTGCAGGGCGGCTTCTGGTCGCTCGATCCCGAGCGGACGGTAAGCAAGTTCGCCCGTTACGCCAGCTTCCCGCCGGACAGCGCCGAGGGGAGGCGGTTCGTCACGCTCGAGGATTGGGCCAACGAGGGCGAGCCGCTGCCCTGTCCCGCCGCCCGCGAGCTGATCGAGGGTTTGTTCGGCGGCGACCTGCCCGGCACCGGCGACTGGAGGATCGGGGGCCGAGCCATCAGCGACCGGCTCGATTACCCAATGCTCAACATCACCGCGGCGAACGACCGCATCACCCCCGCAGCGACCGCCCCCGCCGGAGATTCTATCGAGATCGATTCCGGCCATGTCGGAATGGTCGTCGGCTCCGCCCGAGCGAAGCTGCACAAAGTGCTCGCGGATTTTCTGAGTCCGTCATTGCGAGCGTAGCGAAGCAATCCAGTCCGGTTGAAGTTGGATTGCTTCGTCGCCATTGGCTCCTCGCAAAGACGGAGTGAAGCGATGGCGCACCCGACAGGATTCGAACCTGTGGCCTCTGCCTTCGGAGGGCAGCGCTCTATCCAGCTGAGCTACGGGTGCCTGGGCGCGCGACTTAGCGACGGCGGTTGCGCGCGGCAAGGTGCGGCGCGATGACGGCGCCATGCGCAATCTGCTTCTCTTCGCCGCGGCCCTGGCCGTGACCGCCACGGCAAGCGCCGCCGATCGTCACCCGCGGGCCCGCGAAGCGGGGATCGCGTTCGGCATCCTTCCGGCCGGCCCGCTCAACGCCATCACCGATGTGGCCGGCGTTAAGGTCGGGCACGTCACCCTGATCGAGGGCAAGGCCATCCGGACGGGAGTCACCGCGATCCTCCCGCACGGCGGCAACCTCTACCGGGACAAGGTCCCCGCCGGCTTCGCGGTCGGCAACGCCTTCGGAAAGTTCATGGGCTCGACCCAGGTCGAGGAGCTCGGCGAGATCGAGACTCCGATCCTGCTGACCAACACGCTCAACGTCCCCGAAGCGGCGGCCGGAACCATCGAATGGACGTTGCGCCAACCGGGCAATGAGGAGGTGCGCTCGGTCAACGCGGTGGTCGGGGAAACCAACGACGGCTTCCTCAACGACATCCGCGCCCGGCGGGTGAAGCCCGCCGACGCGATCGCGGCGATCGAAGCGGCCAAAGCCGGGCCGGTCGAGGAAGGCGCGGTCGGCGCGGGCACCGGAACCATCGCCTTCGGCTGGAAAGGGGGAATCGGCACCAGCTCGCGCAAATTGCCCGCGAACCTCGGCGGGTGGACCGTCGGGGTGCTCGTCCAGACCAATTTCGGAGGAGTCCTGCAGGTCGCCGGCGCTCACGTCGGTCAGGCTCTCGGCAAATATTTCTTGAAGGACGAGCTGAGCGCCGGTTCCGCCGACGGCTCGGTCATCATTATCCTGGCGACGGACGCGCCGCTGAGCGACCGCAACCTCAAGCGCCTCGCCCGCCGCGCCTTCCTCGGGATCGCGCGAACCGGATCGCCGATGACCAACGGATCGGGCGATTATGCGATCGCTTTTTCGACCAGCGCGGACGTCCGGCGAACGCCCGAGCGGCGCGCGAGCGCAACCACGATCGCCGACCTCCCCAACGACCGGATGTCGCCGCTGTTCGAAGCCGCGGTCGAGGCTACCGAGGAAGCGGTTATCAACTCCCTGTTCGCGGCGGTCCCGATGGATGGCGCCCGGGGGCACATCGACGCCTTGCCCGTCGAGCAGGTCGTGAAGCTCTACGAGCGCGCCCATCGCTAAGCGGAGGTTCATTCCGGACCTGTCACGGGGCCGCCCAACCGATTGGAGACCGCGATGCCGCGACCAATGCTGACCCGCCGCGAACTCATCGCAAGCGGCGCCGTCGGTCTAACGCTGATCGCTATCGGCTGGGCTGGCGACGCGAAGGATCGGGCGCATTTCGAGATCACGCACAGCGCCGATGAGTGGAAGCGCAAGCTTGGCGCGAAGCGCTACGCCGTGCTCCGCGAAGCGGCGACCGAGCGCGCCGGCTCCAGCCCGCTTCTCGACGAGCATCGACGCGGGACATTCGTCTGCGCGGGTTGCGGCCTGCCGCTCTACAGCTCGGCGACGAAGTTCGAGAGCGGAACCGGCTGGCCGAGCTTCTACAAGCCCCTTCGAAACGCCGTCGTGACCCGTGCCGACCATTCACTGCTGATGGAGCGAACCGAAGTCCTGTGCCGGCGCTGCGGCGGGCATCTCGGCCACGTGTTCAACGACGGTCCGAAGCCGACCGGACTTCGCTATTGCATGAACGGGCTCGCCTTGCGGTTCGTCGCGGCCTGAACGCGGTCGGCCATGCTTCTGATCCTTCTCGCCTATCTCGGTGGCGTCCTGACCATCTTGAGCCCGTGCATCCTGCCGGTGCTTCCGTTCGTGTTTGCCAAAAGCGACCAGCCTTTCCGCCGAAGCGGACTGCCTTTGCTCGTCGGGATGGCACTGACCTTCGCTCTTGTCGCTACCCTGGCGGCGGTCGGCGGCGGCTGGGCGGTGCGAGCCAACGAGATCGGCCGCTGGATTGCGCTCGCCCTGCTCGCCTTGTTCGGGCTTGCGCTGATCTTTCCCGCGCTTTCGGACCGGCTGACCCGCCCGCTGGTCGCCTGGGGATCGAGGCTGAGCGAGAGCACCGGCGGCGAGCGGGGCATCGGCTCTTCGCTCCTGCTCGGGGTTGCCACCGGGCTGCTGTGGGCACCCTGCGCGGGGCCGATTCTCGGGATCATCTTCACGACGGCGGCGCTCCAGGGCGCCAGCGCAAGCACGACCCTGCTCCTGCTCGCTTATGCGCTGGGCGCGGCGACGTCGCTCGCCGTCGCGCTTCTTGCCGGCGGCAAGATTTTTGCCCGGATGAAGCGCTCGCTGGGCGCCGGCGAGTGGATCAAGAAGGGCCTCGGCATCGCCGTCCTGATCGGCGTCGCCGCGATCGCCGCGGGCTTCGACACGCGGGTTCTCGCCAAGCTCTCGACCGCCCAGACGTCGGGCCTCGAAAGCGGGCTTGCGCGGCTGCTCGGGGTCGGCGGAATGGAACAGTCGACCAGGACCACGACCGAAAACGGAAAGCTGGTCCTTCCGGTCGAGGGGGAGCTTTCCTCGCTGGAAGCTATCGGGCCGTGGATCAACTCGCCGCCGCTGACCCGCGATCAGCTCAGAGGCAAGGTCGTGGTGATCGATTTCTGGACCTACAGCTGCATCAACTGTCTGCGCTCGATCCCCTATCTTCGCGGCTGGTACGACCGCTACAAGGACGACGGGCTAGTGGTCATCGGTGTCCACGCGCCCGAGTTCGCGTTCGAGCGCAACGTCGACAATGTCAGGCGAGCGGTGGCCGACCTCGGAATCCGTTACCCCGTAGCCCTCGACAATAATTACAGCCTGTGGCGGGCGCTCGATAACCATTACTGGCCGGCCCATTATTTCGTCGATGCGAAGGGCCGCGTCCGATACCACCATTTCGGCGAGGGCAATTACGAACAATCCGAGCGGGTCATCCGCCAGCTTTTGACCGAAGCCGGTCACCCTCCTTCGGCGAAAATGGCGGGCGCGGAGGCGACCAAAGACGCGGAGATGGCCGCGTCGTTTGACTCGCTCCGTTCGCCCGAAACCTACATCGGCTTTTCACGCGCCGAGCGGTTCGCTTCGCCCGGCGGGCTGCTTGAGAACCAGCCCAAGGACTATGCGATTCCCGGAAAGCTCGACCTCAACCAATGGGCGCTGGGCGGGCGCTGGCTGGTCGCCCCGCAGGTCGGGATATCGCAGGCCGCGGGCGCGAAAATTGCCTTCCGCTTTCACGCGCGCGACGTCCACCTCGTCCTCGGACCGACCGATCACGGCGACCCGGTCCGCTTCCGGGTAACGATCGACGGGAAAGCTCCCGGCGCCGATGCCGGAAGCGACGTAGAGGCCGACGGCAGCGGCCTCGTGACCGAGGAAAGGCTCTACCAGCTCGTGCGGCAGAAAGGCGCCGTCGGCGAGCGGACCTTCACGATCGAGTTCCTGGATCCAGGCGTCCACGCCTTCGCCTTCACCTTCGGCTAGGCATTCGCGAGCGGAACCGGCTCGCCGAGCCCGCCGTTCACGCGGGGCGAATGGACCATCAAACCACCCTCGAACGATCGCTCTTCGAATCCCCGCCCAAGCGCGAGGAATTCTACACCGAAGTCATCGAGCTACTGGCGCGGTCCGAGATTCCGTTCCTGCTTTCGGGCACCTACGCGCTCGCCAGCTACACCGGCATCGTCCGCCCGACAAAGGACGTCGACGTCTTCTCGACGGCCGGCGACTGCCTGAAAATCCTGTCCTTTTTCAAGGCCAAGGGCTTCGACGTCGAGATTGTCGACGAACGCTGGCTGGCACGGATCACCCGCGGCGAGATTTTCGTCGACGTCATTTTCAACATGCCCACCGCCTCGACCCACGTCACCGAGGACTGGTTCGACAACTCACCCCGCGCCGAACTGTTCGGCAGCGAGGTGCACCTCGTCCCGCCTACCGAGTTCGTCTGGTCGAAAATGTTCGTCCAGGACCGCTACCGCTACGACGGCGCGGACGTGGCGCACATGATCCTGAAGCGCCACGAGGAAATCGACTGGCGGCGGCTGCTCAACCACATGGAGCTTCACTGGGAGGTGCTCCTCATCCACCTCCTTAACTTCCGCTACATCTATCCGAGCGAGCGCGCCGCGGTCCCGCAATGGCTTCTCGACGAGCTTCTGGAGCGGGTGAACGTCCAGAACAGCATTCCGCCGCCCCGAATGAAGGTCTGCCGCGGCCGAATCTTCAGCCCGCGCGACTATCTGACCGATGTCACCGAATGGGGGTTTTCCGAGCCGGTCGGGAATCTCGAAGAACAATATCAAGAGCTGCACTGATGAAGATTGCAGCCATCGGCGATCTTCACGTCACCGAGGACAGCGCCGCGCCCTATCGCGAGATATTCCGCGAAATCGCGGACCTGGCGGACGTCCTGCTGTTGTGCGGCGACCTCACCAATTTCGGCAAGACGACCGAAGCGCAAATCCTCGCCGAGGACATCAGCCATTGCACGATCCCGGTGCTCGGAGTGCTCGGCAACCACGATTACGAATGCGGCCAGCATGAGGAGGTGGCGCGAATCCTCCACGAAGCGGGAATGATCGTCCTCGACGAGCAGGCGCACGAAATCGACGGAGTCGGCTTTGCGGGCGTGAAGGGCTTCCTGGGCGGCTTCGGCCGCGGCGAGCTTGCGCCCTTCGGCGAGCCGATCATCAAGGAATTCGTCAACGAGGCCGTGAACGAGGCTCGCAAACTGGAGAATGCGCTTCGATCGCTGCGCACCGAGAAAATCGTCGCGGTGCTTCATTATTCGCCGGTCGCCGAAACGCTCGAAGGCGAGCCGGTCGAAATCCTCCAGTATCTCGGTTCGGCGCGGCTTGCCGACGCGCTCGACCGGTTCCAGAATATCGCCTTCGTCGTGCACGGCCACGCGCACCACGGCAGGTACGAGGGCCGGACCTTGCGCGGAACACCGGTCTTCAATTGCGCCCAGTTCGTCCTTCGCGAGAAGTTCGGGAAGCCCTACGCGATCTTGGACGTGTGACTCACGTCTTGCGCTCGCCCGGGATGGGCGTCGGCGTGTCCAGCGCCTCGCGGACGTAGAGCCGCTTGACCAGCACATAGGTGACGACGGTCATCGGCGCCGCGAACAGGATTCCGATGATCCCGAACAGGAGCGCGAAAGCGAGCAGCGAGAACAATAGCACCACGGCGGGAACGTCGACCGCATATTGCTGAATCAATGGCTGAAGAAGATAGGCTTCGACGTGCTGGACGGCGACGTACATCAGCGCCGTCCACAGCGCGAGCTCGGGGCTCTGAACCAGCGCGATCAGCACGCCCGGAACCGCCGAAATGATCGGGCCGGCGAAGGGAATGAACTCGAAGAAACCCGCCAGAATTCCGAGCACCAGCCAGGATTCGATTCCAAGCAGCCAAAGTCCGGCGCCGGTCAATATGCCGATGAGGAGCATCGCCAGCAGCTGCCCGCGAAGCCAGAGCCGGAGCGCATGCTCGGATTCGTCCATCGCCTCGGCGATCAGTCCGCGGCGGTCTGCGGGGACCAGCTTGATCGCTCCGGTGCGGTAGAATCGCGGCGCGGCGGCGAGGAATATGCCGCCGAAGAAGACGATGAGCAGGTTTGCGAGTCCCGCGCTGGCGGAGGAGACCCAGCTTCCGAACCTCGAGACCAGGGCCCCGCCGTGCGTGTGAAGCTCCGCGAGCCAGCTCTGGATCGGATGGGCGAGGCCAAGGCCCGCAAGCCAGTCGTCCACCCTTTGGAGCGCGGCCGGCAAAGTCTGCGCCAGCGCCTCCGTCTGGGACGCGATCTGGCTTCCCAACAGCCAGCCGACGCCCGCGAATATAGCGACGAGGACAAGGACCGAGATCAGCATCGCCAGCGCCTCGGGAATTCGCATGTGCTTCGAGCAGGGATCGGCGATGGCCCGGATGACGGTAGCCACGACCACCGCCCCGAACAGAAGGACGATGACGTAGCGCAGTTGCCACAGCAGAAACGCAGCCGCCGCAAGCGCGATGACGATCAGCGCCCGCCGGACGAAGCCGTCATGGCTGTTTGCCTTCTTCTCGCTCACGCGGCTTCAGCGCTCGGACGCGCGCATCGTTCCGGTGCCGGTCCGATAGTCGGGCAGCTTGTCGAGATTGAACCGTCCAGTCGAACACGAAAATTCAATCAGGCGGGCGGCCAGCCCTCGATAATTTCCACGAAGCGGGTCAGCCAGGCGTTGGTCTGATGGCCGTCGACGACGCGGTGGTCGATGGTCAAAGTGACATAGGCCATCGGCAGGATCACGAGAGCGTCCTCGCCATCCGCCTCGCGAACCACCACGCGCTTTTCAAGCTTGCCGATGCCCAGGATCGCCGCCTGCCCCTGGTGAAGGATGATCGGCGCGGCGAGCAAGGACCCGGAAACGCCGTGATTGGAGACGGTGAAGCTTCCGCCCGAAACATCGGCCCCGGACAGCTTGCCGTCGCGGGCGCGGCCGGTCAGGTCGTCCAGCCTCGCGCCGATCTGCTCGAGCGTCAGACTGGCCGAATCCTTGACCACCGGAACGATCAGACCTTTCTCGCCGAGCGCGGTCCCCACCCCGATGTCGATCGTCGGCGAGATTGCGACCCGGTCCTCTTCCCAACGCCCGTTGATCGCCGGAGCGACCGCCATCGCCTCGGCCGCGGCCTTGACGATGTAAGCCGTGTAGCTGAGCTTCACACCGCGCTTCGCCATTGCCGCCTTGTGCGCCGCGACCGCCGAGAAATCGGCTTCGAACACGGCGGTTACGTGCGGTTGTTCAGAAACCGCTCGAACCATGTTTTCGGCGATCTTGAGCCGCATCCGGTCGTGCGGGATCTGCCCGGCGTTGCGCGGTTGAGCGGTCGCGGGCTCGCCGACCCGCGTCACGGTGGCTTCGGCGACGGCGCGATCGACGTCCTCGCGCCTAATCCGCCCGTCGCGGCCGGTGCCCTTGATGAGCGCCGGATCGATCCCGTTCTGCTGGAGAGCGCGGCGGACGGACGGCGAGAGACGGGTCTCGCCGTTCCCCGGCGAAGGCCGGGGTCCAGGAGCGCCGGCAGGCGCTTCAGCGGAGGAGGAATGCGCTGCTGACGCACCGCCCTGGGGCCCGGCCTTCGCCGGGGAACCGGCTTGATCAATCCGCCCCAGCACCGCCCCCGGCACGGCCTCGGAATCGGTCTCGAGGACGATCTCCGCAAGGACCCCGGCGGCCGGCGCGGGCACTTCCTGCGTTACCTTGTCCGTCTCGAGCTCGACCAGCGGATCGTTCTCCGCGACCGAATCCCCGACCTGCTTCAGCCAGGAACGGACGACCGCCTTGGTCCCTTCCTGCTCCTCCGGAACGACGACGTCGATCAAGTCAGAACCCCAGCAGCCGGTCGATTTCGGAGCGGATGTCGGCGACCGACGGCACCACCCAGTCGAGCAGCTTGGGATGATGCGGGCTCGGGATGTCCGGCATAGTCACTCGGGCGACGGGGGCGTCGAGGTCGAGGAAGGCTTCGTCCGCGACGACCGCGGCGATCTCCGCGCCGAATCCGCCGGTCCGCAAATCCTCATGGACGATCAGGCAGCGCCGTGTGCGCCGGACGCTGTCCAGGACCATGTCCCTGTCCCAGGGCATGAGCGTGCGAAGGTCGATCACGTCCGCGCCGACTCCTTCCGCAGCGGCCTCGCAGCGCGGAACCATCGCCCCCCAGGTGACAATGGTAATGTCGCCGCCCTCACGGGTTTTCCTGGCCTTGCCGAAATCCAGGACATAATCGTCGCCGGGCCAGGGCCGCCGCGCCCAGGCGTCGTCGTACATTGCGCGATGCTCGAAGAAGATCACCGGGTCGTTGCCGCGCAGGCTATTGCGAAGCAGCCCGGCCGCGTCTTCCGCATTGGAAGGCACCGCGACCTTCCAGCCGGGGTTGTGGACGAACTCGACCTCGTTGGTCTGGCTGTGCCAGGGATCGCCGCACTTGAAGAAGCCGCCGGGCACGCGAAGCACGATCGGGGCCGCGAAGCGGTTGTTGGTGCGCCAGCGCATCGTCCCGCAATCGTGGATCTGCTCGGTCGCGGGCTCCGAATATTTGCGGAACTGGATTTCCGGAACCGGCATCAGCCCGGCGAGCGCCATGCCCACGGCGCGGCCGACGATCCCTTCCTCGTTGAGCGAAGTGTCGAAAACCCGCGCCTCGCCGAACTTGTCCTGGAGGCCGAGCGTGACGGCATGGACTCCGCCCTTCGGGCCGATGTCCTCGCCGAACAGAAGCACGCGCGGGTTGGCTTCGAGCTCCTGCTCCAGGGTCCGCCGGATCGCCGTGACCATGTTGATCCGCTGGCCTTCCGGCCTGGGCTCGCCGGTCGTTCCCTCGAGGCTGAGGCCCGCTCGACCGCCGACCTGCTGAATCGCGCCGTCGAAGAAGACGTGGCTCGTCACCCGTTCGGGTTGGGAGACCCCCCTTGCCTCCGCTTCCGCGACCGCGGCCGCGACTTCGCCGGCGACCTCGCGCTCGACCTTTTCCCACTCTCGATCGGACAGGCCGGACTGCGCCTTCAGCTTGGGAAGCGGATCGCGCGCCCATTCGGCGGCGATTTCGTCCGCTGCCTTGTACGCCTGCGTGTCCTGCGCGCTATGGCCTTCGAGGCGCGGCACCGTCAGCCGAAGCAGCGCCGGCGAGCGCTTTTCGCGAACATGCGCGACCGCCTTGGCGATCAGCTCGGCCGCCTGTTCGGGCTCGGTTCCGTCGCCGTTGAAAATGGCGAGGCCGCGAAAGCCGGCAAGGTTCGCCGCGATGTCCTTGCCCGGAGTCTGATAGTCCGACGGCACCGAAATGCCGTAGCCATTGTCCTCGATGTACATCAGCAGCGGAAGCCGTTGGGTCGTTGCAATGGTCAGCGCCGACCAGAAGCCGCCGGTCGCCGCGCTGGCGTCGCCGCCGAGGACAAGAGCGATAGCGTCCTCCGGGCCTTCGTTCAGCACGTCCTGCTTGTATTTGATCGCCTGCGCCCAGCCGGCGGCCGGCGTATATTGGGCACCGACCCCGCCGCACATGGGAAGCGCATGCGCGCCGCCCGGATTGGGATAGTTGAACACCACGCCGATATCGCGTCCGTCGGAATAGCCGCCCGCAAGGCCCATTCCCGACCCGAGCGCGTCGGCGAGATCGACGCCGAGGGAAAGAAGCAACGGCCGCGACCGATAATAGCCGGAGGCGGCGTCGCCGTCCTTCAACTGCAGGCCCAGCAGCACCTGCGCCATGTCGTGGCCGCGCGCCGAGAATTGGTAGAGCACCTTCCTGGCCGGAACGAGCTCCTGCTCCTCGATTCGGTCCATTTCGCGCGAGGTCAGGACCAGCCGGGCGACCCGGCTCCAGTTGACTCCCGCCTTCTTCAAGGTCCCCGAATCGGCTTCAGCCACGCATCACCTTGAGCACGGCCTCGGTGAAGCGGTCGAGCGCGGAATCGCTCATCCCGACCACGTTGAAACGGCCGCTGTCGGCCATGTAGATCGCATGGTCCTTGCGCAACTCGAGCACCTGGTCGCGGCTGAGCGGAAGCATGGAGAACATTCCGAACTGGCGGCCGATGTAGGACAGCCTGGGGTCGGTCGCGGCAATCCTTTGCCGAACCGCGTTAATGCGGTCGCGCATCGCCTTGAGCTCGACGAGCCAGCGACTCTTGATCTCGGGCGAGTCGAGGACGATCCGGACCGCGGCGGCGCCATGGTCGGGCGGCATCGACCACATTTCGCGGGCGAGCTGGAAAAGGTGCGACCTGGCGTTGGCTGTGCCCGCGGCCGATCGGGTCTTGAAGAAAATGGATCCGACGCGATCGCGGTAAACGCTGAAATTCTTGTCGCAGCTCTGAGCGATGATCGCTTCATCGCAAGCGTCGAGCACGCCCCAAAGCCCCGCCGCGTCTTCGTCGAGCCCGCGCCCGAATCCTTGGTAGGCGATGTCGATGAACGGAATAAGCCCGCGCTCGGCAACAACCCGGGCGACCTCCGCCCATTGCTCGGCATCCAGGTCCGCGCCGGTCGGATTGTGGCAGCAGCCATGAAGCAGCGCGACGTCGCCCGCCCGAGCCGTCTTGAAGCTGGCAAGCATGTCTTCGAAGCGGATCGCGCCCTGTCCCCGCTCGTAATAGGGATAGTCCACGATCTCGAGGCCGACGGCATTGATGATCGGCGGATGGTTGGGCCAGGTCGGAGCCCCGATCAAAACCCGCGCATCGGGATTGGCGGCCGCGATCAGCTCGAACCCGAGCCGCAACGCGCCGCAACCGCCGGGCGTCTGAAAGCCGCCGATCCTATCGTCGGCGGCGTGGCGGCCGAGCAGGATTGGACGGAGCAATTCGGCGTATCGCGTGTCACCGGCGCTTCCCAGATAGGCCTTGGTCTCCTGCGTTTCGCGAAGGATCGCCTCGGCGTCCTTGATTACCTTGAGGATCGGAGTCCGGCCTTCGGAATCGCGAAACACGCCGACCCCGACATCGATCTTGTCGGGACGCGGGTCGGCGTTCACCATTCCGATCAGCGCAATCAGGGAGTCGCTCTCGACCGGCGGCAGATCGGCCAGGCCCCGGGAACGGTCTGCGGTTTCGGTCAGCATGGCCGTGGGATTAGCGAAGTCACGCATCGTAATCCACCGCGACGCCCTCGCCGGCGGGCACCGACTGGCATGTCAGCACATAGCCGTCTCCGACCTCTTCGTCCGTGAGGCCGTAGCGGGCCGCCATCTCGACCTTGCCGCTGGTGACTTTCGCCCGGCAGGTCGCGCAAACCCCCGCCTTGCAGGCGAACGGCGCCGGAAGGCCCGCCGCCCGGGCGCTGTCGAGGATATTTCCCTCGGTGAACGGCACCTTGCGGGTCCGCCCGTCGAGCGTGACGGAAACGGTCAGCCCCGCGGCTTTGGTCTGAAGCTCGGCCATTTCCTTGACCAGGGCCTCGGGCGGTCGATCCGCGGTGAACCGTTCGATGTGGATCTTGTCGCGCTCGATACCGCGGTCGAGAAGCGCGCTTTCGGCCGAGTCCATCATCGGGCCGGGCCCGCAGATGAACCAGCCGTCGATCGATTCCGGCGAACCAACCAGATGATCGATCGCCTCGTCGCAGCGTTGGCGATCGAGCATTCCATTAAACAGCGAAATTTCACCCTCTTCCTCGGCTAGGAAATGATAGAGTTCGAATCGGTCGAGATAGCGGTCCTTCAGCTTCGCCAACTCTTCGAGGAAGATGATCGAGGCGCTGTTGCGGTTGCCGTAGAGCAAGGTGAAGCGGCTCTCCGGCTCGGCCTTCAGCATCGTGCGCAAAAGCGACATGACCGGTGTGATCCCCGACCCGCCCGCTATTCCAACGAGATGACGCTTGCAGTCCGCCTCGAAGCTCGTCGTGAAGCTTCCGTGGGGCGGCATGACGTCGATCGCGTCGCCCGCCTTCAGCTGATCGCCGACCCAGTTGGAAAACAGCCCGTCGGCGATCCGTTTGACCGTGACCATCCAGTCCTGCTCGCCCGGCGCGGTGCACAGCGAATAATTGCGGCGCACCTCCTCGCCTTTGATGGTCGCTCGAAGAGTCAGATGCTGGCCGGCCTTGAACGCGAACCGCTCCCGAAGCTCGGGCGGCATTTCGAAGCGGACAGAGTTGGCCTCCGGCGTCTCGGGCACGATCTGAGCGACCCGAAGCGAATGGAAATGCTCGGCCATTACCAGGCGGCGTCGGGGTAGGTTCGCTGAAGAAACTGCATCGGCGCGAGGATGTGGCCGAGATGCTCGCTGTGATGGCCGCGCCGGCCGCCGAGGATGGGACGCTGGTCCGCAGGGACTTCCAGCGTCGCCTCGGCGAGGATTGTGCCGATCGCGCCGCGATATTCGTCCTCGAACTCGCGCGGGTCCGGCGCGACCCCGCCGGCGATCAGCGCCTCCAGGGTCTCGTCGACCTCGAACAGCTCCGGCACGAACCGCCAGCACCAGTCGAGCGCCTCGGTCATGCGCCGCGCGCTCTCCTCGGTCCCGTCGCCGAGTCGGATCGTCCATTCGGACGCCAGCTCGCGGTGATAGGCGATCTCTTTGACCGCCTTGGCCGCGAATTCCGTGAGGAAACAGTCGCTCGACGCCGTCAGCCGCTGCAGAAGCAGATGCTGCCAGGTCGAATAGAGAAGCTGGCGAACGATCGTCCGGGCGAAATCACCGTTCGGCTGCTCGACCAACAGGCAGTTTTTGAAATCGAGGACATCGCGGTGGAAGGCGAGCCGGTCGGCATCGCCCGCTTCGCCCAGCGCGAGCGTCGCCTGCCCGATCAGGTCGAGCGCGACATTGGCCAGGCTGAGGTCGACCTCGAGCGCCGGCGCATGCCCGCACCATTCGCTCAGCCGCTGCCCGAGGATCAGCGAATCGTCGCCGAGCCGGAGGAGGTAGTCCGTGCACTCATGGACGGTGACCGTCGCCATCAGCAGTTCCCCGGCGAAAGCCGGGGCCCAGGAGCGCGCAAGCGCTGCTGACGCAGCGCCCTGGGCCCCGGCCTACGCCGGGGAACAGGCCTGCTCATATATGCTTCACCTCGTCGGGGATGTCGTAGAAGGTCGGGTGGCGGTAGATTTTGTCGGCCGCAGGGTCGAACAGCTCGCTCGCTTGGTCAGGGTCGGACGCGACGATCTCCTTCGACGGGACCACCCACAAGCTCACCCCTTCCTGCCGCCGCGTATAGGTGTCGCGCGCATGGGCGATCGCGAGCTCCGCGTCAGGAGCATGAACGCTGCCAACGTGGCGATGCGAAAGCCCGCCCTTGGTACGGACGAAAACTTCCCAGAGCGGCCAGTCATTCATGCAGTGTCCTTCGATACGGGTCTTCGATGCGCTGCGCTTACTCAGCCCCTACTCAGGATGAGCGGGCAAGGGAATCCGCTCATGCTGAGTAGCCATTGAGCGAAGTCGAAATGGCGTGTCGAAGCACGCTCACGCCGCCTTCCTCGCTAATCGCTTCGCTTCATGCGCTTCGGCCGCTTCGCGGACCCAGGCGCCGTCGTCCCACGCCTTGTTGCGCGCTTCCATGCGCTCCTTCGCGACCGGGCCCTCTCCCTTCACGACGGCGTAAAACTCGTCCCAGTCGATCGTGCCGAAATCGTAGCCGTCCTTTTCGTCGTTCCATTTAAGGTCGGCGTCGGGAACCGTGAGCCCAAGGAAGTCCGCCTGCGGCACGGTGATGTCGACGAATTTCCGGCGCAGCTCGTCGTTCGTCTCGCGCTTGATCCGCCAGCGCATCGACTGGGCGGTATTGGGGCTGTCGGCGTCGGGCGGGCCGAACATCATCAGCGACGGCCACCACCAGCGGTCGAGCGCGTCCTGCGCCATTCGCTTCTGCTCGATCGTGCCATTGGCCATCGCGATCATGATCTCGAAGCCCTGGCGCTGGTGGAAGCTCTCTTCCTTGCAGACGCGGACCATAGCGCGAGCATAAGGACCGTAGGATGTGCGCTGCAGAGGCACCTGGTTCATGATCGCGGCGCCGTCGACCAGCCAGCCGATCGCTCCGATATCGGCCCAGGTCAGCGTCGGATAATTGAAGATGGTGCTGTACTTGGCCTTGCCGCTCAGAAGCTGCTCGGTGAGCTCGTCGCGCCCGATGCCGAGCGTTTCCGCGGCGCAATAGAGGTAGAGGCCGTGCCCGGCCTCGTCCTGAACCTTGGCGAGCAGGATCGCCTTTCGGCGAAGCGACGGCGCGCGCGTGATCCAGTTCCCTTCGGGAAGCATTCCGACAATCTCGCTGTGCGCATGCTGCGAGATCTGGCGGATCAGGGTCCGGCGATAGGCTTCGGGCATCCAGTCCTTGGGCTCGATGAACTCGTCGGCGGCGACCCGCGCCTCGAACGCCGCGACCTTCTCGGGGTCGTCGAGATTCTTGATCGCCGCGGTCTTCTGAAGCTCGGTCGTATACATGGGTGCGATGTAGCGTTTGCAAGGTCGCCATTCAAACCGCCGTCATGCCGAACTTGTTTCAGCATCCATTTTCTTCGTAGGACGGAACGGGTCTCCGGAATGGGCCCTGAGTCCAGTTCAGGGCGAGGGGAGAAAATTATTGTCAGATTACGAGACCATCGACTGCAAGGTCGAAGACGGCATCGCCCGGATTACGCTCAACCGGCCCGACCGGCTGAACAGCTTCACCGCCGAAATGCACCAGGAATTGCGCGCGGCGCTTCACGACGCGGCGGAAGCGCGGGTCATAATTCTCACCGGCGCCGGGCGAGCCTTTTGCGCCGGGCAGGACCTGAACGAGCGTACGGTCGCGTCCGGCGATCGCCCTGTCGACCTGGGCGTGACGGTCGAAACCGGCTGGAACCCCCTGATCCACGCACTCGCGAATATCCCGCAGCCGGTTATTGCCGCGGTCAATGGGGTCGCCGCGGGCGCCGGCGCCAACATCGCGCTTGCCTGCGACATCGTCGTCGCCGCGCGTTCCGCCAGGTTCATCCAGAGCTTCTCGGCGATCGGACTGATTCCAGACA
Source organism: Sphingomicrobium sp. (assembly GCA_035717805.1). Classification (GTDB taxonomy): domain Bacteria; phylum Pseudomonadota; class Alphaproteobacteria; order Sphingomonadales; family Sphingomonadaceae; genus Sphingomicrobium. Next base: position 15,843 of record DASTIF010000054.1, read on the forward strand.
GCGGCGGAAGCTGGATGCTTCCGCGCCTCGTCGGCCAGGCGCGGGCGCTCGGCCTCGCGCTCACCGGCGAGCCTCTTCCCGCCGAACAGGCGGAACAATGGGGCCTGATCTGGAAATGCGTGGACGACGATGCGCTGGAAACAGAGGTGAATGCGCTCGCCGCCAGGCTCGCCTCGCTTCCGCCGCTCGGTCTTGCCGCGATCAAGTCGATCGTCCGCTCGACCTGGGGCCGAAACCTCGATGAGGAATTGAAGTTGCAGCGCGACGAGATGCGCCGCCTCGGCTACACCGAGGATTATCGCGAAGGCGTTTCGGCCTTCCTCGAAAAACGAAACCCGAAGTTCGTGGGACGGTGAGCATGGTCGAGACAAACGACTGGCGCATGGAACGCAAGAGCGGAATGTCGGCCATCGCCATTTCGATGGTGCTCAGCATCGCTCTGTGGTTCGCGCTCTACAATTTCCTGCCGCCGATTTCCGGTGCGGACAGCGTCGGTGCGCGCATGATCCTGGCGCTCAAATGCGTGGCCGCGGCGACCCTGTTCTGCTTTGTCACGGGAATCGAGGCGATCGCCCACGAACGCCTGCAGAGCAATGCCTTCGACCCGCTCCAGGGTCACGAGACGAAGCGGCTTCGGGTCAACCTCCGCTACCTTCAGAACACGCTCGAGCAACTGATCGTCTTCGCCGTCGGCCTGTTCGGACTCGCCTGTTATCTGACCACCGCCGAGGCCCTCCGAGCGATTCCGGCGGCGACCATCGTCTGGGTCCTCAACCGCTTCGCTTTCTGGATCGGCTATCACCGGAGCGCGGCGATGCGCGGTCTCGGCGCTCCGAGCATGGTGATCGGCCTCGTCATGCTCCTTTACGTCGTTGCGCGCATCGGCGGCGACATCGCGGGCTCCGCGGGAACCGTGGCCGCGATCGCCGCCTATCTTGCGATCGAGGCGGTGCTGTTCTGGAAAACCCGCTAGGGCCGGTGCCGGGCCAGAAGCGGCATGGCGATGCTCGACGATGGCAAGGATTTGACTTCCGGGCGATTCCTGTCGAGCGGACGAGAAAATGATCATCTCGCCGACCCGCAATTTCATTTTCGTCGCCATTCCGAAGACCGGCACACATTCGGTTCGCGAGGCGCTGCGCGAACATATGGGGCCCGACGATCTCGAGCAGGTTCGCTTGTTCGGGGAGAAAAAATTCCCTTTCCCCGAGATTTCCGATCTTCGGACCGGCCATATCAGCCTGACTCAAATCCGGCCGGTCATCGGCGAAGAGGAATTCCGCAGCCGTTTCAAATTCGCATTCGTTCGCAACCCATTCGACCGTTTCGTTTCCTTTTGCTCGTTCATGACCCGCAATCAGGGCCATTTCGAGCGCGATCATAAAGGCGTGATGCGACACTTCGCCTTGATCGCGCCGCCGCTGCGGCATCTGCTGTTCAGGCCGCAACACACGTTCCTGACGGGAGAGGACGGTGCGATCCTCGCCGACTATGTCGGTCGAAACGAGCGAATGCAGCAAAGCTATGACGAAATTTGCGAACGCATCGGGATTACGTCCAGGCCGCTTGCAAAAACCAATAGCTCGCGCCGAGGCGATTATCGCGACTATTACGATCAACAGCTCGTCGACGGGGTGGCCAAGCTCTATGCCCGTGACCTAGAATTGTTCGGCTACGAATTCTGAAGGCGGCAATGGAACCCAATCCCAGAAAAGCGACCAGCATCCGCAGGCTCGGCCGAGTCGATATCGGCGCGCTCCGGGAGGCGGTCCTGGCGCTCCCGGAATCGGTCTGGGACGCCGAAAACGAAGCCAAGCCCAACCGGTTCGGCGCGCTCGACCGCACACGGCACATCATCTTTCGCTTCGTTTCCAACTTCCACGACTGGCGGGGATCCTACGCGAAGCCGATCTGGAATGAGTGGGCGCCTCTCCTGCAACCGGTCCTGGATGCCGCGACGAAGGACTATGGCTATGCACGAGGCGCCTACCCGCGGGTGATGCTGGCAAGGATGCCCGCGGGCGGCGAGATCAAGCCTCATCGCGACCAGAATCCGGCGGCCAAATGGCCGCACAAGATTCACGTGCCTATCCAGACGAGCGACCGGGTGACGTTCTTCGTCGACGGCGCCGGCTACCATTTCGGGGAAGGCGAGGCGGTCGAGGTCAACAACATGGCGGTCCACGCGGTGACCAACGCGAGCTCGAGCGACCGCATTCACCTCATTTTCGAATATTACGACCTCGACCAGCCCGAGCCGGCCTGGCTTGCCGAGGTCCAGCGCCGTTTCGCCAGCTAGATTACACGCCGACGGCGGACGGAGAGTTCAGGATGAAAACCCCCCAGCTGCTGAACTACGAGCGCGACCGCTGGGTCGAGGGGACCAGCGACCTGTCCGAATTGCCGAGCGCGATCGACGGCTCGGCGGTCGCGGTTGCAGGTTCCGGCGGGCTCGATTTCGGCGGGATGCTTCGCCACGCGCGCGAGGTCGGCGGCCCTGCCCTCCGAAAGATGACCTTCCACGAACGGGCGCGGATGATCAAGGGCCTCGGCCTTGCGATCATGGCCCGCAAGGAAGAGCTGTACGAGCTAAGCTACCAGACCGGCGCGACCCGAAAGGATGGCTGGATCGATATAGAGGGCGGCGCGGGCACCCTCTTCTCCTTCTCGTCCAAGGGCCGCCGCGAGCTTCCCGACGCGCACGTGATTCTCGACGGCGCGCTCGAACCGCTGTCGAAAGGCGGGACGTTCGTCGGCCAGCACATATACAGCTCGCTTCATGGCGCGGCGGTCCACATCAACGCCTTCAACTTCCCCGTCTGGGGGATGCTCGAAAAGCTTGCGCCTACCTTGCTCGCCGGCGTTCCGGCGATCGTCAAACCGGCCTCGGCGACGTCCTATCTGACTGAAGCCGCCTTCCGGGTGATGATCGACAGCGGCCTGCTTCCGGCAGGCGCGGTGCAGCTGATCGTCGGAGGCGTCGGCGATTTGTTCGACCATCTGGCCGGCCAGGACGTCGTCAGCTTCACCGGCTCGGCCTCGACAGCCTACAAGCTTCGAACCCACCCCAATGTGATGCACGAGAGTGTCCGGTTCATCGCCGAGCAGGACAGCCTCAATGCGTCGGTCCTCGGCCCCGATGCCGTGCCGGGAACGCCCGAGTTCGATCTGTTCGTCCGCGAAGTCGCGATCGAGATGACGGTCAAGGCGGGCCAGAAATGCACCGCGATCCGACGGGCGATGGCGCCGGCCGGGCATATCGACGCGGTCGAGGAGGCACTCCGCGATCGTCTCTCGAAAACCACGGTCGGGGACCCGCGATCCGAGGACACGCGCATGGGGGCGCTGGTCAGCGCCAGCCAGTGCGCGGACGTCCGCGAAAAGATCGCCGAACTTGAAGCGGCCGGCGCCCGCATCGTCGCCGGCGACCCGAATGCCGAGCCGCCGGTCAAGGGCGGCGCCTTCCTGCAGCCGATCCTTCTCCGGAGTGACGATCCCTGGCGCACAGAGGCCGTTCACGACGTCGAGCCGTTCGGCCCGGTCTCGACGATCATGCCCTACGCTGATCTCGACGACGCCATTGCGCTGGCCAATCGCGGCAAGGGCAGCCTTGCGTTGTCGCTATTCACCCACTCGACCGACGCGGCGCGCGATTTCGTCAACGGCACCGCCTCCTTCCACGGGCGGATGCTGGTGATCGACCGCACGAACGCGAAGGAATCCACCGGCCATGGCTCGCCGCTCCCGGTGCTGGTTCACGGCGGGCCCGGGCGCGCCGGCGGAAGCGAGGAAATGGGCGGCGTTCGCGGGGTCAAACATTACATGCAGCGCACCGCGATCCAGTCGTCGCCCGCCATGATCGCCGCCATCACCGGCCAATATGTCGCCGGAGCGCCAAAGCGCCTCGTCGACGTCCACCCGTTCCGGCTCAAGATGAGCGAGCTTAACATCGGCGACACCTGGCGCACCGGCAGCCGGACTGTCACGCTCGAGGACATCGAGCATTTCGCCAATTTCACCGGCGACAAATTCTACGCCCACATGGACGAGGAAGCGGCCAGGGCATCGCCGATCTTCGAGGGGCGGGTCGCGCATGGCTATCTCATCCTCGCCTTCGCGGCGGGCCTTTTCGTCGATCCCGATCCGGGGCCGGTTCTGGCCAATACCGGTCTCGAGAATCTGCGCTTCCTGACCCCGCTCTATCCGGGAGATTCGATGCGGGTCGAACTCACCGTCAAGGCCAAGTCGATCAAGACCGACGACACCGGGCAGGTCCGCTGGGCAGTCGAGATTTTCAACCAGAAGGACGAACTTGTCGCCACCTACGACCTATTGACCGAGAACGTCCCTTAAGCGCCGGAACGGCCGTCTCCCGCCAATCGTTTCCCGGACGATTTTTGCAGAGGAGAGACCCATGAAAGTCAGCGATGTGATGACCCGCGAGGTCAAGACGGTCAGGCCCGACCAGACCGCCAGGGAAGCCGCCAATTTCATGTTGAGCGAGGATGCGGGATCGATGCCGGTCAGCGACGGCGACCGGCTGATCGGTATGCTCACCGATCGCGACATCGCCGTTCGCGGAATCGCCAAGGGCTATGGTCCCGACACGCCGGTGCGCGAGCTGATGTCCGATGACGTCGTTTGCGCGCGCGAGGACGACGATGTCGAAGAGGTAGCGAGCCGAATGAGCCAGGCTCAGGTGCGCAGGCTTCCGGTCATCGATTCCAGCGAACGGCTATGCGGGATCGTGAGCCTCGGCGACCTCAGCCGCCAGACCGACGGCGGAAGCGCCAACCAGGCACTGGAAGGAGTCAGCCAGCCCGGAGGCAAGCACCAGCAGGGCTGACTAGCGCCCCAGATCCTTGATGGCGCTGTCGACCAGCGCCGAATCGGCATCCGTGTCGTTGCGATCGGCGATCAGCCGAGCGGCCGCGCGGGTTGCGGCATCGGCCGCCGCACTGCGCAGCTTCTGAACCGCGGCGCGCTCTTCGGCGGCGATCTTTTCCTCGGCCATCCGGGTCCGCCGCTCGACCAGCGCATCGGCGTCCGTGCGGGCCTTTTCGATGAGCGAGTCCGCCTCGTGGCGGGCGCGCTCGACCGTCGCGGCCGCCTCGCTTTCGGCCGCCGCCGCTTTGGCTGCATATTCAGCCTTGAGCGCCTCGGCCTCGCCGCGAAGCGCCTCGGCCTCGGCAAGCTGCTCGCGGATAGCGTTGATCTTGCTGTCGAGCGCCTTGCCGATCGCGCCCGGCACTTTCTGCCAGATCATGATCGCGAAGACGACGAGCATCGCCGCCGCGATCCACATCGGCGGGGTCAGGCCGAACGCGCTTGCCTCGGCCTCATGGCCGCCGGACGGCTGTTCTGTGGTCGCGGTGAGATGCGGTTCAGCCATTGATCACCGCCTTGACCGCCGCCTGGGCCTCATTCGCGCCGACCGGCTTTCCGGTCAGCTTGGCGACCATTTCGCGAGCCGCCTCCGAAGCCACCGAATCCAGCTCGGCCATGGCCTTGTCGACTGCCTTGCGGATTTTCGCCTCGGCCTTTTCGATGGTCTTGCCGATCTCGGCATCCACTGCCCGCGTCCGCTCCTCTGCTTCGCGGGCGCCTGCCTGCTTGGCCTCGAGCGCGAGCTTCATCGCCTCGCTCCGGCTCGCCTCGATCGCCTGCCGGTACTCGGCCTCGGTCGACTCCGCCTCCTCGCGGGCGCGCTGGGCGCTTTCGAGGTCTTCGGAGATTTTCCTGTCGCGGCCCTCGACCGTCGACTGGATCTTCGGAACCATCCCGCGAGCGATCACGAAATAGATGAATCCGAGCCCGATCAGCAGCCACAAGAGCTGCGACAGGACGACGTCGTTGAGCTGGTAGAACTGAGGCATCGGTCCGGTCTCCGGCGAGGGCGAAAGCCCCCGCCATTCAGCCTAGATCGCGTACAGGATGATCATCGCCACGGCGAACGCCATCAGGCCGAGAAGCTCGGCGGCGGCGAAGCCGATGAACAGGCGGCCCTGCTGGCCGTCGGCGGCGGCCGGGTTGCGAAGCGCGCTCTCGAGGAACGAGCCGAACACGATTCCGACGCCGATTCCGGCGGTGCCCACGCCGATGGCGGCCAGTCCGGCGCCGATGACCTTGGCTGCTTCGAGATCCATCATTGAACTCCCTTGGAAAAAGAACGGGTTAGTGAAGGTTGACCGCGTCATTGATGTAGAGCGAGGTCAGGATTGCGAACACATAGGCCTGGATGGCGCCGACCAGCAGCTCGAGCGTGCTGATGAAGGCGACGAACAGGAAGCAGAGGATCGAGATGGCGATCCCGCCGCCTCCGGCATTGAGGCTCTGGACGACGAAATTGCCGAAAATGTCGAGAAGGATGTGCCCCGCGAACATTGCAATGAACGGCCGGAGGCCGAGGCTGAATGGGCGAACCGCGAAGGAGATGAACTCGATCGGAAACAGCAGCACCTTGCCGACCCAATGGATCCCGGGCGGAGTGAACAGCGAAAAGAAGTGAAGCCCATGCTTCCAGAAGCCGACCCCGAGCACGATCGCGAAGCTGATGATCGACATCACGCCGGTGATCGTGAACTGGCTGGTGACGGTGAACGGATGGGCGCCGGGGATGATCGCGAAGGGCATCGCCCCCATCAGGTTCGCGAACAGCAGGAAGATGAAGGCCGTGAAGACCCACGGCACGTATTTCTTGCCTTCCGGTCCGATACTCGCGTGCACCATGTCGTCGACGAACGAAATCAGCCCCTCGACAGCGACCTGCCAGCGCCCGGCGAAGTTCGCTTCCGGAGCGAGCTGCCGCTTCATCCCGCCGACCATGAAAACGTAGATCGTGCCGAGGACGATGAGCAGCCACAAGGCGCTATTGGTGAAGACGAACGGATTGGGCGCGCCGTTGAACGAGCCGAAGATCGGCTCGATCGTGAACTGGTGCATCGGGTCGATCTTGGCGCCGGCCACGTTCCGTCCTCTTACAACCTGCCGCCCGGCCCGCTTCCGGGGGGCGTCTTTGAAATCCGGATGACGTTCATGACGCCGACCGCAAAGCCGAGGAACAGCATCACCAACATCAGCCACGGCTTCGTGCCCAACCACCGGTCGAGCGCGAATCCGATCACGAAGCCACCGAAGGGCGCGCCCACAAGGTGACTGAGAACGAGCTGGCCGGCCCGGTAATTCGGGTCGCCTGCCGGCTTGTTCTCGCGCAGCGCTTCCTGTTCCTGTGCGCGCCTCAGCCGCTCATCGAGCGACTCGAGCCGTGCGTCGGGTGGAAGCTCTGGGCCTTCCGGATTTGCGTCACCGGCCATGTCTTTTCCTCATGTCGCCGACCGCCCGGCAAACAGGCGGCAGAGTCGGGCAGGTTCAAGGACATGGCGGCGTCGAAGCCCGCCAAGGCGCGGCCCCTTTATGAACCACGGTGCGCCTAGTCAACCGCAAGGCACGCGCACTGGCGGCATCGGCGGAACAGCCGTAGTGACCGGCTATGTTGCATCTCGCCCGACTTGCCTTGTGCGCGCTCACCATCGCGGCGGCAGCGCCGCCCGATCCGCCCGCCGCGAAAGACTATACGACCCTTGAGGCCGGTGCGCTTGTCGACTTCCGCTACAGTTTCCCGACCGGCGTCGGATCGCATCCGGAACTGCTGGAGATCATACTGTCCGATCGCGCCAAACGTCATGCCGAAGCGCTCGAGACGGCTCGAGAGGATGCGGAAATGAGGCGCCCGCAGAACACACCCTTCCATCCCCACTATTTCCTTCGCGATTGGGTCCTCGCGGGCCAGACCGAACAGCTGATGTCGCTTCGCTCGCAGACACAGACCTTCACCGGCGGCGCGCACGGGATGCACACCACCGGCCTCATCCTCTGGGACAAGGAGAAGAAGGCGGCGCTGCCCTTCTCAGACCTATTCGCGCCTTCGGGGTTCTGGCCAATCCTCAGCGGCCGGGTCTGCCAGGCGCTCGCATCCGAGCGGCTCGAGCGGGCTGGAATGGAAAGCACGAGCTGCCCGAAACCGGACGAGCTGGTGTTCGTGCCTTCGGACACGACTTCCGATTGGCGGTTCGACACCATCCAGGTCGTCGCCGATCCCTATGTCGCGGGTTCATATGCGGAAGGGCGCTATGAAGTTCGGATTCCCGTCACCGGCGCTCTGCTCGCGGCGGTAAAGCCCGAGTATCGCTCCTCGTTCGAGGCTCAGCGGGCGCAATAAGCGGGTAGCGGCACGATCTGGCCCGGCGCTCGCCGCCGCCATTTTCCGTCGCCCAGCATATAGACTTCCCCCACCTTCACCGCGGCAAGCAATTGGCAGCCCGCGGCAATCCCGACTTCCTGGACATTGGCATTCCGGCGTCCCGCAAGGCCGGTGTACAAAAGCCGGCGCCGGATGTTGATCCCGCCTGCCTGGCGCCTCGCGGCTTCCGAAGCGCCGGCCACATAGCCGAGATAACCGTCGTACCGTTCGCCGACGAGCCCCGCCGCCCGCGCCGAAGCGAGCGCGTCTCCGCGTTGCGCTACCGCGGCGGCCGGCAACGCCAGCAAAGCAAAACAGGCAAACTTCGCGACTGAAATCACTGCGCCGCTCCGGTCGAGGGGAAGGCCTCGGGATTTTCGCGGATAAGCTGCTGCACGTCCTGCTGAAGCCGGACCAGCACCTCCTGCCGGATATCGACATTGAGGTTGATCTCGATCGGCTTGTCGGGAGCCTTGACCGTGATGCAGCTCGCCAGCGGGAGTGCCAGTACGGCGCCGGCCAGAAGCCGTGCCGGCCGTTTCAGTCTGAGCTTGGTCATGGTTGTGTCTCGCTTGTCGTGGTGGGTTGGGTGCTGACTTCGACGTCGTCGAGCGATGTCGTCCGGTTCTGCTCTTCTTCCTTCTTGAGAACCCTCGTCTCGGTGACGATTCCGGGCGTATCGAGCGGGAATGGCATGACCGGCGCGATGACCGCGGTCGGGTCCTTGAAGCCCTTGGCCATCTGGATGATCGACCGGAACGGGCCGCTGACGTTGAGATTGACCTTGAGCGGCACCTTCCTGAACGCGCCGCGCACCAGTCCGGCGAGGAACCCGCCGCGGTCGCCGAGCGAAACCTGGTTGATCTCGAACCGCGTCGCGAACTCGCCGGCGAGGTCGCCGTCGAGACGCACGACCATCGACTGGTAGCGGATGTTGCTGAGCAGATCGAAGGCGAGGCCGGCGACCATCCCCGCGTCCGGCTTGGTGCCGTTGTAGCTGAACTCGCCGCCCGGCGGCCGCGAATCGAGCCGCCCGCCGACGATGCGTCCGCCCTCGTCGTCGAAGATCATCGGAAGCACGCCGTCGAAGGTGCCGGTGATCTCGATCCCGCTGAAGCCCAGGCTGTCGATGAACTGCTTGGCGTCGAAGCCGACCAGCTCGAACGTCAGCCGCTTGGGCGCGGGGCGTCCGAAGTTGAGGATGGTTTCGCGGAGGATCAGGCGCCCGCCCATGAACGGCCATTCACCGCGCTCGATCTTCACCAGCTGGTTGGGCAGAAGCTGGTAACGGATCACCCCGTTCTCGACGAGAATGCCGGGGTTGATCGATCGGGCGGCCGCGATCTGGCCGGGCGCGGATTCCAGGCCGAGCAGGTCGGTGAAATGGACGCTCGTGGTCAGGCCCTTGACCGGCCCGAACGGTGCGGCAAGGTCCATGTTCTGGGTCGAGAAATCGCCGGTCGACGTGACTTCGCCCGAGCCCGCCCAGTCTATCCGGCCATGACCCCTGACGGTTCCCTGGACCAGCGCCACCACGCCTTCGGTCAGCCTCGTCAGCTCTTCGGGCTGGAGGGCCTGGCCGAAGGTGATCCCGGGCACGTCGAGATCGGCGTGCCCTGCCCCGCTGTCGAGGTCATGGTCGATCGAAACGTCGGTGACCCTGGTCCCGCTATAGGGGTGGACGAGCGTTCCGGTCGTGGTGATCTTGTTGTCGGCGAGCACGAAGTGAACGTCGTCGCTCTTCAACGGGTAGAATCGCGGCGGATCCTCGCGGTCGTTGACGAACAGGCTTCCGTCGATCTCGAGGCGGCTGCCGGCGAAGCTCCACCGCCCGTCGATATCGGTCATCTTCAATGGAACGTTGGCGATCACCGCATCGGCGTTGGTCAAAGTCCCGGTCGCGCCCGATTTGGTGAAGGCGCCGCGCAAAGTTTCCGCGTTGAGCACGACCGGCGAGTCGCTCTGACCGAGGCGCAGCGCGACGTCGCTTCCATCGAAGCCGGATTGCGACAGCAGGATGCTGCTCGCCTTGAGTCTCATCGGCGCCGAGCCCAGGCGACCGGTAAGCGCGGGGTTCGAGATTCGGCCGCCGACATGAAGCGCGCCGCCCGGCGACTGGGCGATGATCGCCGCGCCCGTCGGGCAGACCGGAAGCCGTGTCCGGCCGATCTGGAGTTGTTGCATCTTCAGATAGTCGAAGCTGACGACCATGCACTCGGACCCGACGATCAGCGCGCCGTTCGGTCCCACGCGCCCGGTGATCGGCAGGTTCAGGTCGCGGACGATTCCGCCGGGGAACTTGCCGGTCAGATTGGCGACCGTGCTGAACCGGGTCGCGCCGTTCGGCTGCCCCTCGAAGCGCAAGGTCGACAGCGACAGCCGCGACCCGTCGACGGTATAGGGCCGGAAGTTGCCGACGCCCGAGATCGCCCCGTTGCGCGCCTGGTGCAGGGTCACGGTACCGCTTGGAAGCCCGCCGCCCGCCATGTCGATCGTGCCGTCGAACCGAAGCGCGCCGGTCGGCCAGTAATAAGTGACGCCCTTGCCCCCGAATATCCGCGCATGCCCGCCGGTCACGGTTCGAACGTCGGCATCCGTCACCCGCGCCGCGCCGTAACCGGGGAAGTTCACAAGCCGCAGCCCGCCGGCGACGTTGAACTGGCTCGCGCTGCGGCTGATCGCATTGCCCATCGCTTCGGCGACCGGGCCGATCGGGGTGGCTTTGGTCGCTTTCAGCGCCTGTGTGAGCCCCGCGATCATCGAGGGCGCGAGGCTGGCGCCGTCGGCGGAATATTGGCCTACCATGATCAGCGAGCCCTTGGTGGTGCTCAGCCGGTACTTGCCGATTACCCGCGTCCGGTCCGCCGCGATCGTCCCGAGCCGCGATCTCTGCGCCGCCAGATTGACTTCGCCGCGAGCGTCGGTCGGGTCGCCGATCAAGGTCATTCGACCGTTGAGCGCAGCCAAGCCATTGTCGCCGGCCGTCAGCACGCGCGAGATGATCCGCGCCTTTGCGTCGAAGCTGTCGAACGCCTCGCCGAATCGGCTGTCGATCTCGAGCCTCGGCTCGACGATCGAAAAGCGGCTCTTGGGGCAGGCGAAATGATCGGCGGTGATCGGCCCGACGACATGCGGTTGGCGCGCCTTGATCTCGATCGCGGCGGAGCCTCGGACGGTCTCGATCGCGCAATTGCCGGTCACCAGCCGCGGGCTCGACGAAACGAACCGCCCCTTGAAGCCGCCGGTCAGATTGCCGTTGCCCTGCACGGCGAAACCGAGCGGACCCCAGGGGGTCGCGAGCGCGATGCTGCTGTCCGCGATGTCCACCGACACGTCGGGCAGGCTGAACGGCCTTCCACTGGGCGGCGGCAGCAATTTGTCGATTTGGCCCCAGCTCACCCGGCCTGTCGGAAG
>DASTIF010000055.1:0-26360 GCA_035717805.1 Sphingomicrobium sp.
ATGGCCCTCGCGGAGAGGTTCGGGGTCGACCAGCTTCGCTATTTCCTGATGCGCGAAGTGCCTTTCGGCCAGGACGGAAGCTATTCGCCCGAAGCGATCGTCAATCGGGTCAATGCCGAGCTGGCCAACAGCTTCGGCAATCTCGCTCAGAGAACATTGTCGATGATTTACAAGAATTTGGACGGAGTCATTCCCGCACCAGGCAAGCATGACGACGATGCGGCGCTGCTGCGGGCGGTTGACGAGGCGACCGCCACATTGACCGCGCGCTTCGAGGATTTCAGTTTCTCCATGGGCCTGGAAGCGTGGATGGGCGCGGTGTTCGCCTGCAATGCCTATGTCGACGCCGCCGCACCCTGGGCGCTTCGAAAGACCGATCCGGAGCGGATGGCCGACGTGCTCGGAACCCTGGTTGAGGCGATCCGCAAGCTCGCTGTAGCAGTCCTGCCCGTCATCCCGAGGTCGGCCGAAGCCCTGATCGCGGTCATCGATTCCGGGCTTCAGGGCGGCCTGGACCAACCCGTGCCGATTTTCCCGCGCCTCGAGCTCGGGGGAGAGGGCGAGGAGGCCGCGTGAGGCTCGTCGATAGCCATTGCCACCTCAATTACGAGGGTCTGGTCGACAGGCAGGACGAGGTCCTCGCAAACGCTCGCGAGCGCGGAGTCTCGGGTTTCCTCAATATCTCGACCCGCCAGGCCGAATGGAATGACGTCATTTCTGTCGCCGAACGCAACCCAGACGTCTGGGCGACGGTCGGCGTTCACCCGCATGAAGCGGACTCGCATCCCGACCTCGGCGCCTCGGCGCTGACTGAGGCCGCCGATCATCCGAGAGTGGTCGCGATCGGCGAGTGCGGGCTCGATTATTATTACGACAAGTCCGACCGCTCGGCGCAGCGCGACCGCTTCCAGGCGCATATCGACGCCGCGCGGGAATCCGGCCTTCCGCTGGTGGTCCACACGCGCGAGGCGGAGAAGGATACCGCGGATATGTTGGAGCGCGCCGTCAAGGAGGGCGGAGTGACGGGCGTCCTGCATTGCTTCACGGGCAGCGCCGGGCTCGCGAGGAAAGGCCTCGATCTCGGCTTTTGCGTCTCGCTCTCAGGGATCGTGACGTTCAAGAACGCACGCGACCTCCAGGACACGGCCAAATGGCTTCCGCTGGACCGGATGCTCGTCGAAACGGATTCGCCGTTCCTGGCGCCCGTCCCGAACCGCGGAAAAGTCTGCGAGCCGGCGTTCGTCGCCGACACGGCAGCCTTCGTCGCCGAGCTTCGAGGTGAGGACCCGAAACGCCTCGCTGACGCAACGACGGCGAATTTCTTCACGCTCTTCGCCAAAGCGGCGCCGTGACCAACGATTTGATGCTCGGCGGCGTCTATCTGGTGATGGCGCTGATGCTGGTGCTGAGCAGCCTGATGGTTCGGCGAGAGCCCGTCGCGCGCCTCGCGACCTATGCCCTGGCCTGGGTCGCGATCTTCGCTGCCGGCTTTATCCTCTTCACATTCCGCGACAATCTCGACTGGGTCTGGCAGCGGGTCCGGGCCGAGGCGACCGGCGAGCCGGTGCATGTCGGCAAGGAGCTTCGGATCCCGATGGCGATTGACGGCCATTTCTGGGTCGACGCGCGGATCAACGGCACCAAGGTGAAGTTCCTGGTGGACAGCGGCGCGACGATGACCACCATCGACCGCCGGACCGCCCGAAGCGCCGGAGTCGAGGTCAGCCCGGTGGCTAACCAGATCGTCCGGACCGGAAACGGGCTTGTGCGCGTCGCTAGCGGCCGAGCGGAAGAGCTAAAGGTCGGAACGATCGTCCGTCACGATTTCGCGCTTCACGTCGCCGCAAACGACGATTTGAACGTATTGGGCATGAATTTCCTGTCGACTCTCGATCGCTGGGGGGTCGAGGGACGCTGGCTGGTGCTGGTCCCCTGATGGCTTCTGGATTTTACATAATACATATTATCAGACTTATTGGGCGAGGCGGCCACGCAGGTCCATCGTCGCCCCTGCTCGGGTCCGGCGAATGAATCTGGGGCGTCTCGTGGCCATCATGCGCCGGCTCCGCGACCCGAAACTCGGCTGTTCGTGGGATTTACAGCAAAATTTCGCGACGATCGCGCCGTATACGATCGAGGAAGCCTATGAGGTCGCCGACGCCATCGACCGGGGCGACATGGCCGCCCTCGCCGACGAGCTCGGCGATTTGCAGCTGCAGGTCGTGTTCCACGCTCAAATGGCGGAGGAGCTTGGACATTTCAGCCTGAACGACGTCATCGATGGTATTTGCGACAAGCTCGAGCGCCGGCACCCGCACATCTTCGGCGACGCGGCCGAAAGTCCGGGCTGGGATGCGATCAAGGCCGCCGAACGCAAGGACAAAAGCGACGAAAGCGCACTGGCCGGCGTCGCGAAGGCCCTGCCGGCGCTCGACCGGGCAGCGAAGCTCCAGCGGCGAGCGGCGAGAACCGGGTTCGACTGGCCTGACGAAAAAGGCCCGCGAGCCAAGGTCGACGAGGAGCTTGCGGAGCTGGACTCGGAAACCGGCCAGGAGCGCCGTCAGGAAGAGCTGGGCGACCTCTTGTTCGCGGTCGTAAACCTAGCACGTCATCTCAAGATCGATCCAGAAGAGGCGCTTCGGCAAGCCAATCGCAAGTTCGAGGGTCGCTTCCGCACAATCGAGACAACATCGGGATTCGCTCAGCTCGGTCTCGACGCAAAGGAGGAGCTCTGGCGCCGGGCCAAAGCTTCTCAAAGCGACTGAAATCGCGCCCAGTTCTCCGGCGACAGACGCACCTGCAAATGGACGTCGCTGTCGCGGGTTTGCTGCTCGATCACCTCGCCGCGGGCGTGCAGCCAGGCGATCTTCCCGCCCTCGCCCGCGGGCACGCTGATTTGATGAAGCTGCGCGCCGCTGTGCAGGCACTCGGCGATCGCCTCCCTCAGCGTGTCGATTCCGAATCCCGTCAGCGCCGACAGAGGGACAGTCCGCTGGCGCCGCGCCGCTTCGGCCTGCAGCGCTTCGCGTTCGCTCGCCGGAAGCAGATCCACCTTGTTCCAAGCCTCGATCATCGGCGGCGCGCCCTCGTCTTCGGGGCCTGCGCCGAGCTGGGCGAGGACATGCTCGACATCTTCGCGCTGCGAATCACGGTCGGAATGCGCCATGTCGCGGACGTGGATCAGTATGTCGGCCGAAGCGACCTCCTCGAGCGTCGCCTGGAAAGCAGCCACCAGCTGCGTCGGCAGGTCGGAAACGAAGCCCACCGTGTCCGACAGGATCGCCTTGTCGAACCCCGGAAGCTTCACCTCGCGCATGGTCGGATCGAGGGTCGCGAACAGCATATCCTCGGCAAGTACCTCGCCGCCCGTCATCCGGTTGAAAAGCGTCGACTTTCCAGCGTTCGTATAGCCGACGAGAGCGATCACCGGCCAGGGAGCGCGTTGGCGACGTCCGCGATGCAGCGAGCGGGTGCGCTTGACCTGCTCCAGCTCCCGGCGGATTCGCGCCATGCGGTCGCGGATCAGCCGACGGTCGGCTTCGATCTGGGTTTCGCCCGGGCCGCCAAGGAAGCCGAAACCGCCCCGCTGGCGCTCGAGGTGGGTCCAGCTGCGCACCAGCCGGCCGGCCTGATAATCGAGATGCGCGAGCTCGACCTGGAGCCGTCCCTCCGCGGTCGCAGCCCGCTCGCCGAATATCTCGAGGATCAGCCCGGTCCGGTCGATGACCTTGGTGCCGACCTGCTCTTCGAGCGACTTTTGCTGCACCGGTGTCAGCGGCGAATCGATGACCAACAGCCCGGCTTCATGCTCCCGCGCCGTCTTGGCCACCTCTTCGATCTGTCCCTTGCCGAGTAGTGTGGCCGGTCGCACCGAGCGCAACCGCAAGGTCCGGCTGGCTACAACCTCGATCCCGATCGCTTCGGCAAGCCCGATAGCTTCCTCGAGCCGCGCTTCGGGTGAGCGGCCGTTACCCTGCCCGACCCTCTCGGCGCCGATGACGACGGCCCGTTCGCCGCGAGCGACGTCAAGCGCGCCGGGTGCGTCCGCGATCGAGATCGTCACTCGGCCGCCTCGCCATCCCCGCCAGCGCCGAGCGCGAGCGGATGTTCCGGCTGAATCGTCGAAATCGCATGCTTGTAGACGAGCTGGGCCTGGCCCGAGCGCTCCAGGAGGATCGAGAACTGATCGTGCTCCACCACTTCGCCCTGGAGCATCACGCCGTTGACCAGATAGATTTTGATCGCCTGCCGCTCCTGCTCCGCCGCCGAGAGAAAAGCGTCCTGCAGCGCGGGCCTGGGAGCAGGCTCGGCTTGACCGAACCTATCGAGGTCCAGCTGACACGCGGGCATAACGGTCGAGATCGAATGTTTGTAGACAAGCTGGCTCTGGCCGTCGCGGCGAAGAAGCAGCGAAAATGAATCGAACCAGGTCACCACGCCCTGGAGCTTGACGCCTTTGACGAGAAAGATCGTCAGCGGCGCCTTCGACTTGCGAGCGCTGTTGAGAAACCGGTCCTGGAGGCTGAGTGCCCTTGCGGCCATCGCGGACTTGCCCGTCACTCCTCGTCGCGCTTGTCGCCGATCCCCAGCGCCTTGAGCTTCCGGTGGAGAGCGGAGCGTTCCATGCCGATGAACGAGGCTGTCCGCGAGATGTTGCCGGAAAAGCGGCGGATCTGAATTCGAAGATATTCGCGCTCGAAGGATTCGCGCGCCTCGCGCAAAGGGCTGCCCATGATCATCGTCTGGCTCGAAAAGCCCGAGGGGCTCTGGCTCTCCAGGATCTCGGCGGGAAGCATGTCGGCCTCGATCCGGTCGACACGCTCGCAGGGCGCGAGGATAACGGTGCGCTCGATGATGTTTCGGAGCTGGCGGACATTGCCCGGCCACTCATGTGCCTGAAGCGCCGCCACCGCTTCCTCCGACAGGATCGGCGGCGGAATCCGACGCTCCGCCGCAAAGCGCGCCAGAAACTGGTTGGCGAGCTCGGGGATGTCCTCGCGGCGCTCGCGCAGCGGCGGGAGGCGCACGGGCACCACGTTCAGCCGATAGAATAAATCTTCGCGGAACCGCCCTTCCGCGATTTCCTGCGCAAGGTCGCGCGATGTCGCCGACAGCACCCGAACATCGACCTTGACCGGGCGCTGCCCGCCGACCCGGTGGTAGCTTTGGTCGGTCAATACCCGAAGAATCTTGCCCTGGGTCGTCGCCGGCATGTCGGCGATCTCGTCGAGGAACAACGTGCCGCCATGGGCCTGTTCGAGAAGGCCCGGACGGCTGACGTCCTCATTGTCGACCCCGAACAATTCCTCCTCGACCCGCTCCGGTGTCATCATCGCCGCGGACACGACCACGAAGGGGCCGTCCGAACGCGTGCTCCACTGGTGGATCGTTCGCGCGGCGACTTCCTTGCCGACGCCGGCGGGGCCGGTAATCAGCACCCGGCTTCCCGTCGGTGCGACCCGCTTGAGAGTCGCCCGAACCGTGTTGATCGCGACCGAATTGCCGCTCAGCACTTCGTCGTGGACGATCCGCTCGCGAAGGCTCGCATTCTCCCGCCGAAGCCGCTCCGTCTCCGTCGCTCGCGAGACCAGATGCAGCAAATGACTGGCCTCGAACGGCTTTTCGATGAAATCGACCGCCCCTTCCCTGACCGCGGCAACCGCCGTGTCGAGATTGCCGTGTCCCGAGATCATAAGCACCGGAAGACTGGGGTCGTGGCGCTTGAGTTCCTGCAGGAGCTGCAACCCGTCGAGCCGCGATCCCTGTAGCCAGACGTCGAGCAGGACCAGCGACGGTCGCCGGTCCTTGATCGCTTCCAGGGCCCCGCCGCTGTCGCCCGCGGAGCGAACCGAATAGCCCTCGTCTTCAAGAACGCCGCTCACAAGGTCTCGAATGTCCGCTTCATCATCAACGACCAGCACTTCGAGTGCCATCAGCAACGCTCCCTAAACATCTGTTTCATCATTATTTTCGTCATGATTCTCAGCGGCGTCGGGACCCGACGGACCCTCCCCTTCGCGGGCAGCAAGTTTTTCGGAGTCCAGGGCGATTCGGACCCGCGTCCCGCCGCCCGGCTGGTCGAGGAACGCGATCTCTCCGGCATGCTCCTCGACGATTTTCTTGACTATCGCGAGGCCAAGTCCGGTCCCGCGGACCCGGGTCGTCATATAGGGCTCGGTCAGCCGCTCGCGGTCCTGCGGGAGGCCTACCCCGGTGTCGGTAATATCAATGACGAGCTGGCCGCCCTCTCTGCTCAGACGCAGGTCGATGCGGTCTCCGCCGAGATGGTGTTCGCCTCTCGATCGCCTGGATTCAATAGCTTCCACTGCGTTCTTGACGACGTTCGTAAGCGCCTGGCCGAGCTGACGCCGGTCGCAGACAAGCTTGAAGTCGCCGCTTTTCGGCTCGAGCGTGAACTTGATCTGGGGATGGGCGACCTCGTGCAGGAACAAGGCCTGCCGGGCAATCTCGTGGACATCTTCCGTGCGGAAAATGGGCTTGGGCATGCGCGCGAAGTTGGAGAATTCGTCGACCATCCGTCGCAAGTCCCCGACCTGGCGGACGATCGTGCCGGTCAGCCGTTCGAACGTTTCCTTGTCGGATTCGACTTCGTTCGCGAATCGCCGCTCGAGCCGTTCGGCGGCAAGCTGGATGGGAGTCAGCGGGTTCTTGATCTCGTGCGCGATGCGCCGGGCGATGTCGGACCAGGCCGCGCTTCGCTGGTCGGACAGCTGGTCGGTGATGTCGTCGAAGGTGAGAACCGAGCCGTCCTGGTAGCGCATCCGCTTGACCGCGAGGGTGCGCTTGCCGCCGCCGGCTTCGACATCAACATTGGCGTCGCGATCGTCGCCGCGCATGAATTCACCGAGCGCCGGCGAAAGATTCTTCAGGCGGACGCCCTCTATGTCCTGCTCGCCACGGCGAAGAAGCGCTTCCGCCGAGCGGTTGATCAGCAGGATCCGGTTGTCCGAATCGAGCGCGACCACCCCGGCGGTGACGCTGGACAGGACGGCCTCGATGAACGCGCTGCGGGTCTCGAGTTGCGCATTCGCAGTTTTCAGCGCTCCCGTCTGCTCTTCGAGCCGCGCGCTCATCCGGTTGAAGGCATGAGCGAGGGTTTCGACCTCGTCTTCCGTCTCGGTCAGTGGAACGCGCGCCGAATAATCGCCCTGCTCGATCCGGCCGGCGGCCTCGACGAGTTGCCCCACGGGACGGACGAGCCTGTCGGCGAGGCGCAAAGCAGCGAAAATAGCGAGGGCGACGATGAAGATTGCGCCCAGCAGCAGCGCCGCGTTGAAGCGCAGCTGGTTGCTCCGCGAGCGCGCCAGCAACGCTCGATAGTCCTCCAGCACCTCGTTGGCGCGGCTGATCTGCGAAGCGATCTCGGGATCGACCCATCGGGCGGCGTAGAGATAGGTTCGGTCCCCGAAGGCAAGCGGCGTCAGCACCGAGAGGCGGTCGGGCGTCTGGGCGTCGATGCTGTCGATCTTCGGTGTCGCGGCCAGCTTGGCGACAGCGCGATTGATCCTGGCGGGGTCGATCATCCCGTCATAGGCATTGATCACGGCGAGGCTCTGGACTTCGCCCTTGGGCGTGATTCTGAGGATCGCGGCTTCGTTCAGGCCTCGCTGATAGGTCTGAAAGGCCAGCCCCTCCCTGAACCGGGGGTCCTCGATCGAGCCCGTTCGCAAGAAGTTCGCAATGTCGGAGGACATTGTCACAGCCTCGTTCGCGACCCTGCCCACTTCGAATCGATAGGCCCCGTGTGCCACCTCCACGGTGTTCTCGAGCATCCCCCTCGCGCGATCGGAGAACCAGAATTCGAGGCCGCTCTGGAACAGGAGCGAAGCGAAAATCGCCACCAGGACCGTCGGAACCGCCGCGATGACCGAGAACAAGGCGACCAACCGGGTGTGCAACCGCCCACTCGCCGAGCCCCGTTCGGCCGCCCGGGCCATTGCAATGCGGCGCGACAGAAGGACCATGAGAACTATTGCCGGGATCAGGTTCGCGACCAGAAGAAGAGCGATCATTGGCGGCGACAACAGGCTGCCCGGCTCGGACGGTCGCTTCAAAAGCCACACGCTGGCGCCCGCCGTCACCAGCAACACAAGGGCCGTCGCGATCGTCGCGTAACGATAGAAGCGCCCGCTGGCCCGCTCACGGTCGAGCCATTTGGTCGCTCGCAAGTCTGTCAGATCCGATTCGGCTGCGGGGGCATCCATTGCTTCCGCCGTAGCATGCACCGTTGCAGAAACAACACAGTTTAGAGGTCCGGGATCAGCCTAGTCGCACGTGCCGTGCGCGCCGGCTCCCGCCCTCCCCCTCTCCCTGTGCCGTCCGGGGCCGCCGGAGCATCAACGCAAGCGCCACCGCGAAAATGGCCGCAATCGATGCGGTCCGGAGCGGGAAGTCGACGATGCTGTGCGCGAGGATCGCCGCTGAAACGATGGTCGCCGCGCGGCCGAACGCGGTCGTCAACGGCGACGTCCAGATTTTGACCGCCGTCACGCTCCACCAGGCGATGAAAGCAAGGAGCAGGAACAGGCCCGCAGCTCCGAGCTCAAGCACCAGTTCGAGATAGTCGTTATGCGCATGGTTCACATATTGCACGCCAACGGCGGCCGGGTCCTCAAATTGGCGATAAACCTGCTCGAACGTTCCGAGACCGGTCCCGACAGGGAAGCTGTGGCTCACCGCTTCGAAACTCGTCGCCCAGATTCGCTGGCGCGATTCGACGGACGTGGCCTCACCCCCGGCCGTGCTGATCGGGCTCACCGCCAAAATCGCGAGTCCGCCAATCGACGCGATCGCTGCTATCGGAAGCGCCAGTCGCCGCCAGCGAACCGCCGCCGGCACCAGGGCGGCGCTCGCAATCAGCACCGGAATAATCAGCGCAAGCGCAGCCAGCGAGCCGTTGAGGACAATTCCAACCAGGACCAGGACGAGCATTGCCGAGCCAAGCGCGATTCGTCCCTGAGCAGAGCCGGCGCGACTGACCCTCGATGAAGCCAGAAGGGCGGTCGCGAAGGGCGCGGCAGCCAGCAAAAGCGTCGCCATGTGGTTACGATTGGCAAACACGCCCACCGCGCCCGTGTTCGTGATCTCATAAAAATACGCCCACGATTGCGCGCCTCCGGCGACCTGCAGAGCTCCGAGCGCGATCGAAATCACCATTCCGATGACGACGGCGCCAGCGAGCCAGCGAGGGGACGGATGAAGCAGCCTGGTGGCCACATAGGCGGCGATAGCCGGAAGTACCGAAAGCAAAGTCAGGAGCGTATCATATGGCGCCTCGGAAACCGTCATTGACGGTGTCGGGCGGCCATCGAGCCTGAGCGCCGCCGCAAGCTGCTCCCTGCCGGGCAACTCGGTCCAAATCCTCGCCGGAAGCGGGATCAGCTGCAGGAGAATCACGAGGGCGGCGCAAGCACAAATCAGCTGCAGGACCAGCGGATTGGCGTCCTGGTCGCCCGCCGACCGGCGCGCGAGACCGGCCCATGCGATCAGCCCGAGCCCCGCGACCTGCAGGATCAGGTTGGTCCAGACTCCCTGCGCACTCCCGCCGAGCAGGATGCAAAGCAAAAGGTAGGCCGCGACGATCGGGGAGGAGAAGCGACGGCTCAATCGCCGACCCTTTCAACTGCGACGGGCCCGATCTGGACGTCGCTTTCCCGAGCCGTGTCCTGTGCGCGCCCGACCAGCGCGAGCTGTTGCGCGGGGCAACCGGCGGCCGGCACCACGAAGGTTGACGTCATGACGCCAGTTGCATCTCCGAGAGTGCGGTCCATCAGCTTGGTCTTCGAGTTTGCGCAGGACAGGGTCCATGCGATTGCCCCCGCGGTCATTTCGCCGTCCGCCCCGCTCGAGAATCGATAGCGTCCGGGTGGAAGCAAAAGCAGCTGCGAAGCAAGGCTCGCATTGTTGCGGCCATAAAAGATCACCCGCAGCCTGCCCCCGCCCGGCTCGGCGAAACCGGCTCCAGTCGAGTTGAATGTCCAGTTGAACGGAGCGGGCGCCGGGACTTGCCGGAAATCGCCGTTGAACAAGGTTGGCGGCGTGCCGGGCGGGAAGCCGGACAGCTTTCGCCACAGCTGATAGGCCCGTGCGTAATTTCCGTCACCGATCAGGCCATTGAGCAATCGCGGCTGCCATGAAGAGCCAGCGCCTCTGACCGTCGGCGTCGAAGAATTCAGATCGAGTATGAGGTCGAGGTTGTCCGGATCCACCGCGAGCGCGTTGAGAAGCGGCTGTTTAACTCTCGGATTGGAAACCAGGATCGCGCGCAGCCGATCGCTTGCGCCGGGAGACTTTGCCAAGGCTGCCAGTGCCGGGACCAGCTGCACCGATGTGGCCGGAAGCAGACGCGTGAGAATCGCCATCTCGCCAAGCCCCTCGCCGAGCCGGTCCTGCCGAAGCCACAGATCGGCGAGTAGGTAGCGCGCGGGCGTCGAGCGCGGATCGCGCCGGCGAGCTTCGAGAAGAAGCTTTTCAGCGCGGGCGATGTCGCCCTTTTTCTCGGCGATGGCGGCATCGACCAACAAAGGCTCCGGCTCCAGCGGCGCCCATTGCGCCAGCCTGCCGAGCGTCGCCATTACGCTGTGGGGCGGCAGTTGTCCGGCCGCCGCGGCCTGACCGACACCGGCCATTGCGGTCGCGACGAGCACATCGGGTCGCTGCGGCGCAAGCCGCGCCGCACGGTCCGTGCGGCTTTCCGCAAACGAGCCGGCGATGGTCAGGCGAACGACCTCGGCGGCAAGCAACACCGCGACAGCAACAATTGCGAAGGCCCGGCCGGAAGCGACTCCGGAATCGGCGGCCTCAGGCGTCCGATTGCTCCGGGAGGAGCGCGATTTCGGTCCGCTTCTTGTCGATCGCCCCATATTTGTACCTGTAGCCGTAACCATAGCCGTACCCATAGCCATAGCCGTAGCTGCTTCGGGCTTCGACAGATTTGGTGAGCGTTGCGCCGACAATATGAGCACCGGCCGATTGGAGCTTGGCGACGGCTTCTCGCGCAAGGTTGGTTCTGGTTTTCCCGCTTTCGATGACGAACATCACGTCCTTTGCGACCGATGCGATCAGCGCCGCGTCGGCGAGGCCGATGATCGGCGGAGCGTCGATGATGACCATGTCGAATTGAGCGGCCGCTTCGCGAACGATCGCGCTGAACCGGCCGGTCGACAAGAGGTCCGCCGGATTGGGCGGAAGCGGACCGGACGCAAGCAGCCAGAGATTGTCGAAATGGGTCGGCGACACGTGGGCCGCGACCGGATCGCTGTTGGTCAGCAGCTTCGTCACGCCCTTTTCTTCCGACGGTCCCTTGAAGGCCGGCTTTCTGAGGTCGCAATCAATCAGGAGAACGCTGCGTCCTCGGCGGGCGAAATTTTGCGCCAGCGCAAGCGCGCTCGAAGACTTGCCTTCCGACGGCCTGGCGCTAGTCAGAAGCAGAATCTTCGGAACCCCCGATTCCGTGCTGAACCCGAGGGACGCGGCCACGGTCGAATAGGCTTCGGAGATTCCAGACGAAGGATCCTTGAGGTCTTCGACGAAATTCTCCTTGCCCGGTTTCTTCGGCACCGTGCCGAGACAAGCCAGACCGAGCTTGGTCCGGACGTCTTCGCGGCTCTTGATCGTGTCGTTGAGAAATTCGAGCGCCACCGCCGCAAGCATCCCGGCGATAAAGCCCAGAGCGATGCCGACGATCACGTCGATCATGAGCTTTGGCTTGAAAGGCGCGCCCGGAACGTCGGCGCGGTCGACGATCGACACCGGCGCGGTGCCGATTCCGCCCGCCACTCCGATCTCCTTGTAGCGCTGGAGGAGCGCGTCGTAGAGGGCCCGGTTGGTGTCGATGTCGCGCTGAAGGATTGCGTAGCGAATGCTTCTGCCGCGAAGGTCCAGGACCTGGCTTTTCATGTTAGCCACCTGTCCGCGAAGCGCGCTTTCGGCGTTCATGGCGGCGTGATACTCCGCGCGCAGCGTGTTGCGGCGGCTGTTCGCGACATTGGCCGTTTCGGCGGCGATCTGCCGGTCCAGCTCGGCAATCTGCGAACGAAGGCTGACCATTTCCGGATGGTCCGGCTTCATCAGCGTCCGCTTTTCCTGATATTGGGCCTCGAGCGTCGCGCGCGATTGACGAAGCGCCTGCGTGCTCTGGGTTTCATTGGAAGTCACTCCGGCGCTCATCGCGGCGCGATAGGCGCCTTCAGCCGCCACCCGGCGGGCCGTCGCTTCCGACAATGCGCGGTTCAGTGCCTGCAGCGAGTCACCCTGGGGTGAGTTGGCGTCACTCGTTACGCCGCTTTCGCCGCTGCTTGACGTGTTGATGATGCCTTGCGCTTGCGCATAGGCGACCAGCTCGCGCTCGGACTTCTCGAGGTCCGCTCGCGTTTTCGCGATTTGGCGCTCAAGGAAGTTGCGGGCGTAGGCGGAGGATTCGTAACGCCGTTGAAGGTTGGAATTGATGAAGGCCTCGGCAATTCCGTTGGCGATCTTGGCGGCAAGCGGCGGGGATTCGGACGTGAAGTTGAACTGGATCAATTCGCCGTCCTCCGGCGGAATGACCTGCAGATTCTCCTCGACCTTGTTGGTAGCTGCCTGAAGCCTCTTCGCCGGGTCGCGGTCCTGGCCGACGAACGCCTCGTTGTTGGCAAGGTTGAGATCCTGCGCGACTCGCTCGGCGAGGCTTCGGCTCCTGAGCAGGCCGACCTGCGTCGCGACCGCGCTCCACTCCGGATCGACGTCGCCCTGGGTCTTGCTGTCGAGAATCTGCACCGTCGGCGGATTCACCTGCAGAAGGACCGAGGCCCGAAACAGCGGCGTGGTGACGAGCGCATAGACGATCGCGAGAACGAGTCCGGCGACCACACATCCCGCGATCAGCCATTTCCACTCCCGCACGATCCGGAGCAGCATCGGAAGATCGAGCGTCCGGAAGGATTGAGACCCGGCTAGTTGCGACGGGTCATAGGGCTGGATCGGCCACGCGCCCTCGTCGTGGGTCAGGGCCAGGTCGCGGTTCATTCGGCGGGATCCAAGGCACGCATCGAGCGCATTCCTATAAAATGAATGGACGGAAGACCGTTAGCAGCGGGAAGGACTGGAAAATCTTGCGCTGCGCATCCTTGATCGAGGAACCGTCGACCACGACGATGTCGCCCGCATAGACCGGCGGATCCTGCATTTCTCCGTGGCGGATGCTGACGAGATCGAACGCGGCGGCCTGCCGCTTGCCGTCGATCGTCCTGAAAATCGCGACTCGATGGGCGTTCGCACGATCGTCGACCCCGCCGGCGAGCGCGACCGCCTGCATCAGGGTCATCGGTCCGCCGACCGGGAAGGAACCTGCCCTCTGTACGGAACCGTCGACGGTCACGATCCGGCCGGCCGAGGCCTTGATGCCCACGCTGATGTCCGGATTCTCCAGATATTTTTGCGAATATTCTTGGGTCAGGAGATCGTCGAACTGCGACGGCGTGAGGTCGGCGGCGGCAACGTCGCCGATCAGCGGCATCGCGACATTGCCCAGCAGGTCGACCTGATAATCGCCCGAAATCTTCTCGAGGCCGAAAACCTTGATTGCGAGCGTGTCCATCGGTGCGATCTTGTACGTCGAGGCGAGCGCGGTCGTTGAGGGAGAGTCGGGCACTCCGAAATCGCTGACATCATATGGGATCGGGCCGCCGCGCGTGTCGGCGCATGAAGCCAGCCCGAAAGCGGCCAGGGCCACGACAATCAAACCGGAATGGCGCAATTCAAAAAACCGGAAAGTGCCCATCCAAACCGTCTCCCCAGCGTAACGACCGGATCACCTAAACCACTTGCTAGCCAAGTAAAACCCGCTGCGTATCGCCTTCCGACGTCTGGATGAGCCACCTTTTGGTGCCTTCGATCGCAAGTGCGGTCAGCGTTCCGGTACAGAACGCACCTGTATCGATACCGATCCGATTTGGTTTAATTTCGACTCTGTTGGTGATGGTGTGGCCATGAACCACGACGAATCCGTGGTCGTTCTGGTCATCCAGGAAAGGCTCGCGAATCCACCGCAGGTCGGTCCGCGACTGCTCGGACAGATCGACCCCCGGCCGAACACCCGCGTGGACGAACAGATAGCCTCCGAAAGACAAGCTGTCGGCAAAGCTTTCCAGAAACTCGATGTGTTCGGCAGGAATTGCGGCGCTCAGCGCCTGCACGACCTCTTCCGGCGGCAATCGTCCGACCGAATTCGGATCCACTCCATAGCTTCGCAGCGTCGCGTCGCCACCGAAGCGCAGCCAGCTTGTGAGAAGCTCAACTTCGCCGGCGAGGACCCGAAGCATGACCTCCTCGTGATTGCCCATGACGAAATGCGCGGTCGCGCCCGGCGGGTCGTATTCGCGAAGCCGTTCGACGACCTGGGCCGAAGAGGGGCCGCGATCGATGAGGTCGCCGAGGAAAATAATGCTCGTCTTGCGTCTCGGGCCATCGCCGATGTCGGCTTCGACTCGTTCCAGGAGCCGGTCGAGCAGGTCGAGACAGCCGTGAACATCGCCTATCGCATAAGCGCGCTGTCCGCGGGGACCCGAAGGCTCCGGCCTCCGAAAGAAAAACCGGCCGATGCTCATCCTCGCGCTATCTCGTCCAGCGCCTCAACATAGGCCGCGGCGACCTGTTCGCTCGAGAACTCCGCTTCGGCCTTCTGTCTGCCGCGGCGGCCCATCGCGGCGCGTTGTTCGGGCGTCATTGCGGCCACGACAAGCATCGCATCGGCGAGCGACTGAGCGCTCCGCACGCGGCAGAGCAGGCCAGTCACTTCGTTCTCCACCGCTTGCCTGCAACCCGGCACATCGGACGCGATTACCGGCTTCGCCATCGCGCTTGCTTCCAAGAGCACCCGGGGCAAGCCTTCGCGGTAAGAGGGTAACACAATGCAGTCGGCATTGCCGATAAACGGCCGGACGTCCGTGGTGGTGCCAAGCAGCTCGACGGTCGAGTCGTCGATTCGCGGCTGAAGATCGACGGCGGCAACCGCTTTTGGGTGATCTTCGAGGGCGCCGAGCAACTGGAACCGCGCCGGCACCGATTGCCCGACGATAGCCGCAGCCTCGACGAACTCATTCACACCCTTGTCCTTGAGCAGCCTGCCGACGAACAGAAAGGTCAACGGCTGGCCCACTGGAGGGTTTGCTGAAGGACTGAAAT
Source organism: Sphingomicrobium sp. (assembly GCA_035717805.1). Classification (GTDB taxonomy): domain Bacteria; phylum Pseudomonadota; class Alphaproteobacteria; order Sphingomonadales; family Sphingomonadaceae; genus Sphingomicrobium. Next base: position 15,184 of record DASTIF010000055.1, read on the forward strand.
ATTCGAGATCGATCCCGGAACCGGCAACGACCGCCGTCTGGTCAGGCCTGACCAGCCTGTGCGCGACGAACAGGTCGCGATCGTCGGAATTGTGAAAGAAGACTCGCGAGGATCCGCCAAGGGCCGTTCGGTAGAGAATCGAAACGAGTCGTTCCAATGCCCGGCCGCTCAGGAATGCGGTTCCTAGCCCGGTTATGGTGTTGATCGCCGGGATGCCGGTCAGGCGGGCCGCGATCGAACCAAAGATATTCGGCTTTGCGGTGAAGCCCAGAAAGGCGGTTGGCCTGGTTCGCCGAAACAGCCGGATATATTGCAGGCACAGCGCCGCGTCCCTGAACGGCGACAGCCCGAGCGAATCGACACTCACCGGCTCGATCTCGACTCCCATCGACAGGAGCTGATCGCGCGCGCTGTCGAGAGGAGCCGCCGCGACAACCCGACAATCATGGTCGACGAGCACCCGAAGGATCGAGGCGCGGAAATTGACGAGATTCCAACAGGAATTGGCCGACACAATTACGATCGGCCGGACTTTGAAATCACCCTGGTTCATTAGGTTGCGGGCTCGCGATCGCATGTGTCCGTGTCGCAATTTTGCAACCCGTGATCCAAATCTTCGTCACGAAAATTTCTTTCGCAACCTCTTCTTACCCTTTGCGTTTCATCCGCTTTGGTGGCAATAGCGCCGATTCTGGCTGAACGGGAGTTCGGGATGACTAAGTCAATCCGCAGCGCAATGCTGGCCGCAGGAGCAGCTGCAATGCTTTCGGCCCAAGCTGCTTATGCGGCGCCGGGCATCAGCAAGCCCGCAGTCGATCCGCTGATCTCGCTCAGCGTTCTGGGAACCGCACAATCGCGCGCCGCCGTCTGCGCCGGGGCAAGCGCTGCCGCTGCAGCCGCTGCGGCGACCGCCGGCCAGGCAGCCAAGCCGGGCTGCGTGTTGCCGGTAACCGACGCGGCCCCGCCGCCGCCGCCGCCGCTGGCGGTCGCGCCGCCGCCGGCCGGACCCGGCATTGGAACTCTTCCGCTTCTGCTCGGACTAGCAGCGCTCATTGGGATCGCGGCGTTGATCCTGTCCGGCGATGACGATTCCGACGGTGACCTGACGCCGGTCAGCCCTTCCTGATCGTTTCATCAACGGGAGAATTAGGGCGGCCTCGAGCCGCCCTTTTTCTTTCGCCCGGAGACATGAAAAGGGCGGCTCGAGGCCGCCCTTTCCACTTGTTATTCGCGCCTATCAGATCAGCCGCGTTCGCCACCTGCTGCCGGAGGCGGCATCGGCGGGGCCGGCGGCGGGTTGAGAGCGCCCGGCATGAAGGTCGTCATCTGCGCGCAGCTGCTGGTCAGAGCCATTTGTTGTCCGGATTGGAATGGTTGCGCATAGGGCCAGCATTCCTGGCCGCCGTTGGCGTTCAAACACAACTGGTTGTTGGCCGCAGACCAGGTCCCGGGCACGGTCGTTCCGCCCGGCGTGGTGATCGTCGCGGTCCCGTCGGCGCCGAAATAAATGCTGTTCATCACGCCATTGGTCTGGACCTGGATGGTCTGGCCGGCGATTTCCGATCCTGGCATCCAGCCCATTTGCGCCGCGGCAATCGTGGCTGGGCCGGCAATTCCCGCGCCCAGCAACGCGGCCTTCAAGAGCAAAGCTTTCGTCATTACGGCGCCCTCCTTCGGCTTCAGTGAGAACTGCACCAAAAAAGACAAAACCTCTGCGACGGTGTTTGTTTCCGCCGGAATGACTGTTTTTCGCGAAAGTACTCAGTTTGATGGAGCGACCAGTGCGAATTTCGGGATCGTGGCGTCGAACAATGCGCCGTCTTCGTCGACCATCCGATAGCTGCCGCTCATTGAGCCGCCGGGCGTATCAAGCGGACAACCGGAAACATAATCGAAGCTGCTTCCGGGACCGATGAGGGGCGTTTCGCCGACGACCCCCTCCCCTTCGACCTCGTGCAACGCACCCTTCGCGTCGACGATCTTCCAGCTTCGAGCGAGAAGCTGCACCGAGATGTCCGACCGGTTCTCGATCCGGATGTGATAGGACCAGAACCACCGGCCGAGCGCCGGATTCGATTGCTCCGCAAGATAGCTGACGGCGACCCGGACGCTGATTCCGCGAGTCGTCGCGACATTTGGAAAGAGGACCGAAAGAGCGTCGAACGACGATGCCATCGCGCAACGATTACGAGGCAGCCGGATGCGAAACAAGCGCTGCCTAGGACGCCATCCTGCGCATCCGTTCGAGTAGGCGATTGCGACTGTCTTGAAGCGCCCGCGAACGACCGGTCAGTATCTCGCGAAACAGCACCGCGCCCGAAAGGTCGAGCGCATCGAATATCTCGCGCCAGCCGGCCGTTCCGCCGCGCCGCAGCCAGGCTGGAGCGCCTGCTTCGTCGCGGCCGTAACCCAGTTGTGCCACCAGAAAGGTCTCGAAACGCGCGAGCGCGCCGGCCCAGCCCGTGGCCGACGGCGCCGACTCGACCGCATCGAGCAGGCCGCCCAGCGCTTCGTACAGTCGCGGATAGGGTTGGCGCTCGGGAAGCGCGGCCGCAACCAGCGCGCTGATCCAGTCGATGGCCGCCGCCGGCAACGGCTCGGCAAGCAGCGGCGCGCGGCTGTGCGCGAGCTCGATCGTCGCTTGCGGCAGTTGCGCTTCGGTCCTGGAGCGAAGCTGCGCGGCAACGACGTTGCCGGGAATCAGGATCGGCCGCATCCGCCGCCCGCGCCCGCCCCGGACATACGCTGCCACAAGCCCGTGATCGAACGTCATCAGCCGGACGATCGAGCCATGTTCGCCGTGGGCCCTCAGACCGCAGACGATGGCCTCGGTCTCGAACTGCATCAGCCGCGCGGGTGGAAATGATCGTAGACGGTCCGGGCGATCGTCTTCGAAATGCCGGGTGCGCGCTCGAGATCCTCGAGCGCGGCCCCCTTTACCGCGCGCGCGGTCCCGAAATGCATCAGCAGCGCGCGTTTCCGGCTTGGACCGATGCCCGGCACCTCGTCGAGCGTCGAAGTCGTGAGGCTCTTGGCGCGCTTCTGCCGGTGAGTCCCGATGGCGAATCGATGCGCTTCGTCGCGAAGCCGCTGGAGATAGAAGAGCAATGCCGAGTTCGGCGCCAGGGTCAGCTCGCGGCCGCCCGGCAGATGGAAAGTCTCGCGCCCGGCGTTGCGATCCGGACCCTTCGACACCGCGACGACCGGAATGTCGTGAACCCCGGCATTTTCCATCATCTCGCAGGCCGCCGAAAGCTGTCCCTTGCCGCCATCGATCAGAAGGAGGTCCGGCCATTCGCCGCTTGACCGCTCGGGGTCTTCTTTTTCGAGGCGGGCGAAGCGCCGCTCGAGCACTTCGCGCATCATCGCGAAATCGTCGCCCGGGACCGTCTCGGCGCGCTTGATGTTGAACTTGCGAAAATTGTTCTTCCGGAAGCCCTCGGGCCCGGCGACGATCATCGCGCCCGTCGCGTTGGTCCCCATGATGTGGCTGTTGTCATAGACCTCGATCCGCTTTGGCACGTCGGCAAGCTCGAATGTCTCGGTCAGCTCGCGAAGCACTTTCGTCTGGGTCGCGGTCTCCGCCATCCGCCGGTCGAGCGCTTCCTCGGCATTGCGCCGCGCCTGCTCGATCAGCTTCGCCCTTGAGCCGCGCTTGGGCCGCTCGATCGCGACCTTGCGCCCTGCCCGCTCGCACAAGGCCTCCTCCAGCAACTCCCTGTCGGCCAAATCCCGGTCGACGAGGATGCGCCGTGGCGGCGGTACGTCCTCGTAGAATTGGACCAGGAAGCTGGACAGGACATCCGCTTCCGGAACCTCGTTTGTATGCGCTGGAAAAAATGCGCGGTGTCCCCAGTTCTGGCCGCCGCGAATGAAGAATGCCTGGATGCTGACCGTCCCCGCCTTGCAGGCAAGCGCGAAAACGTCGGCATCGCCAAGCCCCTCGGAATGAACCGTCTGGCTGCCCTGGACGTAGGTCAGTGCGCGAAGCCGGTCGCGATAAACCGCCGCAAGCTCAAAATCCTGCTTTTCGGCCGCCTCGCCCATCAGCTTGCCGAGCCGTTCCTGAACACCGGTCGAGCGGCCGGCGAGGAACGCCTTCGCGTCCTTTACCAGCTCGGCATATTCATCCTCGCCTATGCGGCCGACGCATGGCGCCGAGCAACGCCGGATCTGGTAAAGCAGGCAAGGCCGCGAACGTGTTTCGAAAAAGCTGTCCGAACAACTTCTTAGAAGGAAGAGCTTCTGCAGCGCGTTAAGCGTTCGGGTGACTGATCCGGCGCTTGCGAACGGCCCGTAATATTGGCCCTTCGCCCGGCGCGCTCCGCGATGCTTCTGCACTCGCGGAAAAGCGTGATCCTCGCGAAGCAGGATGAACGGGAAGCTTTTGTCGTCGCGCAGCAATACGTTGTAGGCGGGCCGGAATCGCTTGATCAGCTGCGCTTCGAGCAGCAGCGCCTCGGCTTCCGTGCGCGTGGTGACTATGGTCATCGATCGCGTTTGCGACACCATCCGCTGAAGCCGCTTCGGAAGGCGCGCGACCTGGGTGTAGCTGGTCACCCTGCTCTTCAAGGTTCGCGCTTTTCCGACATAGAGCACGTCGCCGCGCACATCCTGCATCCGGTACACGCCCGGCCGTCTCGGGAGGGTCTTCAGAACCTCACGGATCGCCGCGATCCCCCGGTCGAGGTCAGGCTTGTCGCCGCCGCGAACCGCATAGGTCGCCTGCTCCTCGTTGAAGCGTTCGGCGGCCCGAGGATGCTCGGGCCGATCGGCGGGCGTCCGGTCCATTCAAATGACTTAAGACCGTCTCCCCGTCATTGCGAGCGTAGCGAAGCAATCCAGTGTGGCCCGGATTGCCGCGCTGCCGACGCTCCTCGCAATGACGGCTCTGGCCTAGGCCGCCGCCCTCGCCTCTTCTTCGTTCGAGAGCATCCATTCCACCGCCGCGCGGGAGTGGATCGCGGTCGTGTCGTACACCGGGATCACGTTCGCCCTCACATCGACGGCCATCACCAGTTCGGTACAGCCGAGAACGGCCGCCTGGACCTTCTGCCGCGCCAGCTCGGCGATCAGCGTCTTAAGCTTGCGCTGGCTGTCGCGGATGACACGGCCGGCGGCCAGCTCCTCGAAAATGATCCGATCGACGTCCGCCATCCAGTTGCCCTCGACCGGGACCAGCGAAATCCCGCGCCGCTCCAGCCGCTCGCGGACATGCGGCTCGGTCATCGTGAAGCGAGTTCCGAGAAGCGCGACCCGGTTTCGTCCGTCGGCAACCAGAGCATCGGCGGTCGCGTCCCCGATGTGCAGGATCGGCGCCTTAACCGCCGCGGCGGCCGCATTGTACGCCTTGTGGCCCGTATTGGAGGCGATGAGCAGCCCGTCCGCTCCGCCCTTGACGAGAGTCCGCGCGGCGTCGGTCACGATCGCGGCGACGCCATCCCAGTCGCCGGACAACTCCAGTTCCGCGAGGGGCGCCAGGTCGAGGCTTTCGATCGCAAGGCGCGCGCTGTGGAGCCCACCGAGCCGTCGCGCGATTCCGCGATTGATATGCTCGTAATAAAGGGCCGTGGAAGCCCAGCTGGTGCCGCCGATTATCCCGAGCTTGCGCAAGTCGTGGCCTCCCCATATGCCGCCATCCCCCACCGGGCGAACGGCTGGGGGCTTGAACCCAGATGCGATTTCCGCGCCGAGCCTTAGACTCAGCGACAGCGGTAACTTTCAACCAATTCGTTCCACCGGACAAGGACCGGCAACCGCCAAAGTTGTGGACCGATTGACCTTTCCCACCGGTAAAGAGAAATCGCGGCGATGGACCGACAGACTACCGGCGCCGTTCTTCTGGTTCGACCGGCTGCGTTCGGCTTCAATGCCGAAGCCGCAAAGAGCAACGCGTTCGCCACCGCCTCTGCCGATCCGGAGCTGGAACGCAAGGCGCTCGGTGAATTCGACGCGCTTCGAACCAGGCTGTCCGATGCCGGAGTCGATATCCTGGTTCTGGACGACACGGCCGATCCGCCGAAGCCCGATGCGGTCTTCCCCAACAATTGGGTGTCGCTGCACGCCGACGGGACGATGGTCCTATACCCAATGGCGACGGCAGCGCGCCGAGCTGAACGGCGGCCGGATGATCTCAAGGCGCTGCTCGAGGAACGAGGATTCGAGGTCCGGCGCACCATCGACCTCGGCGGGCATGAACATGAGGGCGGGTTCCTGGAAGGTACCGGAAGCCTGGTCCTCGACCGTCCAAATCGCCGAGCCTTTGCCAGCCGGAGCCCCCGAACGGACGCTCGGCCAATCGCCGAGTTCGACCGCGCGATGGGCTATGAAACCCATCTATTCGATGCCTTCGATCCGGAGGGCCGCCCGATCTATCACAGCAACGTGCTGATGAGCCTTGGGACGCGCTTCGCCGTGCTTTGCGCCGATGCGGTTGCGGCCGGGTATCGCGAGCCGTTGAAGCGCCGCATCGAGGACAGCGGCCGCGAGCTGATCGAGGTCGAGTTCGGGCAACTTTCCGGCTTTGTCTGCAACGTCATCGAATTAGGGAGCAGTAACGGGCCGGTGATCGCGATGTCCGTGGCAGCGCGAAACGGCTTCAGGCCGGATCAGCTACGAATGCTGGAGCGCTTCGGCGAGATTGTCGACGCGCCGGTCCCGACCATCGAGGAAGTCGGCGGCGGAAGCGTCCGCTGCATGATCGCCGAAATCCATTTGCCTCGCTCCAAATCGTCATTGCGAGGAGCGTAGCGACCAAGCAATCCAGCACCGCGAGTCGGGATTGCTTCGCTCCGCTCGCGATGACGAGCTACCCCAAATTTTTGACGATCTCATCCACCATCTTCTTGGCATCCGACAAGAGCATCATCGTATTGTCTCGATAGAAGAGCTCGTTGTCGACGCCGGCATAGCCGACACCTCCCATCGAGCGCTTCACGAACAGCACGGTGCGCGCCTTCTCGACGTCGAGCACCGGCATCCCGTAGATCGGCGAGCTCTTGTCGGTCTTGGCGGCGGGGTTGGTGACATCATTCGCCCCGATCACGAAGGCGACGTCGGTCTGCGCGAACTCGCTGTTGATGTCCTCCAGCTCGAATACCTCGTCATAGGGGACATTGGCCTCGGCAAGCAGCACGTTCATATGCCCCGGCATCCGGCCGGCGACAGGGTGGATCGCATATTTGACCCGGACCCCCTTCGCCTTGAGCTTGTCGCCCATTTCCTTGAGCGCGTGCTGGGCCTGACTGACGGCCATTCCATAGCCGGGGACGATGATCACCTGGTCGGCCTGTTTCATCAGGAAGGCGGCATCCTCGGCCGAGCCGCGCTTGTACGGCCGGTCGATAGCCGCGGCGTCCCCGCCGCTACTCGAATCGGTGCCGAAGCCGCCGGCGATGACCGAGATGAAGCTCCGGTTCATCGCCCGGCACATGATGTAGGAAAGGATTGCGCCCGAGCTTCCGACCAGCGCGCCGGTGATGATCATCGCACTGTTGTGCAGCGTGAATCCCATCGCCGCCGCCGCCCATCCCGAATAGCTGTTCAGCATCGAAATCACGACGGGCATGTCAGCGCCGCCGATCGGGATGATCAGGAGGAATCCGATCGCGAAGCTCAGCCCCATAATCGTGAAGAAAACCCACGGGTCCTGGTCGGTCAGGAAATAGGCGATGAGGACGAGGATCGCGAGCAAGGTGCCGAGATTGATGATGTGCCGGAGGGGCAACAGGATCGGCTTGCCCGACATGTTGCCGTTGAGCTTGAGGAAGGCGATTACGGAGCCGGAGAAGGTGATCGCGCCGATTGCGACTCCTAGGCCCATTTCAATCCGGCTTACCGGATAAATGCTCATGAACGACGGCGTGGCGATCGGTGTGATCCGGACCGCGATCCCGAACGCTTCGGGGTTGAGATAGGCGGCGGCTCCGACGAGCACCGCCGCCATTCCCACCAGGCTGTGGAAGGCCGCGACCAGCTGCGGCATCGCCGTCATCTGGATCTTGCGCGCGGTGACGAGGCCGATTCCGCCGCCGATCAGCACGGCTCCGATGATTTCCGGCAAGGACGCGATTTCGTGGATTGCGAGCGTGGTCGTAACGGCGATCGCCATCCCGAGCATTCCGGCACGGTTGCCACGGCGGCTGCTCTCGGGGCTTGAAAGCCCTCTCAGCGCCAGGATGAAGCAGATTCCGGAGATCAGGTAAGCGAGAAGCACCCAGGCGGGCGTCGCCGCCGCCTCATGCATCCTTGCGTTCCTTCTTCTTGTACATCGCGAGCATGCGCGCGGTGACGGCGAAGCCGCCGAAGATGTTCACGCTGGCAAGGGCAACGGCGAGCAGACCGAGCCATTTGGAAGTCGCGCTTCCAGCGGCCGCCGCGGCGATCAGGGCGCCGACCACGATCACCGAGGAAATCGCGTTGGTGACGCTCATCAGCGGCGTGTGAAGCGCCGGCGTCACCGACCAAACGACATAATAGCCGACGAAGCAGGCCAGAACGAAAATCGACAGGATCGAGATGAAGTCCATCGGCCCTCCGCTGCCGCTTTTGTGGCGGGTCGATTTCAGGCTGTCGAGGGGGAGACCCGATTTCCTTGCGTAAACCGAGTCAGAGTTTCCGATTTCCTAACCTTTTCGCGCGCATGTGTGCGCGGTGCACGCAACCGCCAAACCCAAGACCGATGCCAGGCCCTGGCGGACCCTTTTGTGGATCGCCGTCGCGGGGCTGGTTTTCGGCGTCCTCGGCGTTGGCGAGATTGCCGAAGACGTACTGAGGACCGGCCGAAACAGCCTGCATTGGCACAAAGCAAGCGGCGACATCGTCGTCGTCGAGATCGACAATGAATCTCTCCGAAAGGTGGGGCGATGGCCCTGGCAACGGCGTCATTTCGCCGAATTGACGGACCAGCTCACTGACGCAGGCGCGAAAGAAATATTCTTCGATTTGCAGTTCTTCGGAACAAGCACTCCGCGGGACGACCAGCTTTTTGCCGACGCGCTGAAGCGCTCGGGGCGGGTGTATCTCGCAGCGCGCGGCTCGTCGGCGCCAAACTCTGGCCCGAAAGCCGATGAACCGCCGCTGGCAATGTTCACCGACCATGCGAAGCTCGGCAGCATTAGCGTGAAATACAATTACCAGAACGCCGTCTGGCGCTTGCCTTATTCGATTCCGTACCGAGACAAGCAGCTTCCGGCCTTCGCAACGCTGCTCGGCGGGCGCGCTGGCTCAGCAAACTCTTCATTCATGATCGATTATTCCGTCGATCCGCAGTCGATCCCCTCGATTTCTGCGCAAGCCGTGCTCGAGGGACGCTTCGATCCAGCTGCGGTTCGAGGCAAGCGGGTCATGATCGGCGAGACGGCAGATGTTCTCGGCGACATGTATTTCATTCCCGGCACTGGCCAGATGGGTGGCGTTTACGTCCATGCCATAGCCGCCGAGACGCTAAAGGCCGGCAAGCCGCTGGATCTTGGCTGGATTCCGCTGTTGCTAGCCGCGCTCGTCATCGCAGGGCGTTTGCTGATCCGGACAGATCGTTTTCAGATCGGACTCATCGCGGTGTCGATACCGGCGGTGTTGGTGGGCCCGGCCGCGCTCGAAAGTCACCTGATCTTCGTCGACATCACGCCCGCGCTTTTCGTTCTCTTGACGGTTGGAGCAGTTCTCCTTCGGCGGCGATTCCGCAAGCGTGGCCTGGTGGATTCCGTCTCTGGCCTGCCCAACCTGGCGGCCCTTAAGTCGAGCCTCGCCGGCCGGGACAAGGCGCTGATCGTCGCGCGGGTCCTGAATTACGCGGAAGTTGTGGCTGCTCTACCGAATGAAACCGAACGGCACTTGATCGAGCAAATCGTTTCGCGGCTTTGCGTCGGCGACCGAGAGCGCCAGATTTTTCACGGCGACAGTGGCATTTTCGGCTGGTTCGACGATCCGCGAAAGCCGTTCGGCCACCATCTCGAAGCACTCTATGCCTTGTTCAGAACCCCCGTTCGTGCGGGAGGCATGTCCGTTGACCTGGCCATTAGCTTCGGCGTCGAGATTGGAAGCAGTCGATCGGTCGCCAACCGGCTGGGCAGCGCGCTGCTGGCGGCGGAAGAAGCCGCCCACGATGGCCTCAAGTGGAAATATCACGACCCGGATACCTTGCAGGATGCTTCCTGGAAGCTGTCGATGCTCAGCCAGCTCGACGAGGCGGTTGATCGAGGCGAGATCTGGATCGCCTATCAGCCCAAGGTCGATTTGAAGTCGCGCGAGATCATCGGCGCCGAGGCGCTTGCTCGGTGGACCCACCCGCAGAAGGGGCCGATCTCGGCCGCCGAGTTCATCGCGGCCGCCGAGCACCACGACAGGATCGGCAAGCTCACCGCTTTCATGCTTGACCGGGCAATCGCCGCTGCCGCTGTCCTTAACCGCGGCTCGCGCAACTTCGACATGTCGGTGAACCTCTCGGGTCGTCTACTCAGTGACAAGGCGCTCGTCGGCAGGATAGCAATTCTGCTTGAACGGCACGGGCTTCATCCGAAGCATTTGACGCTCGAGCTCACCGAAACCGCCGCGATTGCAGGCAGCGGCGAGGCACTCGACATGCTCACCCAGCTTCGCGACCTCGGAGTCAATGTTTCGATCGACGATTACGGGACCGGCTTGTCCACTCTCGAATACCTCAAGAAGATTCCCGCGGGCGAGATCAAGATCGACCAGAGCTTCGTGCGCAGCATGGTGGAGAACCGTAGCGAGCGCCTGATGGTCGGGTCCACGATCGCACTCGCACATTCGCTCGGTCGCCAGGTCGTCGCCGAGGGCGTCGAGACTCGCGAGGTCCTGGAGCTTCTCGCCGAGCTCGAATGCGACATCGCGCAAGGCTATATCACCGGCCGTCCGATGAGCCTCGACGCGTTGCGCCGGCGTATTGCGACCGACCGCCGACGGCGCGTCGCCTAACCGTCCGCCTTTCCTGAAAGTTCGAAGAATCCGGGCCGCGTGGAGCGCGTCGAGCGCAATTACGGTGAATGAATTGCTAACCTTCTTTATTAGGGTTAATATCCCCTCAGCTGCCGAATCGCAGTTCGAACAACGGGGGATATCCCATGAAGAAGCATGTACCGACTCGCTGGAGCTTCTGGACCTGGCTCCTTGGTGGTGGCACCGGCAACGCCGGTGGCGGCGCTTAAGCCCAAGCA
>DASTIF010000056.1:0-25802 GCA_035717805.1 Sphingomicrobium sp.
AAGGACCACGCGACCAGATGGCCGCCCAATACAGCTTTGTGATGAAGGGTCTGACCAAGGCCTTCCCGGGCCACAAGCCCATTCTCAACAACATCCACCTGCAATTCTACCAGGATGCCAAGATCGGCATTGTCGGCCCCAACGGGTCGGGCAAGTCGACGCTGATGAAAATCATGGCGGGCCGCGACAAGGAGTTTCAGGGCGAGGCATGGCCGGGCGAGGGAATCACGGTCGGCTATCTGGAGCAGGAGCCGCAGCTCGACCCGGACAAGACCGTCAAGGAGAATGTCATGGACGGCGTCCGGCCGGTCGCCGACATGCTCGAGCGGTTCAACGCGATCAGCGCGCAAATGGCCGACCCCGGCGACGATTTCGACGCTCTGATGGCCGAAATGGGCGAGCTCCAGGAGAAAATCGATGCGGTCGATGGCTGGACGCTCGACAACCAGCTCGAGATCGCGATGGACGCGCTTCGTTGCCCGCCGGGCGACAGCGGCGTCACCAGTCTTTCGGGCGGTGAAAAGCGCCGCGTGGCGCTGACCAGGCTATTGCTCGAAAAGCCCGATATTCTGCTGCTGGACGAGCCGACCAACCATCTCGACGCGGAAAGCGTTCAATGGCTCGAAAAGCATCTCGTCGATTATCCGGGCAACGTCATCCTCGTCACCCACGACCGCTATTTCCTCGACAATGTCGTGAACTGGATCCTGGAGCTCGATCGCGGTCGTTATTACATTTACCAAGGAAACTATTCTACCTATCTGGAAAAGAAGGCGAAACGGCTGGAGCAGGAAGAGCGGGAGGAAGCCGGCCGGCAGAAGGCCATTGCCGACGAGCTCGAATGGATCCGCCGTTCGCCCAAGGCTCGCCAAGCCAAGTCGAAAGCGCGGATCAAGGCCTTCGACGAACTGGTGGAGAAGCAGGAGAATCGTGCTCCGTCCAAGGGCGAAATCCTCATCCAGATGCCGGAAAGACTGGGCGGCAAGGTCATCGAAGCGAATGGCCTGAGCAAGGCCTATGGCGACAAGCTTCTGTTCGAAAATCTGTCATTCACCCTTCCGCCCGGCGGGATCGTCGGGGTCATCGGCCCCAACGGGGCGGGCAAGACGACCTTGTTCAAGCTCATCACGGGCCAGGAGCGGCCGGACTCGGGCGAGATCGACATCGGTCCGACCGTCCATCTCGGCTATGTCGACCAGAGCCGCGACGCGCTCGATGCGAAGAATAATGTCTGGGAGGAAATCTCGGACGGCCTCGACATCTTCAAGCTCGGCAAGCACGAGATGGCGACCCGCGCCTATGTCGGTGCTTTCAACTTCCGCGGTCCCGATCAGCAGAAGAAGGTGGGGCAACTCTCGGGCGGTGAGCGCAACCGGGTGCACCTCGCAAAGATGCTCAAGGAGGGTGGCAATGTGCTGCTTCTCGACGAACCGACCAACGATCTCGACGTCGAGACCTTGCGCGCACTTGAGGATGCATTGGAGAATTTCGCGGGCTGCGCCGTCGTCATCAGCCACGACCGTTTCTTCCTCGATCGCCTGGCAACGCATATCCTCGCCTTCGAAGGCGACAGTCAGGTCGAGTGGTTCGAAGGCAATTTCGAATCCTATGAGGAAGACAAGCTGCGACGCCTGGGTCCCGAAGCGGACAGGCCGCACCGGATGACCTATAGGAAGCTGACGCGATAACCGGCAGGATGATCCCGGTCACCGCGACTCTCTGGCTTTGGTCGGGTGAAGGCGGGCGCTGGCACTTCGTTACGGTACCGGAGGAGCAATCCGCGGAAATCCGTGCACACGCCTTCGGCAGTCCCCGCGGCTTCGGCTCCGTCCGCGTCGAAGCGAGCGTCAACGGCGTCACCTGGCGCACGTCGGTGTTTCCGCAGAAAAGCGGCGGCTACATCCTGCCCGTGAAGGCCGAAGTTCGCCGCCGCGCCGGAATCGCCGCCGGCGACGAAATCACCGTCAGGATCGAGCTGCTCTAGTCCTCGTAGGTGCGCTCACCGCCCGGCGCCTCATAGCCTTCGATATGCGAGCTGTTACGGGCGAGGATCTTGTCGATGCTCCATTCGCCGGCGCCGAGGACGGCGAGGAGGATGAAGATGAAGCAGAACAGGATTGCCGATTCGCCGTGGTTGACGAGCGGGAAGGGCGACTGCGGAGCGTGGACGTACCAATAAGCCACCGCCATTTCCGCCGCCAGCAACAGGCCGACCCAGCGGGTCCAGAGACCGAGAAGCAGAAGGATGCCGCCGATCAGCTCGAAGCAGCCGGCGACCCAGAACAGGGACCACATCGGCGGTTGAGCCATTTCGGTGGCAGGAAAGCCGAGGAGCTTGGCAGTGCCGTGCTCGATGAAAAGAAGTGCCGTCACGATCCGGAGCAGGCCGACCGCATGAGGCGCCCAACGCTCGCTGAATTCGTCGATCTCCGGTCCGTACATAAGCCGTATCCCCATAGCATTGTAGCTGGACAAAGACGCACACAGGCCGACCCGCGCTTTCTCCGGAGCAAGGCGGCGCGCTTTCCATAGCTTATCGGATTTGCGGCGAGAACCCTTCCGGCGCTGAGGCGAAAATTCGACCTATCGCTCGCGAAGGGCCGACGCGGTCGCTTCATAATCCTTCGACATCGTGTCGAGGATTCGGGCGGCGTCGGAATCGCTCATCGCGCGCGACAGGCGCTTGCACCGCACGGCCTGTTCGGAAAGCCCGTCGGCCTGTTCTTCGCTCACATCGATCAGGAGGTTGACCGCCCCCGAAAAAGCGCCGGACTCGTCGAACAACGGCGTCGGGTAAGGGGCGAAGGCGCGGCGGCTTCCGTCCGGCCGCATCGCGATCGCGACCTGATCGCGCACTTCCTTCCTCGTCTTTACGGCTTCAGCCATCGGACATTGATCGTGCGGCATGAACTCGCCGTCCATCGTGTACAGCTGCCAGGTGACGCACCAGCGGTCGGAGCCGAGCTGCGGCTCGCGGCCGGCGAAGTTGACGCAGGCCTGGTTCCAGTAGGTGACTGCGCCGTCGGGGTCGGTTGTGTAGACTGGCGCGGGCAGCGCATCGAGGACCGCGCGCCATTCGCCATCGCGAAGGGCGTTCAATGCGGTTTCGAGCAATTGTTCCGGCTTTGCCAGAGACGCCATCAGGTCTTTGTCCACCCCGAATTCGGTTCACGGGATAACAGAGCCGGGAAACGAGAGTTCCGCAACCCGCCGCAAAGGATGAAGAATTGCGCCTTTGTGGCGGCGCGGCAACAGACCGCCAACGGCTCAGTCGCGCTCGGTTACGACCTTTTCGGCGGGGTGCGGCGGCGTAGAGCCCTGGCCGTGGGCGATATGATCGCCTTTGGTCACGCTTTCGTGTGCTTCCGGGTCGGTGACTCGGTCCTCCTCGGCTTGGGTCGCGAGGTCGCTCTGCAGGTTTCCGCCTTCGCGGCCGCGCTGCGCGGTTTCAATCGATTCATCGTCGGCGGCGGCGATGATGCCGCTGTCGTCATTTTGTTTCGCCGTTTCGGCCCGGCGCTCGCCTCTGGTCTCGGTCATGGTTCCTGTCCTCGCTGGTCGATCAATCGAACGGGGCGGGAGAGGAGCGGTTCCGTTAGCGAAGCCGCTTGACCAGCAGCCGGCCGTCCGGACCGGGCTTCACGTCGAAATTGGGAATCGCGCGCAACAGGTCGGACAGGCGCGTGTAGCCGTAATTGCGGGTTGCAAAGCTGGACACGGCCTTGGCGCGCTGTCCGAGCTCGGAGAGCGTCGTATAGCCCTCCTCGTCGCGCTCGGACGCCTTGTAGGCATGGCCGAGAAGCTCGAGCAGTGCCTCGTCGACGGGGCGCTCCTCGACTTGCTTCTCGGTCTGCCCTTCGACCGGCTGGTTGGCGACGAGGGCGGCGACATCGAAGAAGCGGGTGCAGGCCTGACGGAAACTGAGCGGAGTCTTGGCCGTGCCGAACCCATAGACAGGGAGACCGTCCTCGCGGATCCGTTGCGCGAGAGGCAGGAAGTCGCTGTCGGAGGACATGATACCGAACCCGTCGACATTGCCTCGGTAGAGCAGGTCCATCGCGTCGATGGTCATCCGCATGTCGGTGGCGCTCTTGCCCTTGACGACGTCGAACTGCTGCATCGGAACGATCGAATGAAGTCCGCTTAGGTCGCCCCAGCCTTTCAAGCTCGCCTTGGCCCAATTGCCATAAGCGCGGCGAATGTTGATCGTTCCAAGCTCGCCGAGAACCAGAAGCACTTCGTCGAGATGCTCGGGCGAGGCGTTGTCGGCGTCGATCAGCAAGGCGATGTTGGCATCACGGCTGCTTTCCGTCCTGTCGTTCATCGGCGCGAATCCTCGTCAATTTCGGATGCATCTACCGCGATGTCGCGGAATGACCACAGTCCGGCGCGCGCCGGGGCCTCCAGATTAACGCCAGATGATCGATGCGGGAACGAAACGCCGCTTCGTGCACTGATGCCACACAAGGGATTCCGGGGGTTTTGTTTGGAGGACGAGGGACATGAAAAGACTGGCACTTACGGCGCTGGCGGGCAGCATCGCGCTGACCGGTTGCGCCACCAACCCGTACGGAAGCTCCTACGGAAGCCCGTATGGCTACGGCTACAACAGCCCTTATTATCAGAATAGCCAAACCAGTCGCGCAGTAACCGGCGCGGCCGTCGGCGCGGCCGGCGGCGCGATCGCCGGCGCTGTGATCCCGGGCGTGAGCACGGGTGAAGGCGCCATTGCCGGCGCGATCCTGGGCGGCGTTCTCGGGGCGGTCGTCAACGGCCGGCAATATTATCGCGACACCCGCGGCTATTGCTATTACGTCGACCAATACGGCCAGCCGCATTACAATTATAACGTAAGGTGTTAGGCCACTCTGCTTAGACGGGGCGGAAGGTTCCTTCCGCCTCGTCGAGCAGATAAAGCCGTCCTTCCGCGATCGAGAAATGGCCGCCGTGCAGCGTCAGGCGGCCATTTGCCTCGCGCTCGGCGATCCACGGAAATGTCCGCAAGTTCGCGAGGCTGACCTTCACCGCCTCATGTTCCATATCGAGAAATGCTTCGCGATCGAGTTCGCCGTGGCGGGCACGGACGCGCTCTCGCGCATCTGAAAGCATGCGCACCCAATCGCCGATGAAATGACCTTCGCCCGGCGGCACGTCATCGAAGGCCCCGGTCAGCGAGGCGGCGCAGCCCCCGCACATGCCGTGGCCCATGACCAGAATCTCGCCGACCTCGAGCTGGGTCACAGCGAATTCCAGCGCCGCCGAGACGCCGTGGAAGCCGCTGCTGGTCTCATAAGGCGGCGCAAGCGCGGCTATGTTTCGAGCGACGAACATTTCGCCCGGGCGCGCGTCGAAAATTTCGGCGGGGTCGCTTCGGCTGTCGGCGCAGGCCAGGATCATCACCTTCGGGCTCTGGCCCTCCGCAAGCTCGGCCCATCGCTCGCGCTCGCGCGCCCAGCCGGTTTCGCGAAACCGGCGATAGCCTTGGATCAATTGCTTCATGTACGGCATGGATGCGCGCTAGCGAGGCGAGGGCGGGGCTGGCAAGCCTCGGCGGCAATCGCTATCTGGCCGCCATGAACGTGCCCGCAGCCGCACCGAAGCAGCGCAAGCCCGACTGGATCCGCGTCAAGGCGCCGACCAGCCCGGGTTACCATTCGACGCGACGACTGATGCGTGAGCTCAACCTCGCCACGGTCTGCGAGGAAGCGGCCTGCCCCAACATCGGCGAGTGCTGGACCAAGAAGCACGCAACCGTGATGATCCTCGGCGACACCTGCACCCGGGCTTGCGCTTTCTGCAACGTCAAGACGGGGATGCCGCGCGCTGTCGATCCGCTGGAGCCGGAGCATGTCGCGACCGCCGCCGCGGAGCTTGGACTCGAGCATATTGTCGTGACGAGCGTGGACCGCGACGACCTTCCGGACGGTGGAGCGTCGCAGTTCGTCAAGGTGATCGAGGCGCTTCGCCGGACGACGCCGGGCACGACAATCGAGATTCTGACGCCCGACTTTCGCAACAAGGCGGAGAGCGCGATCGACGCCATCGTCGAAGCCGGGCCCGACGTCTACAACCACAATCTCGAGACCGTGCCGCGCCTTTACCCGACGATTCGGCCCGGCGCGCGTTACTATGCGTCGCTTCGCTTGCTGGAGAGTGTCAAGCGCAAGGCGCCGCACATTTTCACCAAGTCGGGGCTGATGGTCGGTCTTGGCGAACAGCGGCTCGAAGTCCACCAGGTGATGGACGACATGCGCTCGGCCGGCGTCGATTTCCTGACCATGGGCCAATATCTCCAGCCGACGCCACGCCATGCCAGGGTCGAGGAATTCGTCACTCCGCAATCGTTCGACGCTTATGGGGCCATCGCGCGGGCCAAGGGTTTCCTTCTGGTCGCTGCCTCGCCGCTGACTCGTTCGAGCTATCATGCGGGCGACGATTTCAAGAAGATGCAGGCCGCCCGCGCCGAGCGGCTAGCCAACGCGAACGGCTGATGCCGCGACACAGCGAAGCGCGCCACCTTCCCTACAGTCCGGACCAGTTGTTCGACATGGTCGCCGATGTCGACCGATACGACGAGTTTTTGCCCTGGGTTGTGGCGGTCCGGGTCCGTTCGTCGAGCGAGACGGAAACGATCGCCGACCTCGTGGTCGGGTTCAGCGCCTTCAAGGAGCGGTTCACGAGCCGGGTCGTCAAGGAGCGGCCGGATCGCATTTGCGTCGATTACATCGAAGGCCCGCTCAAATATCTTCACAACGAGTGGCGATTCGAAAGAGCGTCCGACGGCGGAACCGACCTCCATTTCTCCGTGGATTTCGCCTTTAGGTCACGATTGTTCGAGACGCTCGCGGGGCAGATGTTCGACCGTGCCCTGCGGCGGATGACGGGCGCGTTCGAGCGCCGCGCGGCCGAGCTTTACGGCATCAGCAATTCGAGCGCGCAAAGCGCCGCCTGAAGCCGGACGCCCGCTCTTCCGTCGGCTTTGAAGAGCTTCTGATCGGCGACGATCTGCGACGGGTCCGCTCCCCGTTCGGCCCTTGCGAAGACAACGGTCCCCACCGGTTTCGCCGGAGTGCCGCCGCCTGGCCCCGCAATTCCCGTGATCGCGACCGCGATGTCTGCTTTCGAGGCCGACAGCGCCCCGCGAGCCATTGCCCAGGCGGTGGCGACGCTGACCGCTCCGAAGGTCTCGACGACCTCCTCGCTGACCCCCAGATCGTCGACCTTGGAGGCGTCCGAATAGGTGACATAGCCGGCTTCGAAAATCTCGGAGGAGCCGGGAATTTCGGTCAGCGCGGCACAGACCAGCCCGCCGGTGCAGCTTTCGGCGACCGCGACCGTCCTTTCGGCCTTGCGGTTCGCTTCGACGACTTCCTTCGCCTTGTCGTAAAGCTCCTGCGGAAGAAGCCTTTCGGCCATCAAATGATCTCCAGTCGAATGTTCGCGACCGCCTGCGCTGCAATTCCCTCGCCGCGACCGGTGAAGCCCAGCCCCTCCGTGGTCGTCGCCTTGATGCTCACGCTCGCCGGTTTCAGTTCGAGAATGTCAGCGATCCGGGCGCGCATTTGCTCCCGGTGCGGCCCGATTCTGGGCGATTCGCAGATGATTGTGCAGTCGACATGATCGATCGCACCCCCGCGTTCCCAAATCAGGTGGGCCGCATGCGCAAGGAATTGCGCCGAAGCCGCGCCTTTCCATTGCGGGTCCGAAGGCGGGAAATGCTCGCCGATGTCACCCAGTCCGGCGGCGCCCAGCAATGCGTCGGTGATTGCATGGAGCACGACGTCGGCGTCGCTATGGCCAGCGAGGCCGCGGTGGTGCGGGATCGCGATTCCGCCGAGCATGAGCGGGCCTTCGCCGGCAAAGCCGTGGACATCGAAGCCCATGCCCGTACGCGGGGTCAGGCGCGAGGCGAGCCACTGCTCGGCCCGCTCGAAGTCGCCGGGAGCCGTGATCTTTTCGAGCGCCGGATCCCCCTGGACCGCGGCGACGCTTAAGCCGGCGGCTCGGGCGACCGTGGTTTCGTCCGTCGGCGAGTCACCCTGCCAATTTTCATAGGCGCTCTTGAGGGCGGCGAAACGAAAGGCCTGTGGAGTTTGCACCCGCACGATGCCGGCGCGGTCGATTGGTGCGTCGATTCGGTCCGATGCTTTTGCGAGCGTGTCGCCGACTGGAAGAATCGGCGCGGCGCCATCGAAAAACTCAAGCGGAGCGAGCAGGCGGTCGATGACCGCCGGCGGACAAAAAGGGCGCGCGGCATCGTGGACCATGATCGCATCGCCTTGCGATAGCCGGAGGCCCGCACGGACGGAATCGGCGCGCTCGGCACCGCCTTCGATCAATTCGCCTACTTCGAGCCCTTTCAACGCCTCGCTTGCCAACGCTTGCTGTCCCGCGCCGACGACCACGCGTACAGCCGCAATCGCCGGATGCGACGCAAGCGCTTCGACAGCGCGGCGAAGCACGGGCTTGCGGCCGAGCATTCGATATTGCTTGGGAAGGCCGTCGCCGAGCCGTTCGCCCTTGCCCGCCGCGACAATGAGTGCCGTTACCGTCATTGCGGCCGCCCTCTAGGGCGGCTCGCCTTGTCCGCCAAGACTTGTTCCACTATCTCCCGCCCTCCCATGCCCGAGCTGAAGCCAATCGAGATCGGCCCTGTACGAGTCGACGCGCCCGTAATTTTGGCGCCGATGACCGGCGTCACCGACCTGCCGTTCCGGCGCGTGGTCAAGCGCTACGGCGCCGGCCTGACGGTCAGCGAGATGATCGCAAGCCAGGCAATGATCCGCGAAACCCGCCAGTCGCTTCAGAAATCCCTGTGGGATCCGAGCGAGCAGCCGGTGTCGCTCCAGCTCGCGGGTTGCGAGCCACATGTCATGGCCGAGGCGGCGAAGCTCAACGAGGACCGTGGCGCTGCGATTATCGATATCAACATGGGGTGCCCCGTTCGAAAGGTAGTCAACGGCTGGGCGGGATCGGCGCTGATGCGCGATTTGAAGACCGCGACTGCGATCATCGAAGCTACGGTCAAGGCGGTGAAGCTGCCGGTGACTCTCAAGACCCGGATGGGGTGGGACCACGACAGCCTCAATGCGCCCAAGCTGGCTCGGATTGCCGAGCAGTCGGGAGTGCGGATGATCACCATCCACGGCCGCACCCGTTGCCAGCTCTACAAGGGCGTGGCCGATTGGGCGTTCGTGAAGCGGGTCAAGCACGCCGTCTCGATTCCAGTCATCGTCAACGGCGACATTTGCTCGATCGCGGACGCGCGCCAGGCATTGGCGCAGTCAGGGGCTGACGGGATCATGATCGGCCGCGGTGCCTATGGGCGACCCTGGCTGCTTGCGCAGGCTATTGCCGAGCTCGTCCAGGGCGGCGCCTGGACGGACCCATCGCTGGACGAGCAGCTCGACGCGATGCTCGCTCAGTATGAGGAGATGCTGGCGCTTTACGGCCGCCAGACCGGTGTCAACCTCGCTCGCAAGCATATCGGCTGGTACACCAAGGGCCTTCCAGGGTCGGCTGAGTTCCGCAACCGGGTGAACACCCAGGACGATCCCGCTGTCGTCGTCGCCATGCTCCGCGAGTTCTACGCGCCCTGGCTCACGCGCGCGGCCGCCTGAATACGCCGGGCGGGAATGAGCCTACCGCCGATCCTTTCCAATTTGCGGATTCCGGTGATCGGCGCGCCGCTGTTCATCATTTCCAACCCGAAGCTGGTCATCGCGCAGTGCACATCCGGGATCGTCGGAAGCTTCCCGGCGCTCAACGCTCGGCCGGCCTCACAGCTCGACGAATGGCTTCAAGAAATCAACGAAGCGCTCGCCGCGCATGGTCGCGATAATCCGGACAGGCCGGCCGCGCCATTTGCAGTCAACCAGATCGTCCATCGGTCCAACGACCGGTTCGAAGCGGACATGGCGGTCTGCGAGAAGTGGAAGGTACCGATCGTCATCACATCGCTCGGAGCGCGCGAGCAACTCAACCAGGCGGTTCATGGCTGGGGCGGCACCACGCTTCATGACGTCATCGACGACCGCTTTGCCAGGAAGGCCATCGCCAAGGGCGCCGATGGCCTGATCGCGGTGGCGGCGGGGGCAGGGGGTCACGCCGGCCGCTGGTCGCCCTTCGCTTTGGTGCAGGAAATTCGCGCCTGGTTCGACGGTCCGCTGATCCTGTCGGGAGCGATCTCGACCGGCTCGGCTGTCCTCGCCGCCCAGGCAACGGGCGCTGACCTCGCTTATGTCGGATCGCCGTTCATCGCGACTCCCGAGGCGCGCTGCTCGGACGATTATCGGCAGGCAATTGTCGACGGCGGTGCCGCCGACATCGTCAATAGCGCCTTGTTCACCGGAATCGCCGGCAATTATCTTCGCTCCTCGATAGAGCGGTCGGGGCTCGACCCCGATTCGCTCGACAAGCTCGACTCGCTTCCGGCCGAATTCGGCTCGGAAGGATCGAGCCGGAGCAAGGCATGGCGCGATATCTGGGGATCGGGGCAGGGGATCGGAGCGATCGACCGGATCCGGCCGACCGGCGATTATGTCGCGCTACTGGAACGGCAATACCGGGAAGCGAAAACCCGCCTCGAGACTCTCTAGCCCTGGCCGCTGAGACCGCGCTCGAGCCGGCCCATCAAGGCTCTTGCCGGACTTTGCGCCGGTTCTTCGGCCAGATTGCCTTCGTCGAGGCGTTTCACCCGGGCGTAGAGGTCGGCGCTGGCGCTGACGAGCCGCTGCGCCGCTTCCGGCAGTCTCGAAACGATCAGTGGATCGCTCTCCTGTGCATGGCCCAGCCGGCGCTCCGGCCGCCTGCCTTCGCGGAACGGAATTTCGCCGCTGTCGATGGCCCGCTGGGTCAGAAGCCAGGCGACGATGTGCATGATGCGAGTCGTGACTTTCAGCGATTCGCAGGCGAAATTGACCCGCGTGAACGGATCCAGCTCACCGCGATGCTCGCGCCCGGCGTCGTCGAAATAGGAGTGCGCCTCGTCGGCGAGCAGCATCGCTTCCGTGTAAAAGGAATCGATCAGCCTCGGCGTGATCCTGACTTCCGGGTCGGGCAGGTCGTTCGAGTCGTCCATGAACCCCAAAATGCCAGTTTCAGGTGCAGCTGAAAACGCGCAAATGCGCCATCCGGTGCCCCGCCTCGGCCGCTGTGCCGATGCGGGACGGTGTCATCGCGACCGATCCGCGCGACGGAATGCGTGCCGCGCTCGGCGGGCCGATGGGGGGCAAGCAAGACAAATGCAAAGATTCGTGATTTATTGTCGGCGTTGTCACTCGTGTTCACGAAAGGAACGACACCGATGGACAAGGTAGAGGCCGAGGCTCTCGCATCCAAGCATGCAGCCATCCACGCGATGATCGACGAAGAAGAGCACCGGCCGCACCCGAACGAAGATCTTCTCCATCAACTCAAGAAGGAAAAACTCAGGCTCAAGGACGAGCTTGCCGGCCATTACGAGCATTAGGCTCGGCCTGCCGCGCGCGGCTTGAACTAATCGTCGCGCATCCCGTTCGCCCAAAGCGCCGAGCGCTTTAGTCGTCCCGGGAGATCTTTTCGATCCGCTCGTGGCGCTCCTGCGCCTCCAGGGTCATTGTTGCGATCGGCCGCGCCTCCAGGCGCGCCAGCGAGATCGGGTCGCCGGTCACTTCGCAATAACCGTATTCGCCTTCGTAAAGGCGCCGGACCGCACCATCGATCTTGGAAATCAGCTTGCGCTGGCGGTCGCGGGTCCGAAGCTCGATCGACCAGTCGGTTTCGCTGGACGCGCGGTCGGCAAGGTCCGGCTCGCGAAGCGAATCGACCTGCAGCTGCGCCATGGTCTGCCGCGATTCCTCGACGATCGCTTCCTTCCATTCGCGAAGCTTCCTGAGGAAGTAGGCGCGATGGAGGTCGCACATGAACTCTTCTTTTTCGGAGGGGCTGTAGTTTTCCGGAAGGACGATCCGATCGAACGGTACCGGCCTTTTATTGAACAGGTCGACAAGTGCAGTCGCCATGAAACCCCTCCCACTCATCCGTCGGGCAAACGGCCCGATGGTCCCCATGTGCCCGCCATCGCTGCTGCGACCGGGCCACCGGTGCAGCCGGAGGCGGATTAACGAGACTTTCCCGGGACTTAGACCGGGCAAGTCGGTAATCCCCGAGCGCGCCTATAAATAAGCGACCGGTGCTTAACAAGCGCTGACGGTACAGCGGTGAAGAAAAGGCCAAGCTGTTGCCGATATGGCGCAATTTGCCCGCAGTTGCCCGGATTGGAGCGGCCGCTATGAGGCGAAGCGGATGCGCATCCTTCTCACCAACGACGACGGCATCAATGCCCGCGGACTCGACCTGCTGGAAAATGTCGCCCAGGCCTTTTCCAGCGACATCTGGGTGGTTGCACCGACCGAGGAGCAGTCGGGCGCCGGCCATTCGCTGACCCTGACCGAGCCCATCCGCCTCCGCCGGCACGACAAGCGGCGGTTCTCGGTGACCGGGACTCCGACCGACGCAGTGATGCTGGCGCTCGCGCATATCATGAAGGATTCGCCGCCGGACCTGATCCTTTCGGGAATCAATCGTGGAGCGAACCTCGGCGAGGACGTCACCTATTCGGGAACCGTCTCGGCGGCGATGGAAGGCGCGCTTGCCGGAGTCCGTTCGATAGCGCTCAGTCAAAGCTATTCGCGAGAGGGCATGGGCGACACGGTGCCGTTCGCCGCCGCGGAAGCCTGGGCGGAGAAGGTGCTTGCGCCGCTAATCGATTTCGAGCCGCCGCCAGGAACGCTGATCAACGTCAACTTTCCGGCGCTTGCCCCCGAGAAGATCAACGGGATACGAGTCTGCCGGCAAGGAATCCGTGATTATGGCCGCCTTCGGATCGTCCAGCGCACGGATCCGCGCGGCTATGATTATTACTGGTTCGGCCTGGGCCCGATGATCCAGACGCCCGGGCATTCGACGGACCTCGAAGGCATCGACGATGGGTTCGTCACCGTGACTCCGCTTCATCTCGACCTGACACACGACGCCTCGCTCGAGGTGCTTGGCGAACGGTTCGTTTGATCTCAGCGCGCAACGCGCTGGCGAAGCTCCGACACTTCCCAATAATCGTTGCGGCTGAACGGCAGCAGCGCCTTCAGCGCGGTGAAACTGCTCTTGCCGAGGGCCCGTTTGAGGCCCGCAAGCTCGGCGAACGCGGCTTTGACCTCGGCAGCATCGAGCGACACGTCGCCGGACGCTTCCTCCATCATCGTTTCCTCGGCCTGGACCACGAGCCATGCCTGCAGCTCCCAGTAGCGCCGTGCTCTCTTTGTCGCTTCCGGACCCAATCGGTCAGCCAGCGCGGCCACTTTCCGGCCCGACGGGCTGTCGGGCCAGCTTCCGGCTTTCAAAGCGTCCAGTTGCGCCTGGTGCTCGGCGCATTCGGCCGCGAGCCAGCGCTCCGCTTCAGCGGTCCCGAAGTGGAAAACGGCAATGATGGCGATAGGAGCGACGATGATCGCGCCCATCATCGCCAGCATCGGCCGGTCAGGAAACTGGTTGAACGCCATGTGTAGCGCGACGGCTACGAAATAGCCGGGCAGGAACCACAACAGGTTGAACTTGAACTCGCCGGCTGACTCGCGGGTCTCGCGTTCGGCGAGCTCGTGAGCGATCGCGGCGAGAATCGCGAGCGTGGTGCCGTGCATGACGGCGGTCCCCAAACCTCTCACCAGCCAGGTCCCGGTGCCGTATTCCGGGAAGATGCTCAGGTAGATGATGTTCTCGACGACCGAGAAGCCGGCGCCGATCGCGAAGCCGGAAATGACGGCGTCCAGCTTGTAGCCGATGCGGTTGAACCAGAAGAGGCCGACCATTGCGGCGCCTTTCAGCGCCTCCTCGATCCATGGAGCGACGAAACGGCTATAGCCAGAGAAACCGAGCGGAAGCGTGTCGATCAGCCGGCCGCTGACAGGGTAGGCCGCGATCGCGGCAACACCGCCGAGCAGGAGCAATAACAGTATTTCGCGAAAGCTCATCAATTCGAACGCGTCGAGCCAGACGAAGATTGCGAGCAGGACGAGGACTGGAACGAGGGCGAAGCCCCAATGAGCAGCTTCTGTAAGAAACGCGGCCACGGTTACATGATCTTGAGCGATGCCAGCCATTCGGTCTGACGATAATGACCATCCTCGAAGCCGGCGGCGGCGCCGAAGGACAGGACCATGGGCAAGCGCAACATGACCGTGAAATTGAGGTCGAACTGAGCCCCGATGTCCATGTAACGGCGACTATCGCCATCGGGCGTCTTCGCTGCCATGACGCCGCCGAACACCGCCGGCCGTATATAGCTGAGATAGAAGGAAGGGGTCCCGACCTCGGCGAAGCGCAGCGGCGGAAGATTCACCTCGCCGGTGACCTTGGCGAAGCGCCGGGCAGCTATCTCGTCGATGTCGAACCCGGGGAAGCTTTCGAGCTCGCGGTACCGTTTCTCCGGCCGGTTATCGACGTAATTGTTGCGGAACGAACCGAAATAGAAGGCCGACAAAGGATGCAGCTTCTCGCCCCAGGCCGAGCCGGCATGCGCATAGACCCAGAACGAGCTGTTCGGCAGCGGTAGCGGAACGCCATAGTCGATCCCGGCCGAAAGCTTCGGGAAGGCATGCTCCTGCGCATAATCGAAGTCGGCGATCGCCCGCCATTGAATGCCTTTCTCGTGATCGACTCCGCCCAGGGCCTTGCGGGTGTTGGTATATTTCACGCCAGCTTCGAACGAGGCGATATTCTTCGGGCTCGGGATGTTCTGGGCGGACGGCAAGCGCTCGAGGCCGAGATAGACGGCGGCCGACCCGAACAGGTCGAGCTGGCGCGGCGGGTCGTAGATTTTGGTCTTCTCGTAGCCGACGCTGAACATTTCTCCGCGCAGGCTTCGTTCCACTGGACCGAACAGATCGTAGAAGTCGGCGCCGTTGTGCCGGTATTTGAGGTTCCAATTGAGAGTCTTGTACTCGACGCTCGCGTGCAACCGGTCCTTGTCTCGCATGCGGTCGAACGGCGAGACGCTGAAGCTGAGATTAATTTGGTGGAACTGCATCGGGTCTTCCCAGTGCAGGAAGTATCCCGGCGAGATCGCGCCCTTATAGCCTTCGACGATGGGATAGGTGGCGGCGAGCTTCATTCGTTCGGACGGATGATATTTGCCGCGGGCGGTAATCAGCTCGTCAAGGGGGATATCGGCCGGGGAGCCCACGCCCCATTGCTTGAGCTCGGGATGCGCGGTGACCACCCGAGTCCCGAGCAGGTCGATCGTTCCGAGATTCTCCTGCACCTCGGGTTGGAAACGCACCGGTTGCAGGCCCTCGCCGCTATATTCATAGGCGATGAGCGAACCGTCGGGCCGCGGATTGGGACGGAAAAAGCCCGTCGAGGCATTGCTGACGATATCGAACTTCTGGGTCGGGATATCGAAGCGCACGACGTTGGAGACGCCCGTATAATAAGACGTCCCGTACATCGTCTTGTTGTCGGGGGCGAAGACGAAGCCTTCGGGAATCGACGGCGGCATCGAAAGACGGGCGATTTCGACGGGCTCGCCGGTGGCCTCCAATTGAGGAAGGTCCCAGACCCGCATGGTCTGATTGCCGTCGATTTCGCCGAACGCGGCCGAGATCATTTTGCCGTCGGGCGAGATGTCGAGGTCGAACGGAAGCTGGCCGTATTTGAACGTATGGACCTGGTTGAACCCGGTGTAGGGCGGGGGAATCCGAACGATCGTGGCGAAGCCGTTCTGGTGCCTGATTCCCCACATCGCTTTGTCCGCGGGATTGACCACGAGCTCGCCGATGCGCGCGTCGCGGAGCAGCATCTTCCTTTTACCGCTATCGACATTGATCGCGAAGATGTCGCGGAAGGCGCCATTGTCTTCGGTGTAATAAGCGGTGCGGGAGTCCGGGTCGTAGGCAAGGCTCGTCACGTTGTAGAGCATCATGCCCTTGATTTCCTGGAGCTTTGTCAGCTTGCCAGTCGCCAGGTCCATTCGCCCGAGAAAGCCGATCACCCCGGGGTACCGGAAAGCGGCGATCAGGCTGTTCGTTCTCGGGTCGACGTAGCCGCGAGACATCGAGCCCAGGCCCCTTGGGCTCAGCGCGGTCGTTTTGGTCAGCGGATATTGGGCGAGCCGAGCGAGATTTTCCTGTTGAAACTGGTGCTCGAACGCGATCCAGTCGTTCCACACGTCGTCGAGATTGCGTCCGTAAACGTGCTTGAACTGGGCGGCATAGTAAGCCTTGCTGCCCTCGTCGCGCCGAAGCCACTCGAGACTTTTTTCCGGCCCGTATTTCAGCGCGAGGTAGGAGAAGAAGCGGGTCCCGTAGAGATAGTCGTTGACCCCGACCTGGAAATCGACGGCGATGCCTTCCGACTCCAGACCAAGCGGCGAGTAGAATTTGTCACCGTCGCGGACCTTCGCCCGGAACACCATGTCGTCGTAGGCGCCCTGGCCACGGCCGAGACCGCCGGCCATCCAGGTTTCGAAGAAGACAGCGCTACCTTCCAGGTACCACCTGGGAGTGTTGTTTCGCGGCGTTGCAAGGAAATTCCAGAGGATCGATTCGGGATGCTCCTGGATCGCCATCGGCTTGCCGTGAAGGAATCGGCGCCAGAAGGCGTCCTGGCTGTTCCACACATCCATGGTCGCAACGTGCGTGAGCTCATGGTTCGTAAGTGTGAAAAAGCGCTCGCCCGGAGTGAGCGTCTCCATCGAAATCGCGAGCGGCGCGACATCGAGCAGCACGGCATTGTTCGGCGACGCGCGAGCCGCCGCGTTGCCGTAGTCGCCGAAATCCTTGATCAGCAAAGTCGTACGATCCCACGGCGTCCAGTGGAATTTCTCGCGGTGAAACTCGAGCGCGTTCTCGAACGCACGCGCGACGTAGGGCGTCAGATAGGTCTGCGCAGGGTCGAAATAGAGAAGGGTTAGGTCGTTGGTTTCTAGAGTCGACAGATCCAGACCAGACGCGGACTCGCCCGGCGGAACATGCTCGGGCCCTTCGTCCGGCTTTTTGGGCGGCGAATCGTCAGGCGGCGTGTCGGGCTGGGCGACCGGCTCTTCAATGGTCGTGGTGTCGGGCTGCGGCGTCGGGGGCTCCGGCGCCTGCTGCGCCACAGCCGCCGTGCTGCAAAGGAGCGCGGCGGCCAGACTCGTGGATGCACGGCCCAGCCGCCCGCCCCCTACACTCATACGCCCCCCAGTTCGGCTTTCGCCGACGATTAATATCAGCTGGCGTTCATCGCCGTTGCGAAGCCCGGACTACGAACCGCGGCGGCGAACGACGGGTCCCTGGCCAGCGACTGGAAAGCGGCCGACTTCGCGAGCGTCTGGAATGCCTGCGCGTTACGAGCGACGATCGACATGGCGGCCGCATCCCGAGCGAAGGTTGCAAACGCAACAGGATGTGTCGCCATCATCGCGAAGGCTTTCGGATTGTCCATCATCTGCGTCATCATCTGCGCGCTCATCGCGCCCGACGATGCCATTTGCGCAGCCGCCATCTGGGCCTTGAACGCCTGGGCCGATATCGCGGCCGCTCTCATCGCTTCGGCATTCGCCGCGAGGACGGAAAAGGCCTTGGCGTTGGCGGCCATTGCGCTGAGCATCTGGACGTTCATCGCGGCCTTGAATGCATCTGCGTTGGCCGCGAGCGCCTTGAACGCCGAGGCGCTTTGGGCAAGCGTCTTGAACGCCGAGGCGTCTCTTGCGAGAGCCCGCATCGCTGCATCGTCCCTCGCCAGCGACTTGAACGCCGCCGCCTCGCGAGCCATGGCCGGCATCGTCGCCGGGTTCATGGCCTGCGCCTTGAATCCCGCAACATCGTTAGCGAACTTCCCGAAGGCACCGGGATCCATCGCCATCGCGCGAAGCGCTCCGGGGTAGCGGGCAAGGGTCGCAAACGCGACCGGATGCATTGCCGCCGCCTTGAAGGCTGCCGGCTGCATCGCCAGCGTGCCAAGCGCCGATGCATGCATCGACACCGCCTTCATCGCTCCGGCGGTCGACCCATTCACCTGGCGCATTTGCGCGGCGAAGGAATCGGCGCTCTTTGCCGCGGCCGACAAGGCCGAGGCGTTGGCCGCCATCGCCTTGAATGCATCCGCATTCGCGGCGAGGACCTGGAACGCGGAGGCGTCCCTCGCAAGAACCCGCATTGCGGCATCATCCCTGGCCAATGCCTGGAACGCCGCAGCTTCGCGCGCCATCGCCGGCATTGTCGCGGGGTTCATGGCCTGCGCCTTGAACCCGGGAGCATCGTTGGCGAATTTGGCGAACGCATTGGCGTTCATCGCAATTGCCTGAAGCGCGCCCGGATATTGAGCGAGCACCTTGAAGGCCTGCGAATGCATTGCCATCGCGGACATTGCGTCCATCTGCCGAGCGTTCGTGCCGCGCATGGCCGCGGAAAATGCCTCCGCATTGCGAACCATCGAACGGAAAGCCTGCGGATCCTTGGCGAGCGCCGCAAAGGCAGCGGGATCGGTGGCGATCGCCGACATCACCTGCGAATTTTGCATCAGCGATGCAAAGCCCGGATCCTTGGCGAGCGCGCGAAAGTTCGGATCATGGACCATCACTTCAAATGCGTCGGTCTGCATCAGCTCCGCCACGGACGTATCACCCAGCGTGACGTCGCCTTCACCGACTTGGCTCGCCTGATAGCGCTCCGCGGGAGCGATCGTCCCGGCGCTCGGGCCGAGAGGCGGATACACCCTTCCGAGCCCATAGGCTCCTGCGGCGACGAGAATGACCGCCGCTCCTGACATTAAGTATTTACGATTGTTGGCCGTGGTCCCGGTCATGGCTCAACTCCCCTATTGGCTAACCCCTATTGGTTAACCGGTCAGGGGTAGCAAAGGTTAACCGAAAGTCAATAAACGGAGGCTCGATCGGGCTGTTTTGGCACGCTTCGAGGACTCTACGGTAGCGGTCGGGCAAATGGACTCGATTCGAAAAACGCGAGCGTCGACTCTGCGACGCGACTCGGGCGTCGAATAAAGCGCGAGTCACGAGGGGTCGCACGCGAGTCCTCTCGCTCGTCCAGTATCATTTCGACACAAAATATCGCCGGTGACTTGAGGACGATTAGCTATCCGCTTGTCGCAACTTGGTTAACCTGCTCTAAACTGGTTCTTTCGGGTGAGCGACTCGCGCACCGGGGAGGGGGCCATGGCAGGACTTTCGAAAAGTCGCGCAGACAGAAGAGCCGTTGCTCTGCTGCTCGCGCCGGTGCTTGCTTCGACGCCGACGATGGTTGCAGCGCAGACGGCGCCGCAAATCGTTCCGCCGACTCGCGAGGAGGTCACTCGACCGCCATCCGAACAATCGCGGCAGAGAGCCCCGCAGCTCGAGGTCGAAGGTGAAATCGAGCGCGCGCCCTGTGCGTTGGACAGTCCCGAATATCAGAATGTCCGGTTCACGGTCCGCGGAGTCGAGTTCGAGGGGCTCGATGGAATCCAGCCGCCGCCGCTCGATTCGTCCTACGCGAACCTGGTCGGGACGGAACAGCCGATCAGCGTCGTCTGCGAAATCCGCGACCGCGCCGCGACCGTTCTTCGCGATGCCGGTTACATCGCCGCCGTCCAGGTCCCCGAGCAGCGGATCGAGGACGGAATCGTCCATTTCCGGGTTCTTCTCGCGCGCCTGACCCAGGTGCGGGTGCGCGGCAACGCGAGCGGCGCGGAACAAGCCATCGCCGGTTATTTGAACGAACTGACGAAACAACCGGTGTTCAATCGCTTCGACGCCGAGCGCTATCTTCTCCTCGCGAGCGACCTTCCGGGATATGTGGTCCGGCTGACGCTTCGGCCGGCTGGCGGAGCGCCCGGCGAGGTCATCGGTGACGTCACCGTCCAAAGAACACCTGCTTATGCCGATTTCAATATACAGAACGGCGGCTCGCGAGAGCTCGGACGCTGGGGCGGCCTGCTCAGGGCTCAGCTATTCGGTCTCACGGGGCTGGGCGACCGAACGACCATCGCTGGATTCACCACCGCCGATTTCGATGAGCAGCAGACTGTTCAGCTCGGCCATGATTTCCGTCTCGGACCGCAGGGGCTCGGTGTTTCGGGTCTGTTTACCTACGCCTGGGCGCACCCCGACATCGATGGCGAAGACGATGTCAAGGCGCGCACGCTGCTGGCCACGTTGCAGGCCGATTATCCATTCGTCCGAAGCCTTGCGCGCACGCTGCGCGGAGCGGCGGGCCTCGACATCATCAACCAGGACGTCGACCTCAATTCGATCGATCTAAGCAGGGATCGCTTGCGTGTCGCGTTCGGGCGCCTGTCCCTCGATGCTGTCGACACGAGCTTCGCTCCCGGCTTTTCTCTGGCGGTGCCCGTCTGGCGGTTCAACGGCCAATTGGAGCTTCGCAAGGGACTCGATATTTTCGGGGCGACGGATTCGTGCGGCCCGACCGGTGCCGAGTGCCTGGAGGACGGCGAGGTTCCGCCAAGCCGGATCGAGGGCAGGTCAACCGCGGCAGTCGTCCGGACCTTGTTGTACGGCGAGTTCCGCCCCGACCCGAAGTTCACTTTCGCCCTGGGCGTTCGCGGCCAATATGCGTGGAAGCCGCTCCTGAGCTTCGAGGAATTTTCAGCCGGCAATTATACGGTCGGCCGCGGATACGATCCGGGCGCGCTGCTTGGCGACAGAGGCTGGGGAACGCAGGCCGAACTAAGGATCGGAAGCACCGTCCCGGTCAATGCCCATACGCCCGCTGTCGAGGGCTACGCATTCTGGGATCATGCGCGCGTGAGCAATCTCGATCGACTGACGGTGGTCGAAGGAAGCAAGCACCTCAATTCGGTCGGCGGCGGCGTTCGAGTCGCTTTCGACCGGTTCATGCTCGACACGACCCTGGCCTTTCCGCTGACCCATGTCGGGGTCCTGTCGGAAAAACCCGATCCAAGAGTCCTGATCTCGCTTTCCACCCGCTTGTGGCCATGGAGCTATAAATGACCCATCCAGTGCGTGTTGCGTCGCGTCCTGTGCTGACCAAGCGTAAGGCGTTGATGATTTCCTGTGCGTCGGCCGCGATCGCGGCAGTCGCCCTTGCTCCGCAACAGGCACGCGCCCAGGTGGCGCCGGCGCAGGGCGCGTTTCGAGGCAACATGACCGTTTCCGCCGGAACGGCGTCCCAGCTGCGACTGACGGATTCGACCGAGACCATCACGATCGGTTCGCCGACCGCGACAATCAACTGGTCGCCGACAGACGTAAACGGGACAGGCAATGTCGATTTTCTTCCGCAGGGAAATGTCGCGACCTTCGTCAACGATCCGCAGCTGACCAGCGACTATACGGTCCTCAACCGGATCATCCCGAACGACCCGGCGCGGGCGATCGAGCTCAATGGCCACGTGCTGAGCCAAATTCAAAGCGGCGCCGGCACGTCGACCGGCGGCAAGGTCTGGTTCTACAGCCCCGGCGGAATCGTGGTCGGCGCGACCGCGGTGTTCGACGTTGGCGGATTGCTTTTGTCGACGATCGACTTGCCGAACCTTTTCAGCGCCGATGCCAGCGGCTTCTCGGCGAGCTTCGCTAAGACGCAAACCACTGCCGGATCAATTCAAGTCCTGAACGGCGCACAGATCAACGCGCTTCAGCAGAACAGCTATGTCGCGCTGGTCGCGCCCAGGATCGTCCAGGGCGGCAATGTTCAGGTCAACGGCTCGGCGGCCTATGCCGCTGGCGATCAAGTCTCGATGACCATGAACCAGGGCCTGTTCGACATCGCGATCGACGTCGGCACCGACGACCCGGAAGGGATCGTCCACAGCGGGACGACCGGCGGCCCGGCAAGTGCCGACAACGTGGGCGACCCGCATCGAATCTACATGGTCGCGGTCCCCAAGAACCAGGCGCTGACCATGCTTCTTGGCGGGTCTGTCGGATTCGATTCCGCGACTTCGGCAAGCGTGGAGAACGGCGCAATCGTTTTGTCGGCGGGCCTCAGCATAAACGAAAATTCGACGGGGATTTATGTCACGCATTCGTCGGGGACGGTCGCCGGCATCGATATCGGCGCCGGCAGCTACACATCGCGCGTGGAAGGCTATGCAAAAGGCGATATCGAAGCATTAGCAGACGCTGGTTCGATCGATTTCGCAGGCGACGTGACGCTCAGGAGCGTGAGTGCCGGAGCCACCGGCAATATCATTCTCGCCGCCGATTACGGCTACAGCCTGATGATTGCGGGTGACGCGACGCTTTACACGTCCGCTTCGACCTTTGCCTCGATCATCGAGGCGGGCGTCGACGGCGGCACGCTTACGATCGACGGCAATGCAAATTTCACGGCCGGACAAGCCGTCGATGGAACAGCGGGCTCGATTTACCTCCATGCCTACGACTACGACACCGGTGAAGGCATTCTCCAGGGAACGCTGACGGTCGCCGGGGCGACTTACATGTACACCAACGTCGGCGCCGCTTCGGTCAATCCGGATTTGCCGAGCGCGGACAATGTCGGCGGAAATGTCACGCTCGATGCCGCCGGCGGGACGATGACCTTTGCCGATGTCACCGTCAATTCGAGCGCGAACGGCCAGGACAACCTCGGCAATGGCGACGGCAGCGCGGGCGACGGGCGCGGCGGCAATATCAACTTCACCGCATGGAGCGGTGGTTCGATTACAGTTGACGGAAGCCTGAATGCCACCGCCGATGGTTACGGTGGCAATATGTACGACGGCGGCACGCTCGGGGGTGAAGGCCGCGGTGGCGACGTCCATCTCAACGCGTATGACGGTTCGATCGACATCACTGGCGACGTCACTTTGTCCTCGCTCGGGATCGGCGGCGATTATTTCGGAACGGGGACTCCATTCGCTGCCCAGGGCGGCGCGGGATATGGTGGCAACCCGTCGATCTGGCTCGACGGCCCGGGCAGCATCACCGTCGACGGCGTCATCAATTTCTATGCTGCGGGCACCGGCGGCAACGGCCAGACGGGCGGCGCCGGCCGTGGCGGCATCGCCGGCATCACGTCCTACGATGGCTCGATCACTCTCGGCCCGACCATCAATATCGACGCAGCGGGCGTTGGCGGTCATGCGTCCGAAGGCTTCGGCGGCAACGGCGGCCTTGGCGACGGCGGCACCGCTTACATCGAGGCGCGCGGGCACGAGATCGACGTCGAAGTGCCCGAAGCGACGACCTCGTCGATCACTGGAGGTGATGCGACGATCAACGCCAACGGCATCGGCGGAAGCGGCGGCGCGAGTAATGGAGACAATGTCGCCGCGGGCGCGGGCGGCGAAGGTCGCGGCGGCCTTTATACCGGCGAGGACGGAACGGGCGGAGCATTCGCGGCGTCGGCAAACGGCTCGAGCATTGTGCTTGGCGATGTCGAATTGAGCGCTGACGGCTTTGGCGGCGATGGCGGAGCGGGATCCGGGATCGTCGGCGGAGGAGCGGGCGGCGCGGCCTTTGGCGGAAGCACGGAGATCGGCAATTACGGACCGGTCGGCGATCCAAGCGGCGCCACCTATCAAAACGTGATCATGTACTCCGGCGCGTTCGGCGGCGACGGCGGGACCGGCGGAACCGGGCAAGGCGTTGGCGGCGAGGCGACCGCGGGCGGTTACGTCTTCGACGCCGGGACCCAGCAAAACTGGGGCGGCGCCCTGATCGACACCTTGGGCACCGTCACCATGGGGACTGCCGAGCTCTATGCCGATGCTACTGGCGGCGCGGGCTCGATTGGCGGCGATGCGATTGGCGGA
This sequence comes from Sphingomicrobium sp., assembly GCA_035717805.1. Lineage (GTDB taxonomy): Bacteria > Pseudomonadota > Alphaproteobacteria > Sphingomonadales > Sphingomonadaceae > Sphingomicrobium. The sequence goes on from DASTIF010000056.1 coordinate 23,749, forward strand.
ATCGCCCAGGCGGCCAGTTGGCAGGACACTTCCAGCGACCTCAACCTGCTGGGAGCACTCACGCTCGACAGCGGCGCGTCGGGCGGAGACGGCGTCACCGGCGGCAGCGCCACCGGCGGCTATTCCGGTTTCGGAGCATTGACCGGAGCGCGGATCGACGCTGCACTCGTCACGCTGAAGGCCAGCGCGACCGGCGGTTCCGGCCAATCCGCCGGCGGGGTTGCGACGGGCGGTTCGATCGAGATCCTGTCCGACGGCGGGATCATGAATGCCTCCAACATCGTCTCGGAAGCGAATGCCGCCGGCGGCGATTCGCTGAACGGCGCGGGCGGGAATGCAGCCGGCGACGGCGGCGTCCTGACGGCGTCCAACGGCGGCGAAATCCACGTCATCGACCGGATTTCGATGAGCGCCGATGCGACTGGCGGCAATGGCGGTACGATAGGCGGGACGGCGACCGGCGGCACGCTGACGACTACGGTTGGCGGGACGATAACCGCAGGGACGCTTGACCAGTCGGTCGCCGGGACGGGTGGCGATGGTTCGGCTGGCGGCGACGGAACCGGGGGCGCGATCGAACTTCTCTACGGTGAAAGTGGCGGGTCGCTCGCTCTGACCGGCGATTGGATTTTTGGCGAGTCATTCGAAGGCGGCTACGGCACCGGAGGCGACGGTACCGACGGCAACGGCGGTACCGGCACTGGCGCGACCATCGATATCAATGTCGGTCCCGGCGGCGAGCTCGACTTTGCAACCCTTTGGACCTTCGGAATGGGGCTCGGCGGCGACAGCGTATCCGGCATTGGCGGAGCGGGAGTGGGCGGCACGTCGACGATGACGATCGCGAGCGGCGGGTCAGTCACCGGCGATGAGATTTACCTGTTCGCCGACGCCGGTGGCGGAATCAGCGTCAGCGGCACCGGAGGGTCGTCCGATGCCGGCACGGCGCTTCTAAGCGTCGATGGCGGAAGCCTGACGGTATCAGGATACACACTGGTTACTGCAGACTCCGGGGCCGGAAGCGGCGCCGACGGCGGCAACGCCAATGGCGGCGATGCGACTTTTGAAATTCTGGCCAACGGGGGCACGGTCACCGGTGGCACGGTGCAGGTCAGTTCGCAGGCCATCGGCGGGACTGGCGGAGCAACGGGCACTGGCGGAAATGGTGATGGCGGGACGGCTCTCTTCACCATTGCCGATGCGCTGAACGCTGAAGCGAATGCGGCCGTCACCGCCGACATAACGGTAATCGCAACCGGCCGCGGCGGCGGCGGCGCCTATGGAGGCAGCGGTTCCGGCGGTAGCACAACAGCCGCTCTCGGTTCCGGAACGACCACTGGTGGAATCGACGCGCTCGCTACCGGGACTGGCGGCGCCGGCTCGACTGACGGCGGCGGCGGATATGGCGGCGAAGCGACGATAACGGTGGGCGGCAATCTGGTTGCCGACCATATCACTGCCGGCGCCGCAGGTATCGGTGGCGCGGGTACGAACGGCTACGGCGGCGAGGCCTGGGGAAGTTTTGCCCGAGTGGAAGCAACGGGCGCGGGCTCGATCCAGGCGACGGGCGGGACGATCGTCAACGCAAATGGCACTGGCGGCGCGGGAATGCTCGGTGGAGGTTATGGGCAAGGTGCTGACGCCTCTATCTGGGCGATTGATGGCGGCAGCCTGGTCCTCGGCACGAGCACCACGGTTTCTGCGGTCGGAACGGGCGGAAGCTCGACCAACGGTACCGGTGGCGACGGCTATGGCGGTTATGCCCGGGTCCGCGCGTTCGATGGCAGTAGCATCACGGCCAACGCGCTCACGGTCGACACCAGCGGCGTCGGCGGAAACGGCGTCGATGGCGGGACCGGTCAGGGTGGTTTTGACGGTGAAGGCTCCGGCGGGGCGCACGCGGATTCGAGCGGTGATCTTGCCGGGCTGACGCTGACTGGCCTCACCACCGTCAAATCGAACGGGTCCGGCGGCAACGCAACGTCGGGCATTGGCGGATCCGGTTACGGCGGCACCGCTGACCTTGGAGCGCAGCTCGGCGGCGACACCGTCTT
>DASTIF010000057.1:0-23622 GCA_035717805.1 Sphingomicrobium sp.
CCCGCCTTCGGTCGAGCAATATACCGAGGACATGAACGAGTGCGCGGCACAGATCAAAGCGGGCCAGCCGACCACCGCCTGCTCGCCCGAGGTCGCAAGCCAGGCGCAGGACATCGCCAGGGACTCACGGACAGTGACGGAAGCGACCAACGGTCAGGATTTCGTTTACTGGATTGCCCCGGAGAACGGCGCCAAGACGTCCGCGATCCCCCATGTCTTCCACCTCTGCGAAGGCGTTAGCCCGCTGCGGGGCAAGACCGTGAATCGCGGTTCGGTGACCCAAGCCTATTCGGAAAATGCCACGCGCATCACGAAGCAAATTCCGATGGAGCAAAAGCAGTGCGGATTCGGGGGTTCGGACGAGCCGGCTCCGCAGGAGAACCTTTAGTCGGCAAGCCGACTGTTCACCAGCCATTCACTCTGGAGCGACGGTCCGAAGGCATGTCGCGACGAGTCCGGAACCGTGTTTCGCAGACCATTCGTTGAATCGCTCGAAGGCTCCAACCCACCCGAAAGGAGACTGGGCCATGACGACGATTATGAAAATGCTTGCCGGTAGCGCGGCGATCGCGGCGCTCGGCGCGGCAAGCCCCGCCGCCGCCCAATATGGATACCCCTATGGTTACAACACGCGTTACGTGAACCCGTACGCCTATAATGTGTCGCAGATGGCGACCCAGCGCTGCACCGCCGCCGTGCAGGCGCGTTTGAGCAATCGGACCAGCCTTGGCGGGATCCTCGCTTCGCTGTTCGGTGTCCGCACCGCGGCGAGCACGGGCCGCGTGCTCAGCATCACGCAGGTCGACCCCAACCGCGGCAGCGTTCGCGTGCGCGGCCTCGCCAGCAGCGGCCGCTACGCCGGCTACAGCCCTTATGGCGTCGGCTACTACGGTTCGCTGGCCTACGCTTATCAGCCTGACTTGAGGTTCCGCTGCGACGTCGATTATCGCGGCTACGTTCGCGACATCGACATCGACCGCCGCTAACCCTGGCGGATAACGAAAGAAGGCGCGGGAGCTTTGGCTTCCGCGCCATTCTTTTGCCCCAATTAGGTCTCCGCACGGCAGATATAAAGAATCCTTTATATTTGCTTTGAAGCCAGTTGGCGGCTAGGGCGCGCGCGACCCAATCAAATTTTCGGAGACTATGGCGTGGCGACCAAGGCTGAAGCGCGATTCAACGATTATGTCGTCAAGGACATTTCCCTCGCCGATTTCGGCCGCAAGGAAATCGAGATCGCCGAAACCGAAATGCCCGGACTAATGGCGCTGCGCGAGGAATATGGAGCTTCGAAGCCACTGAAGGGCGCGCGGATTACCGGCTCGTTGCACATGACGATCCAGACCGCGGTGCTGATCGAGACCCTGCTTCGTCTCGGCGCCGAAGTGCGCTGGGCGAGCTGCAACATCTTTTCCACGCAGGACCATGCCGCCGCCGCGATCGCCGCGGGTGGAACGCCCGTGTTCGCAGTGAAGGGCGAGAGCCTCGAGGAATATTGGGACTATGTCACCCGAATCTTCGTCTGGGGTCAGGACACGACGGCCAACATGATCCTCGACGACGGTGGCGACGCGACCATGTTCGCGCTGTGGGGCGCGCGCGTCGAAGCGGGCGAGGCGCTGTTTACGCCGTCAAATGAGGAAGAAGAGGTTTTCGTCGCGACGTTGAACCGATTCCTCAAGGAGCGGCCGGACTATCTCACGAAGACCGTCGAGGCAATCAAGGGCGTGTCGGAAGAGACGACGACCGGCGTCCACCGGCTCTACGATCTCGCCAAACAGGGCAAGCTCCCGTTCCCGGCGATCAACGTCAACGACAGCGTCACCAAGTCGAAGTTCGACAATCTCTACGGCTGCAAGGAGAGCCTGGTCGACGCGATCCGCCGGGCAACCGACGTCATGCTCGCCGGCAAGGTCGCGGTAGTCGCCGGCTATGGAGACGTCGGCAAGGGTTCCGCCGCCTCGCTGCGCAACGGCGGCGCGCGGGTGCTGGTGACCGAGATCGACCCGATCTGCGCGCTTCAGGCGGCGATGGAGGGCTATGAGGTGGTGACGATGGAGGAGGCGGTGAAGCGCGCCGACATCTTCGTCACCGCGACCGGCAACATGGATGTCATCACGCTCGACCACATGCGGGCGATGAAGAACATGGCGATCGTCTCCAACATCGGCCACTTCGACTCGGAGATCCAGATCGGCGCTCTGGCGAACATGAAGTGGACAGAGATCAAGCCGCAGGTCGACGAGGTCGAGTTCCCCGACGGCAAGAAAATCATCGTTCTGGCCAAGGGGCGGCTGGTGAACCTCGGCTGCGCCACCGGCCATCCGAGCTTCGTGATGAGCTCGAGCTTCACCAACCAGGTGCTCGCCCAGATCGAGCTGTTCACCAAGGCCGACGAATATGGGAATGACGTCTATGTGCTTCCAAAGCATCTCGACGAGAAGGTCGCGCGGCTCCATCTCGACAAGCTCGGAGTCAAGCTGACCACGCTCAACGACAAACAGGCGTCCTATATCGGTGTGTCGGCCGAAGGTCCGTTCAAGCCCGACCATTACCGCTATTGAGCCCGGTGCGGCGCGCTGCCGCACAAGCCTTTGTTTTCCCTCCGCCCCCGAATATGGAATGGACATGGGGCCGGGGGCGACTGAGCGGTGAGCGGGATTGGGACGACTGGCGTCATCGCCGCCGTCCTGGCCGCGATCTGGATTCTCATCGCCGCCGCAATTTCGATCGTCGCCGCGCGGAAGCTTCGCGATGCGACGAAAGTGGTGTCGGCGGCGCGGTCGCTACGGGACCTTCTCGATCAATCGCCGGCGCGTCCGGTCCTCGTGCATGCCGACGGCAAGATCGATGCCGACCGGCGCCTGCTTCGCGAGATCGCGCTGGACTGCGACCCGGCTGAGCTTTCCGATCTTTCGGGGGAAGAAGGCGGACTGTTTGGCGACGACGTGGACGCGCTTGCCGGGCTGATCCGTCAGGCCGGGCTGTCGGGCGAGCGATTCCAGTGCCAGGCACGGGTTTCGGGCTCGGGACGGGTGCTCGACGTGCGCGGAGCGCCCGCTCCGGCTCCCGAGCCGGCGGGCACCATCCTGCTGTGGTTCTCCGACACCAGCGCGGCCGAAAGCGAACGGTCCAAGCTCTCGCAGCGGCTCGAACAGACCGAGGCCGCGCTCGATGCGCTCACCCGGCTCATAGAAGCCGCGCCATTTCCGATGTGGTACCGCGGGCCGGACCTGACGCTCGGTCTGGTCAACAGCGCCTTCGTCCAGGCCGTCGAGGGCCGCGACGCCGCCGACGTCATCGCCCGGTCCAGCGAGCTGGTCGGCGACACCGAGGAAGCCAAGGCCTCCGCGCTCGCGGCGATCGAGGGCGGCAAGCCGATTTCGCGCAAGGAGCCGGCGATCGTTCGCGGCGAGCGGCGGATGCTTCAGATCGTCAACGTGCCCCTGCCGACCGGCGCGGTCGCGGGATTCGCGCTCGACGTTCAGGAACTAGACGACGCGCGGGCCGAGCTTGCGCGCCATATCCAGTCGCAACGCGACCTCGTCGACCGGATGACCGCGGGCGCCGCGCAGTTCGACGCGGACCGCAGCCTGAGCTTCTTCAACCGTCCGTTCGCGGCGATGGCCCAGCTCGATCCCGACTGGCTTGGCGAAAAGCCCGAATTCGATCGCGTTCTCGAGAGAATGCGTGAGCAGAACCGGCTTCCGGAGACCCGCGACTTCCCGACCTGGAAGGCGGAGCGGCGGGACTGGTTCACGAGCCCCGAGGAGGTCGTCGAGGAAGACTGGATGCTCCCCGGCGGAGACCATTGGCGGGTCGTCGGCCAGCCGCTGCCCGACGGCGGCCTCCGCCTGTTCCTGGAGGACCGGACCGAGCAGGTGCGGCTCGCTTCCGCGCGCGACACCTTGCTTCGAGTGCGCTCGGCGACGTTCGACAATCTGTTCGAGGCGATTGGCGTGTTCGCCAGCGACGGCCGGCTCTATCTCTGGAATCGCCGGTTCAGCCAGGTGTGGGACCTCGACGAGGAATGGCTCGCGCAGCATCCGCGGGTAGACGAGATGGTGCCCACAATGGCCCGCAAGCTCGTGAACCCGACCGCGGCCGCGCAAATTCGCGAGATGGTCCGGAAGACGACCAGCGACCGCGAGCCGGCCAACGGGCGGATAACGCTGACCGACGGACGGCATTTCGAATTCGCCGCTGTCCCGCTGCCCGACGGCAACGCGCTCTTCACTCTGGTCGACGTGACCGATTCCACCCGGATCGAAGTGGCGCTTCGGGAGCGGGCGACCGCGCTCGAGCAGGCCGATCGCGTCAAGACCGACTTCGTCGCCAACATGAGCTACGAGCTTCGCACGCCGCTCACCTCGATCCGCGGCTTCGCGGAGATGCTCGCGGACGGCTATGCCGGGCAACTGACGCCGGCGGCTTCCGATTATTCCAACGCGATCCTCGAATCGGCCGAGCGTCTGTCGAAACTGATCGGGGACGTGCTCGACCTCACCCAGGCGGATTCCGCCGGCGGCCTGTTGGAGCGCGAACGCGTCGACATCGCCGGACTGTGCCGGACGGCGAGCGAGAAGTTCGAGACGCGGACCCGCGACAAGGGCCAGAAGCTGCAGATCGAAATCGAGGATAGCGCCGGAGTCGTCGTCGGCGACGCGCGGCGTCTTCGCGAATCGATCGACCATCTGCTCGAAAACGCCATCGCCTACACCGATTCGAACGGAAAGATCGCCCTGAAGGCCTGGGGCGAGGCGGACTGCGCGATGATCCAGGTCAGCGACAATGGCGCCGGAATCGCCAAGAAGGATCTGCCGCGGGTCTTCAACCGGTTCGACCGGGTGACTCATGACCCCACGCGCGGTGAGGCGGCGCTCGGGCTCGGGCTGCCGCTCACCCGCCAGTTCATCGAGGCGCACGGCGGCAAGGTCGACCTGGTGTCGGCCAAAAGCAAAGGCACGACCGTTACCCTGACCATCCCGCGCGCGCCCAAATGACCCTGGAAGACGAGGAAGCCACCGAGATGCTTGGAGCGAAGCTGGCGCGCGTCATCAAGTCCGGCGATGTCATCGCGCTTTCGGGGCCGCTTGGCGTCGGCAAGACAGCGCTTTCCCGCTCGATCATCCGCGCGCTCGGACACCGTGGAGACGTGCCGAGCCCGAGCTTCGCGATCGTACAGCCCTATGAAGAGCTCGATCCGCCGGTCTGGCACGTCGATCTTTACCGGATCGAGGAGAGCGGCGAGCTGGACGAACTGGGGCTGGAAGCGGCGAGCGAGGCTGCGCTTATCGTCGAATGGCCGGAGAGGGCAGGGACGGGCGTCTGGCCCGAAGCGCTTCGGCTCACGCTCGATTTTGAGCAGGGCGGCGCTCGGCGCTTGACAGCCGACGTCCCTCCGGCATGGCGGGAGAGATGGCCGCTCCGATGATTCCGCGCCCCGAAGTTGATGAATTCCTTGCCGGATGCGGCTGGGGCGACGCCCGGGTCGAGCCGCTTGCCGGCGATGCCTCCTTTCGCCGCTATTTCCGCGTGGTCGATGGGGAGCGAAGCGCGGTCCTGATGGACGCTCCGCCGGCGCACGAGGACGTTCGGCCGTTCGTGGCCGTCGCGGAATGGCTCGAGTCCGTCGGGCTGAGTGCCCCCGAAATCCTCGCTCGCGATATCGGCCAAGGGCTGCTCCTGCTCGGCGATTTCGGTGACTGGCGGCTTCGGGAAATGCTCGACCAGCAGCCGGGGCTGGAGCTCGAGCTCTACGAGCTCGCCACCGACGTGCTCGTCCATCTGCACCAGCACGCACCGATGCCGGGGCTTCCGGTCCACGGGCTCGACCAATGGCTCGATGAACTGGCGCTTTTTACGGACTGGTATTGCCCGGCGCTCGGTCTAACCGTCGATGTCGACGGCTACCGCCGCGCCTGGATCGAGGTCCTGGAGCCGGTCGCCAGCGACGGGTTGGGGCCGGTGACCGTGCTTCGCGATTATCATGCCGAGAACGTGATGCTGGTAAACGGCCGCCCGGGCGTTCGCCGCTTCGGGTTGCTCGATTTCCAGGACGCTCTGGCGGGCCACCCCGCCTATGACCTCGCATCCGTCCTCGAAGATGCGCGCCGCGACGTTCCGCCCGCAATCGAGCGGGCAATGATCGACCGCTATGTAGCCGCGACCGGCAATTCCGAGTTGTTCGAGCGCGCCTATTGGGCGCTCGCCGCGCAACGGAACACCCGGATCCTGGGCGTGTTCACGCGCCTTTGGAAACGCGACGGCAAACCGCATTACACAGCCTTCCAACCGCGCATGTGGGGCCTTCTGGAGCGCGACCTCGCGCAGGGTGGGCTGGAGCCCGTGCGCCGCTGGTTCGATTCCAATATCGCGCCGGAGCATCGCTCCGATCCTTGGGCGAAGGCGGCGTGAAGGCCGTGACGAAAGCGCTCCGGCTGAAAGCCGAGATCGCGGCGCAGGTGCCGAAGACGGCGATGGTGCTTGCGGCGGGCCTGGGCAAGCGCATGCGACCATTGACCGCGAGCCGGCCCAAGCCGCTGATCGAGGTCGCCGGAAAGCCGCTTCTCGATCACCTCCTCGAGCGGCTCCGAGGCGCGGGCGTCGAGCGGATTGTCGTAAACGTCCATTATCTGGCCGACGCTGTCGAGGCGCATCTCGCCAAGAACCCGCACGGGCTGGAGGTGGCGATTTCCGACGAGCGCGGACTGCTTCTCGAGACAGGCGGAGGAATGGTCAGGGCGGAACCGCTGATCGACACCGACCCGTTCCTGGCGGTCAACAGCGATACTTTGTGGATCGACGGGCCGGCCGACACGCTGAAGCTTCTCGCTTCGCATTGGAACGGCGCGAAGATGGACGCGCTCCTGCTTCTGGTGCCCCACGCGCGCGCTGAAAATCATCGTGGCCTCGGCGATTTCCACATGGAGCGGACCGGCCGCCTTCGCCGCCGCGAGCGAAGCCATGTCGCGCCGTTCGTCTATACCGGCGTGCAGATCGTCTCCAAGCGCCTGTTGGAAGGCGCGCCCGAAGGCCCGTTCTCGACCAACCTGCTCTGGGACAAGGCGATCGAGGAGGGCCGCTGTTTCGGCGCGGTGCACCAGGGACTGTGGTTCGACGTCGGGACTCCGCAGGCAATCAAGGCAACGGAGCTGATTCTGGAGGATGCCTGAGGCCGGAGCCGAATGTTCGCGGCATCCCGCCGTCTTCACGATCCCCGCCAATCGCTCCTTCGCGGATTCGCTCGTTGCGGGTCTCATCGCCAGGTTCGGACGCGAGCCCCTGATGCTCGCGGCGGGCCGAATCCTGCTTCCCAACAACCGCGCGGTCCGGAGCGTCACCGAGGCGTTCGTTCGGGCAAGCGGGTCGGGGTTGGTCCTTCCGCGATTGATACCGGTCGGCGACCCGGAGCTGGAAGAGCGGATTGGCGGAGCGCTCGACCCCGCGGGTCTCGACGATCCCGTCCCGCCCGCCGTCGAGCCGATGGAGCGGTTGCTGGCGCTGGCCGAGCTCGTCCGCGCCGGAGGAGAAAGCAGCGCGGAGGCGGTTCGGCTCGCGGCGGAGCTTGGCCGGACTCTCGACGCCTTGCTGATCGAGGAGATCGATCCCGCGCAGCTTGCTGGTGCAGCGGAGGATGCGCCGGAGCTCGCCGGCCATTGGCAGCTATCGCTCGATCGTTTGCGGGCGATCGTCGAGCAATGGCCGACGCGTCTTGCGGAAATCGGCAGCATCGACCTCGCGCAGCGGCGCAACCTGCTTCTCGACCGGCTCGCGAAACGGTGGGCGACCGACCCGCCCGCGGGTTTCACCGTCGCGGCCGGAATCACGACCGCTGCACCGGCCGTGGCAAAGCTTCTCGCCCGAATTGCGACAATGCCGGACGGGATGGTGGTGCTTCCCGGACTGGCGCTGATGAGGTCGCTGGCCGCCGACGAATGGGAGTCACTCGAAGCGGACGGTCGCGGCGAGGAGACCCATCCGCAATATCATCTGAAACTGCTTCTCGAGCGAATGGGAATAGCGCGCGGCGAGGTCAGGCTGTGGCCGCGCGTCGGGCTCGCGGCGTCCACGCCGCAGCGGGCGCGGGCCGTCGTCAACGCAATGGCATCGGCGCAATTTTCCGACAAGTGGAGCGAATTGAAAGCCGCGGAGCGGCGCCTGACCGGCATTCGCGCCGCGGTTTTCCCCGATTTCGCCGCCGAAGCGCAGGCCATCGCGCTGGCGATGCGCCAGGCGATCGAAACGCCCGAAAAGACCGTCGCGCTTGTGACGCCCGACCGGACTCTCGCTCGGCGGGTTTCCGCGCTTCTCGAACGTTGGGGGATCCAGGCCGACGACAGCGCCGGAAAGCCGCTCGACGAGCTTCCGGCGGGGACCCTGCTGCTCGCGATTTGCTCGGCGATGACGGAGAACCTGGCGCCGGTGCCCTTGCTCGCATTGCTCAAGCATCCGCTGGCCGGAGGAGAGGGCGAGGAGCGGCGCAAATGGCTCGACGATGTGCGCCTGCTCGACGAGGCATTGCGCGGCCCGCGGCCCGCGGCGGGCCTGGCCGGGCTCGACCGGCATTTCGAAGAACGGGAAGGGGTCAGGAAGCCCGGTGGTTGCCTGGCCGCGTGGAAGCGGATTCGGCCGTCGGTCGAGCCGCTCCACACGCAATTCCGGGCCGAACCGCCGCTTGCCGAGTTCGCATCGAAGTTGGCGGAGGCCGCTGAGGTTGTCGCCGGCGATCGCGGCTGGCGCGGAGCGGACGGCCGGATGGCCGCGGAGCTTGTTTCGGATTTGCAGACCGCCGAGCAGGCAGAAGCTCTTCCGGTCGCCGCTGAAGACGCCCTCCCACTGCTGCGACAGTTGCTTTCGACGAGGAGCGTTCGGCCACCCTATGGCGGCCATCCGCGAGTGTTCATCTGGGGACTCCTCGAGGCTCGGCTGCAGAAGGCCGATTTGATGATATTGGGCGGGCTGAACGAGGGAAGCTGGCCCGCTCTTCCGGCCCCCGACCCGTGGCTCGCGCCCAAGATCCGCGCCAATCTCGGGCTTCCGGGGCTGGATTTCCGGATCGGGCTGTCGGCGCACGATTTCGCTAGCGCTCTCGGCGCGCGCGAAGTGCTGATCACACGCGCCAAGCGGGATGGCCGATCGCCGACCGTTGCGTCGCGCTTCTGGCTTCGGCTCCACGCCTTCAGCGGCGGCTTGCCGCGCGACATCAAGCTGGAACGACTGACCGCCGCGCTGGACGATCCGGGGACGCCGAAACCGGTGCGCCGTCCCGAACCTCGCCCGCCGGCGGAACAGCGCCCGAAGCGCATTTCGGTCACCGCCGTCGACAGGCTGAACGCCGACCCGTTCGCTTTCTATGCGCAGGCGATCCTCAAGCTTCGGAGCCTCGACCCGGTCGACGCCGACCATACGGCGGCGTGGAAAGGAAGCGCGGTTCACGAGGTGTTCGAGCGCTGGCTGATCGAGGACGAATGCGACCCGGACAAGCTGCGGCCCCGGGCGGAGGCGCTGCTTGCCGAGGAGACCATCCATCCGATGCTCCGCGCGCTTTGGGGGCCGCGATTGCTGGAAGCGATCGATGCGCTCAGCGAGCTCGAGCGCGCCAATCGCGAGGCCGGCCGGCGGCCGCTCGCCGCCGAGACGACCGGCGAGGCCACGCTCGCCGGAATCGAGGTCCATGGCCGGGTCGACCGGATCGACCGGCTTGACGGCGGCGGGCTGGCAATCATCGATTACAAGACCGGCGCCCCGCCGAGCGGAAAAGCGGTCGCGAAGGGCTTTGCGCTGCAGCTCGGGCTGCTCGCCCTGATCGCGCGACAGGGTGGATTCGAAGGCGTGGCGGGGGAGCCGGAGCGCTTCGAATATTGGTCGCTGGCGCGGCGGCTCCTGGAAAAGAACCCGGTTCGGCCGGACAAGGACATGGGCCCCGACGAGTTCCTGGCCCATGCCTACCGCCATTTCGCCGAAGCGGCGGAGAAATGGCTGACCGGCAAGGAGCCTTTCACCGCCAAGCTCAACCCGGCCTATGCGCCTTACGGGGACTACGACCAGCTGATGCGGCTCGAAGAATGGTACGGCCGCAATGACTAGATCAGCTCTTCGGCTTCTTCTTGACCTTGGAGGCGTAGAGAAGAGCGGCGACGATCGCCGCCGATCCGATGCCGACGGCAACGCCGGCCTTCACGAATTTCGCGCGGCGCTCTTCGCTCGCTTTGTCGTCGTCGTCGTCACGGTCGCTCATGCGCTCCCCAATATGGGCTTGGCGCCCGCATTGGAAGCCGAATGACCGGCCGGTTCCGCCCGTTGCCCAAATTGGAAGGTTCGCAGGCGAACGCCGCGGACCCGCAGGTCCATGCGGCCTTGTCGGCGTCCGCCGGCACCGGAAAGACGGAAGTCCTCACCGCGCGCGTGCTTCTGCTGCTGCTCCAGGGTGCTCGGCCGGAATCGATCCTTTGCCTCACCTTCACCAAAGCCGCCGCGGCGGAGATGGCGAACCGCATCATGGCGCGGCTCGCCGCATGGGTGCGACTGAAAGACAGTGAACTCGCGACCGACCTGATCAATCTGCGGGCCGCGGGCGATCCGCCGACGCGGCGGCGAGCCCGGCAATTGTTCGCGCGTGTGCTCGATTGCCCGGGCGGGCTGAAAATCCAGACGATCCACGCCTTCGCCCAGTCGCTGCTCGCCGCTTTCCCGGCGGAAGCCGGGGTCGCGCCCGGCTTCGAGCCGATCGAGGGACGGGCGGAGCAGGAGCTTGTCCGCCGTACCCTTGCCGATCTCGTCGCCGACGCGGAATCGAGCGGCGACAGGCAGCTGGTCGAGGACGTCCAGTGTCTCAGCCGCCGGCTGGGAGAGGGCGGAGCGGTCGATTATCTGCGCGCCTGCGCCGGCAAGAACGAGGCCCTCGCGGCGTTCGGTGCGCGCGAAGAAATCGAGCCGGCGGTCCGGCGGATGATGGCGCTTCCCGAAGGGTCGATAGAGGAATTCCTCGCCGACCATTGCGCCGACGACCTGTTCGACTGCGATCTGTTGCGGGCAATCGCCGAAACGAACCGCTCGTGGAAAACCAGGGAAGGCGCCGAGCAGGGCGAGCGGATCGAGCGCTGGTTGTCTCTTCCTCACGATCAACGAGCGGCGAGCCTGCCCGATCTCGCTCTCGTCGTCTTCACCAAATCCAACGAGCGCCGAAAGGCGCGCGCGGGCCAGGTCAAGCTCGATCCCGAATATGAAGCCCATGCCGACGAGCTCGCGGAAGCGATCGGTGCGCTTTTGGCCATCCAGAACGCCAATCGGCTGGCCGTCGACATCGCAGCGGGGCTTCGCGCCGGTCAGGCCTTCGCGCGCGCCTACACGCGGGCCAAGCGAAGCGCCGGGGTCGCGGACTTCAACGACCTGATCGACTGGACCCGGCGGCTGCTGGCCCGGCCCGGAATGGGCGAATGGGTGCGCTACAAGCTCGATCGGCAAGTCGATCATATCCTGGTTGACGAGGCGCAGGACACAAATGCCGCGCAATGGGACATCATCGACCGGCTGGTCGAGGAGTTTTTCACCGGAGCGAGCGAGGCCGAGGAACGCTGGCGCACCTTGTTCATGGTCGGCGATTTCAAGCAGTCGATCTACCGTTTCCAGGGGACCGATCCCGCCGAGTTCGAAGGGGCCCGGGGACGCTATCGGAAGCTGGCCCAAGAGCTGCTCGACGCCGACCGGTCGCTGGACGACGCCCGGCAGCGAGCGCGCGAGTTCCGCGACCTTTCCATCGGCGCGAGCTTTCGCTCGGCCCAGCCGATCCTCGACGTGGTCGATGCGGTCATCGCCGAGCTTGGCCATTTGGCAATCGGGCTTCCGGACGCGCCCGAACGCCACGTCGCGCATCATCGCGACCGGCCAGGCCAGGTCGAGCTTTGGCCGCCGTTCGCTGTCGAGGAGAGCGACGAGCAGGCGGATGTCGGCGAAGAACGCTGGGTCGAATTGCGCGATCGTGAATATGCCGAGGAACTGGCGTCGCGGATCGAGCGGCTGATCGGCGAAGCGCCGGTTCTCGGATCGACCGAACGGCCGCTTACGCCGGGGGACATTTTGGTCCTGGTTCGAAGCCGCGGCGAGCTTGCCGCGCTGATCGTCGCCCGGCTGTTCGCCAAGGGCGTTCCGGTCGCGGGGGTCGACCGGCTGCATTTGCACGATCCGCTCGCGGTCCAGGATCTGCTCGCCGCGGTCCGGTTCGCGGTGCAGCCCAATGACGACCTCGGTCTCGCCAATCTGCTCGTGTCGCCGCTGATCGGCTGGGACCAGGACCAGTTGCGCGACCTCGCCTATGGCCGGGAGGGCAGCTTGTGGCGCGAGCTTCGCAGGCGCTCGAGCGACTCATTGGCTTTCGAAACGGCGCACGAGGCTCTCGCCGATCTCCTCCGGATCGCGGACTACATCACGCCCTCGCGATTCCTGGAAGCGATCCTCTCCGGGCCAATGCAGGGGCGGCGCAAGCTCTACGGCCGGCTCGGAATGGCGTCGCGCGACCCCATCGACGAGCTGATGAACAGCGCGATCGATTTCGAGCGTAACGAGATCGCATCGCTCGACCGCTTCCTGGCCTGGTTCTCGCGCGGCGAGGTCGACGTCCAGCGCGATCCCGGAGCGCCGGCGAACGAGGTCCGGGTGATGACCGTCCACGGCGCGAAAGGACTGCAGTCGCCCGTGGTCATCGTCGCCGACGCGACCGGCGATCCGAGGAAGCTCGGGAGGATTCCGGTCGCCCTCGACATCCCTGTTCAGGGGAACCTTGCGCCGGTCCTTCGTCCCAAAAAGAACGAGCGATGTCCGCCTTTTGCCGCGATCATCGACCGCGAAGCCGAGCTCGACCTCCAGGAACATTGGCGATTGCTCTACGTCGCTTTGACGCGTGCGGCGGACCGTCTGATCGTCAGCGGCGTCGCCCCCAAAGCGAAAAGGGACGGCTCCGACCCAAGGCCCGAAAATTGCTGGCACCGCGCGGTGCAGAACGGGCTGATGGCGGCGGGAGCCGCGCCGGTGGATGACGGCAAGGCCGTGAGGCTCGTCTATGGAACCGACCGGCCGGTAAAGTCGCGGCAGCGGCGTTCGATCGAGCAGCCGCCTGTGGCGGTTCCGGACTGGGCGAGAACAGCCGCGCCGGTCGAGGCGAGGCCGCCGCGGCCGCTTGCACCGTCCGCCCTGGCCGAGGACAGGGAAGCCGCGCCGCCACCGACGCCGGGCCAACGCGAAGCGGCCGGGCGCGGGATCCTGATCCATGCGCTGCTCGAGCGGCTTCCAACGGTTCCACCCGCCGAGCGGCGAGGCGCCGCCCTCCGCTGGCTCGAACATTCGGCCGGCCTTGCCGATCTCGACACGCGCCAAGCGATCGCCGCGACCGTCTGCTCGCTGATCGACGACAACCGTTTTTCGGCCCTGTTCGGCCCGGGCTCGCTGGCCGAAGCGCCGATCGCCGCGACCCTGCCCGACGGCCGGGTCATCGCGGGCACGGTCGACCGGTTGCTGATCGAGCCGGGGCGGGTGCTTGTCGTCGACTACAAGACGGGGCGGGCACCCGAGCGGGCCGGGGACATACCCGAATCGCACCGGCTCCAGATGGATGCCTATTCGCAGGCTCTCGCCGTCATTTTCCCGGACCGTTCGATAGAGGCCGCGCTCCTCTACACGGCAAACGCGCGATTCTTCACACTTTAGCGGTTGAGAGCGGCTCTCTCGCCGCCCATATGGCCTGCAACCCGACTCAGAGGAGATTGAAGGCCATGGCCACCAAGACCGTCACCGACCAGAATTTCGCGAGCGACGTGCTGGGGGCCTCGGAACCGGTGCTGGTCGATTTCTGGGCCGAATGGTGCGGTCCGTGCAAGATGATCGCGCCGGCGCTGGACGAAATTTCCAACGAATTGGGCGACAAGGTTACGGTCGCCAAGCTCAACATCGACGAAAATCCGGACACGCCCGCGCGCTATGGCGTGCGCGGAATTCCGACGATGCTTTTGTTCAAGGGCGGCCAGCCGGTCGCTCAGAAGGTCGGCGCAGCGCCGCGAAGCCAGATCCAGCAGTGGCTGGAGGGCAATCTTTAGGCTGGAGGCTCGGTTCCTTCGAGACCGCGCGTATCCGGCCGAAATCTGTCGTGCCTAGGCAAGGCGTCGTCGGGATCGAACCAGTCGATCTTGCTTCCCCAGAAGATGTGAAAGCCTGGCATGACGGTTTCCGGCTGGTCGAGCGTGGCCACGCTGAAGTCGACCGTCTCCGGCTGATGGTCGACCTGCATCAGGAAGGGAGTGCCGCAATCCCCGCAAAAGCTTCGGTGACCGAAGCTCGACGATGCGACCGAGCGGACCTTTTCCCCGCCTTTTGTCCAGACGAGATCGCCGGCCGGCACGCTCGCGAATACCATGGCCGGCGCGCCGCTGTTGAGCTGGCACATGCGGCAATGGCACCAGCCGCAGTCGAACGGATCGCTCCTCAATTCGTAGCGAACCGCGCCGCACATGCATCCGCCCTCATGGGCCATGCCTGTCTCCTTAATTGACTAGGGCCGGAGCCCTTCCTACATCGCCGCCGCAACGCTCGCGCGCGGGCGAGGCAGTCCGCCGTTCCGTCGCGCCATCGAGCATCTAAGGGAATTTCATGATCGCCGCACTGGCCAAGAGCATCTTCGGATCGGCAAACGACCGCTATGTCCGCGGGCTCGGCAAATATGTGGACGCCGTCAATGCGTTCGAGCCGACCGTTTCCGCGCTCACCGACGAAGAGCTCCGCCGCCAGACGGAAGTGTTCAGGGAAAGGCTGACGAACGGCGAGCAGCTCGACGATCTTCTTCCCGAGGCCTTCGCGACGGTTCGCGAAGCGGCGGTCCGAACGCTCGGCCAGCGGCATTACGACGTCCAGCTGATCGGCGGCATCGCGCTTCATCGCGGCGAGATCGCCGAGATGAAGACCGGTGAGGGAAAGACGCTGGTCGCGACTCTCGCCGTCTATCTCAACGCGCTGTCGGGCAGGGGCGTGCACGTCGTCACCGTCAACGACTATCTCGCCCGCCGCGACGCCGACTGGATGGGGCAGATATACAATTTCCTCGGAATGTCGGTCGGAGTCATCATTCCCAACCTTTCCGACGAGCAGCGGCGCGAAGCCTATGGGTCCGATATCACCTACGGGACCAACAACGAATTCGGCTTCGATTACCTTCGCGACAATATGAAATTCACGCGCGAGCAGATGGTGCAGCGCCCCTTTCATTTCGCCATCGTCGACGAGGTGGATTCGATCCTCATCGACGAAGCCCGGACTCCGCTGATCATTTCCGGTCCCACCGACGACAAGTCCGAGCTTTATGTCGCGGTCGACAAGATCGTCAAAACCTTCGCGGCGGACGATTATGAAAAGGACGAGAAGCAGCGCTCCGTCGTCCTGACCGAAGAGGGCACCGAGAAGGCGGAGCGGATGCTGGAGGAAGCCGGCCTGATCGAGGGGCGCAACCTCTACGACATCGTCAACACGCAAGTGGTCCACCACCTGAACCAGTCGCTCAAGGCCAATGTGATGTTCAAGAAGGACATCGATTACATCGTCAAGGACGGCAAGGTCGTCATCATCGACGAATTCACCGGCCGGATGATGGATGGCCGGCGCTGGTCGGACGGTCTCCACCAGGCGGTGGAATCGAAAGAAGGCGTGTTCATCGAGCCCGAGAACCAGACTCTCGCCTCGATCACCTTCCAGAATTATTTCCGGATGTACCCGAAGCTGTCGGGAATGACCGGAACGGCGATGACCGAGGCGCCGGAGTTCTTCGACATCTACAAGATGAACGTTGTCGCGATCCCGACCAACGTGCCGGTTCAGCGGATCGACGAGGACGACCAGTTCTACAAGAACATCACCGACAAATTCTCGGCCATCGCCGCCGAGCTCAAGGAAAAGCAGGAAAAGGGCCAGCCGGCGCTGGTCGGAACCGTCTCGATCGAGAAATCCGAGATGCTTTCCGAATATCTCGAGAAAGAGGGGATTCGGCACTCCGTCCTCAACGCCCGCTTCCACGAGCAGGAAGCGCATATCGTCGCCCAGGCCGGCCGCATCGGCGCGGTCACGATCGCGACCAATATGGCGGGGCGCGGCACGGACATTCAGCTCGGCGGAAACCTGGAATTCCGGATGCTCGACGAGTTTCCCGACGTCGTCGCCGGGACGCCCGAATATGAAGCGCAGGCCGAAAAGATTCGCGCCGAGATCGTCGAAGAGAAGCAGCGGGTGCTCGACGCCGGCGGCCTCTACGTGCTCGGCACCGAGCGGCACGAGAGCCGGCGCATCGACAACCAGCTGCGCGGCCGTTCGGGCCGTCAGGGCGACCCGGGACTGTCCAAGTTCTACCTGAGCCTGGACGACGATCTCCTCCGCATCTTCGGGCCGCAGACCATGTTCGCCCGCCTGATGAACAAGAATCTGGAGGACGGCGAGGCGATCGTCTCGCCGTGGATTTCCAAGGCCATCGAGACCGCCCAGAAGAAGGTCGAGGCGCGCAACTACGACATCCGCAAGCAGGTCGTCGAATTCGACGACGTGATGAACGATCAACGCAAGGTCATTTACGAGCAGCGCGCCGACATCATGGATTCCGAGACCGTCGCCGACGTCATCGCCGACATGCGCGCCGAGACCGTCGCCTCGCTGGTCATGGCGCATTGCCCGCCGGGGAGTTACCCCGAGCAATGGGACGTCGGCGGCCTCAAGGAAAGCGTTGAAACGGTTCTCGGCCTTCAACCGCCGCTCGACGAGTGGCTGGAAGAGGAAGCGGTCGAGCAGGAGGCGATCATCGAGCGTCTGCAGCAGCTGTGCGACGAGCATATGGCCGCGAAGCTCACCGAGGTGGAAGCGGAGCGTTGGGAAGAGGTCGAAAAGAACATCCTGATCCAGACTCTCGATCACCACTGGAAAGACCATCTGGCGACGTTGGACGCGCTCCGGCAGGTCATTCACCTGCGTAGCTATGCGCAGAAAAAGCCGATCGACGAATATAAGCAGGAGGCGTTCCTGCTGTTCGAGCGGCTGCTGGTGGAGATCAGGGAGGAAGTCACGCGCGTGCTGATGCGCGCGAACGTCCAGATCGAGGCCGCTCCGCCGCCGCCTCTGCCCGATTTCATTACCCAGCATATCGACCCGTTCTCGGGCGAGGACGACACGGCCGACATCGACGCCGCGACCGGAGCGATCCTGTCGAACCTGCCTCCGGTCATGCCCTTTTCCCCGAGCGGCCCGGCGCCCGCTGAAACGGCGACGGCGCCGATCAGCCGCAATGCGCCGTGCCCGTGCGGATCGGGCAAGAAGTACAAGCATTGCCACGGGCAGCTCGCGTAGCTGCCAGGGCGGCCGGAGCCGCCGTAGGCATCGATCGCAACCAGGTCCGGCTCGCCTACCGGCCCGAAGAAGAAAAGATCGCTTCCGAGCGGATCGCCGAAGCGCGGATGGATTCGGCCGAACTCAAGGAATCGGCGTCGATCGCGCGCACGCTGGTCAAAGGGGTCCGGGCCCACAAACCGTCGGGCCTCGACGCTTTCCTTCACACCTACGACCTCGGAAGCGACGAGGGCATCGCGCTGATGTGCGTCGCCGAGGCGCTGCTCCGGATACCCGACGCGCACACGGCCGACGAGCTGATCGCCGACAAATTGTCGAGGCCGCATTGGGCGGAGAAGCTCGGCGATTCCCATTCCGCGTTCGTCAATGCGGCGACCTTCTCGCTGCTGCTCACCGGGAAGGTGCTCGAGGGCGCCAACGACCGCTCGGACAATTGGCGCGCGGCGCTTGGGCGGGCTGTCGGACGCCTTGGCGAACCGGTCGTCCGGACCGCGGTCAACCAGGCGATGCGCATCCTCGGCCGTCAGTTCGTGTTCGGGCGGACTATCGGCGAAGCGCTTCGCCGCGCCGAGCCCGAACGCAAACAGGGACTGAGCCACAGTTTCGATATGCTCGGCGAGGCGGCGCGGACGTTCGAGGATGCCGAGCGCTATGCCGAATCCTATCGCTCGGCGCTCGACCAGATCGCCAGGGCCGCGAAGGGCGGCTTCGCCCGCTCGCCCGGCATTTCGGTCAAGCTGTCGGCGCTTCACCCGCGCTACGAATGGAGCCATGCCGGGGAGGCGAAGGCCTACATCCTGCCGATCCTTCGCGAGCTCGCGGCGAAGGCGAGCGCCGCCGACGTTCATCTCACGATCGACGCCGAGGAAGCGGACCGCCTCGAATTGCAGATGGACCTGTTCGAAGTGCTCGCCGCCGACGACGCTCTGTTCGCGAACGGCTGGGGCGGTCTGGGGATCGCCTTCCAGGCATATCAAAAGCGCGCTGTACCCTTGTGCCAATGGGCCGTCGATCTCGCCCGGGCGCACGGGCGGCGATTCATGATCCGACTGGTCAAGGGCGCCTATTGGGACACGGAGATCAAGGCCGCGCAGGTTGCCGGCCTTACCGACTATCCGGTGTTCACGCGCAAGATCGCGACCGACGTTTCCTACATCGCCTGCGCCAAGGTTCTGCTCGGCGCGGCCGACATCGTCTATCCCGCCTTCGCCACGCATAACGCCAACACCATCGGCGCGATCAAGGCCCTCACCAAAAAAGGGGACTGTCCCCTTTTTGAGTTTCAGCGGCTGCACGGAATGGGCGAGGAGCTTTACGAGGAACTCGCCAAGCTCGAACGGCATCTCGGCGACGAGCCGACCCCGGTGCGGATCTACGCGCCCGTCGGGAGCCACAAGGAATTGCTGGCTTATCTGGTTCGGCGGCTTCTCGAAAACGGGGCCAATTCCTCCTTCGTCAATCGGATTGCGGACGAGCAGGTGTCGCTCGACGATCTGGTCGCTGATCCGGTCGCCCAACTCGACTCGCTCGATCCGAAGCGCAACCCGCTGATCCCGCTTCCGCGCGACATCTTCGGCGTGGAGCGGCACAATAGCGCGGGCCTCGATTTGTCCGACCCGCTCGTGCGCGAACCGCTTGTCGACCGGCTGACCGCGCTCGAAAGCCGAAGCTGGATCGCAGCGCCGTCGCTCGGCAAGGGCGAAAAGGCGCGCAACGTCACCTCGCCGCACGATCGCCGGATCATGGTCGGCGAGGTTCGCGATTCGACTGTGAAGGACGTCGATTCGATGGCTGCGGCCGCCGCTTCGGCGCAGCCTGCCTGGGATGCGCTGGGCGGCGAGGCTCGCGCCAGGCTGCTGGACCGGACCGCGGACCTGTTCGAGGAGCATCGCGAGGAGTTTTTCTCGCTGTGCATCCGCGAAGCCGGGAAGACCTTGCCCGATGCGGTGGTCGAGGTTCGCGAAGCCGTCGACTTTCTCCGCTTCTATTCGTCCGAAGCGCGTAGGCAGTTTGCCGGGCCGATCCCGCTTCCAGGCCCAACCGGCGAGCAGAACGAGCTCAGGATGCACGGGCGCGGGGCCTTCGTCTGCATTTCGCCATGGAATTTCCCGCTGTCGATCTTCGCCGGGCCGGTCGCGGCGGCGCTCGCGGCAGGCAATACGGCCATTGCCAAGCCGGCCGAGCAGACTCCCCTCATCGGCGCGCTCGCGATCGATCTGTTCCATAAGGCCGGCGTTCCGGCGGACGTCGTTCAGCTCGCGCCCGGAGACGGGCGCGTCGGCGGCGCGCTGACCGCGCACCCCTTGATCCGGGGCGTCGCCTTCACCGGCTCGACCGAGACGGCGCGGCTGATCAACAAGACGCTCGCCGATCGGCCCGGGCCAATCATCCCGTTCATCGGGGAGACCGGCGGCCAGAACGCGATGATCGTCGACAGCTCGGCGCTGCCCGAACAGGTCACGCGCGACGTCGTTTCCTCGGCGTTCCAGAGTGCCGGCCAGCGCTGTTCGGCGCTTCGTGTGCTGTTCGTTCAGGACGATGTCGCCGATGGAATGATCAAAATGATCGCCGGTGCGATGGAGGCGCTCGCCATCGGCGACCCGCGAAATCTCGCAACCGACGTCGGACCGGTCATCGATGCGGAGGCGAAGAAAGCGCTCGACGAGCATTTGAAGTGGCTCGACAAGAACGCAAAACGGGTCTGCCGGCTGGAGCTTCCGCCGGAAGCCAGCCACGGCTGTTTTGTTCCTCCCGCGATGTATGAAATTCAGTCGCTAAGTGAATTGAATCGCGAGAATTTCGGGCCGATTCTGCATGTCGTTAGGTTCGAGGCCGAAAAGCTCGGCGAGGTCGTCGAGGCGATCAATTCGACCGGCTACGGCCTGACTCTCGGCCTCCAGAGCCGGATCGACACGACCCGTGCTTTCGTCGAGCAGAACGCGCGCGTCGGCAACCTATACGTCAACCGCAATCAGATCGGCGCCGTGGTCGAAAGCCAGCCGTTCGGCGGCGAGGGGCTGAGCGGGACAGGCCCCAAGGCCGGCGGCCCCCACTATGTCGCCCGGTTCGCGACCGAGCGGGTTACCTGCATCGACACCACCGCGGCAGGGGGCAACGCGACGCTAATGGCAGCGCTGGAAGGTTAGATCAGGCGACCCGCCGGGTCTTTGGCCTGGAAGCCATTGCGAGGAATTCGTCCCGCCCGACCGGCCTTCCGATGAAATAGCCCTGGACATAGTCGCATCCGAGTTGCCGGAGGACCTCGAGCGTGGCGTCGTCCTCAATTCCTTCGGCGACGACCTCGAGCCCCAGCTCATGCGCCAGCGCGATGGTCGAACGGACCATGATCGAATCGCTGTCGCTCGCGGCGAGCGAAGTGATGAAGCTCCTGTCGATCTTGAGCTCCTGGACGGGAAGGTGCTTGAGGTAGGAGAGGGTCGATTGACCGGTTCCGTAATCGTCGACCGACAGCCGGATTCCTCGCGCGCGCAATGTCTCGAGCGTCGCAATCGCTTCGGCCGGTGAGCGAATGAGCGCCCGTTCGGTAATCTCCAGCGTCAATCGGGACGGACGAACCCCCGCGCCTTCGAGGATTTGAAGCGCCTCGCCGGCAAAGTCGGGCGATGCAAGGTCAAGCGCGGAGACATTCACCGAGACTTGCAACTCGTGTCCGGCCTTGGTCCAAAGAGCCAGATCCTGCGCCGCGACGCGAAGCGCGAATGACGTCACCTCGCCGATCATTCCCGTTTCTTCGGCGAGCGGAATGAATTCGTCAGGGGCAATTGCGCCCAATGACTGGTCCTGCCACCGGACAAGCGCCTCCGCGTCCGATATCCGCCCGGTCGCGAGCGCCATCTTCGGCTGGTAGGCGAGGCGTACGTCACCCTTGTCCATCGCCTGCCAAAGGCCGCTCATCATCGACAGCTGCCGCCGCAACTGCGGGTCCGCGCCGTCGTACCAGGCGCACGGCTTGCCAGACGATCGCGCCGCCCGAATTGCCGATAGGGCGCGCTCGACGCGCAAGACCGGCGCCTCCGTCGCGTCGCTTCGATCGAGCCCGACAGTCAGGGTGACGTCGACCGGTCCGGCCAGCGTCTGGACGGGGTGACGGAACCGCGCCTGGATACCCGCCAGCAGGGCTTCGATCTGCCCCTCGCCAATCGGAGCTTGAACCCATGCGAGCACATCGGGGGCAATCCGGAAAACCGGGCCGTCGATGGCCTCGGCGATGATCGTCGCGGCCTTGCGGATCATCTCGTTGGTGCTGGCGATTCCCGCACCATCGCGGATGGTCTCGAAACGCTCGATTGCGGCGGCGGCAAGAACGAGCCGCTGATCGGCAAGGCTGGTCAGCTCATTCTCCAGTGCCGAGCGGTTCGGAAGCCCGCTTTCGCTGTCCTCTTCGGAACGAGCCCGGAGAACTCTCCTAACTTCTACAATGGTTTGAACTGCTATGCTTATGGCAATTGTAAAAAGCCACGCCGCCGAATCGATCGATATCGGCCAGGCCCACTGGATAAGGATCGGACCAGCGATTATCGCTGTTGTCGCCAAGCCGCACAGCGCGGCGTAGCGCAGCCGTCGCCTAATCGGGCGGGCAGCGAACAGAAACGCAATCAGAAGGATGCCGAGGGCTGTAACGGGCCATGCCGTGCGCTGGACGGCGCGGTTCTGGAGCAGCGACTCCGCCGCCAGTGCCTGAATGACAACTCCGGGCAGGACTCCGAATCGCGGCACCACGTAGCGGTCGCCCAGCTCGATGGCGGTCGCGCCGATCAACACCCGCTTGCCCCGCAAGTCTTTCGCGCTCGCTCGCCCCTGCATCACGTCGACAAAGGAAAGGCGAGGTATCTTCGCTGCGTCGATCGCCCAGTCGGGGTGAAAGCTGCGATCGCCCATTCCGTTCTTTTCCGCCAGCAGGGTCGCGATCGAGGGCTGGACGGCGCCGCCGATGTGGACCGCGGCCGGATATTCGCGAACGATTCCGTCGGGATCGGCGAAGATATTAACGGCTCCGACCCATGCGTCGCCGAACCTGGCATCGGGCCGGCTGGCGATGACTCCGGGCTCGCCCTCGCGTGTCGAGGCCTTCTGTTCGAAGATCGGGAGGATGACGTTGCCGGCCTGCCTGATCGCGGCCGCCAACTCCTCGTCGCCATCGTGGGAGCGGGCGCTGAAGTCGATATCGAAGCCGATAATCGATGCGCCCGCTTCATCAAGATTGCGCACGACCTGCGCATGATAGCCGCGCGGCCAGGGCCAGCTGCGCAACCGCGCAAGGCTCCGGGCATCGATTTCGACGATTGCGACCTGGCCGGTCGGCTCGCGGTCAAGCAGCTGCGAGCGCCAGTCGGTCAACTGATCCTCGACCGCGCCGAACGTCCCGAGAGCCGACAGGAGGCAGGCGGCTAGAGTGACCAGCAGGCCAAATACAAGGCTCGGCGGCCTACGGCTCCAATCGCGACCGCGTTGCATAGCCGGGCAGGTTTACGCGCCCGAGAGTATCGGAACCGTTACTTCAGCAAGCCACCGATCAGCCCGGTGACCGGCCCGGTAATCGTGGGAACCGCGGTTTCGACAATATCCACGACGGGCTCGGTGATCGCCGGGATAGTTGTGTCGACGATCTCCACCACCGGCTCGGTGATTGTGGGAACAGTGGTTTCGACGATGTCCACGACGGGCTCGGTGATCGCAGGGATAGTTGTGTCGACGATCTCCACCACCGGTTGGGTGATTGTGGGAACCGTGGTTTCGACGATGTCTATTACAGGTTCCGTAATCGCCGGCACCGTGGTGTCGACGATCTCCACCACCGGTTCGGTAATGGCGGGGATAACCGTGTCGACGATCTCGACAACCGGCTCGGTAATTGCGGGAATGGTCGTGTCGACTATCTCGACAACCGGCTCGGTGATCGCCGGAATGGTCGTGTCGACTATCTCGACAACCGGCTCGGTGACCGCCGGCACGGTGGAATCGACGATATCGACAACCGGGTCGGTAATCGCAGGTACAGTCGTTTCGACGATTTCCGTGACCGGCTCCGTTACCGGCGGCGCAGTCGTCCCTGCAACGTCCGTTCCCGGCTTTTCCGAACCCGTAGTCGCGACGATCAGGTCCGTCGCGGGCGCGGTCGCTATCTCGGTTGTCGGCGCAGCCGGCGTCGCACGGACGAGGCCGCCGGTGAGGTCGGTGACCGTTGCGAGCGGGACATCGCCGCTGCGTTCGATATGCACCGGGTCTTTGCCGCCGGAT
>DASTIF010000058.1:0-17679 GCA_035717805.1 Sphingomicrobium sp.
TTCGCGGTCATCGATTCGACCGGCGGGTCAGGCCGCTTACGATGCTCGCGAGAGCTTCTGCGCGGAATCTGAGCCGCGACGAAGCCGAGGCGAGCGCCGGGCGGGTGCTTTCGATGCTGGCGCACCGGTGGACCGGACGCATCGGTTGACAGCAGCCGCTACAGATTGAACGATGTTTGCGCCGAATCTCCATTTTGGGGGACGTCCCTATGTGGCGATTTCTGGCGGGGGCTCTGGCCTGTTTCCTGTTCATGACCGGCGCTTTCCTGCTGTGGCAGGGCCATGCCGAGGAACCGCCGCAGCTGCCTCCGCCCCCTCCGCCGGCCAGGACTTCGGCGCCTTCGATCGTCGCCAAGCCCTTGCCGAAGCCTCCCGAGGCCACGGAGAAAAGCCGGGAGGAAAAGCGCTTCAGCCGCGCCGACCGCGACGATGACGGGTTGATCAAGCTCGATGAGCTGCTGGAGCCGAGGCGCAAGTCCTATGCGAAGCTCGACAAGGACAAGGACGGCCGCCTGTCGTTCGAGGAATGGGCTCACACCACGATCGACAAGTTCAACGGCGCCGATGCCAACCGCAATCGCTCGCTGACCCGGACCGAATACGCCACCACCGCCCCGCCGCCGCGAAAGCCGAAAAAGTGCAGCTGCTGATTTTCCTCCCTGCCGCGCAGCGGAGGGGAGGGGGACCAGCGGAGCTGGTGGAGGGGTAAATGGCACGCTTTCCAGAAATTGTAGATCGAAACGCGATCCTGATGCGTGCTCGGCAATTGCGCCGAACGCCGACCTATACCGAGACCTTGCTGTGGAGAGTGCTGCGCGATCGACCGGGCGGGTTTAAGTTCAGACGACAACATCCAATCGGCCGGTACATCGCAGATTTCTACTGCCCATCAACAAAGCTGGTGATTGAAATTGACGGTGAAAGTCATCGCATGGGCGATCGGCCGCAGCGCGATGCCCGAAGAGACGAATGGATGCGGGCTCAAAGTCTGCGAATCCTCCGGTTGGATGCCGGAGACGTCGTGAATGATCTGGAGTCGGTGGTAAGGGCGATCATTCGCGCTTGTAACCGCTGATACCCCTCCACCATTGAATCTTCGTTCAATGGTCCCCCTCCCCACGACCCCGGATCAAGTCCGGGGCCGCAGGGAGGAATAGCTCAAAGGACCGAGGCGGACTGGGTGCCCGCGTCGAGCTTCACCCGGGCAAGCAGCTTGTCGTCGCGGTTGTAGCGATCGGGGCGGAAGGCGATTCCGTCCGCGGTCGGTGCCGCGGTGAAATAGCTGATGTAGACCGGGACCGGATCGGGCACGTCGACCCGCTCGTCGGCCTGGCCGCTGGGCTCCGGATCGCTTCCGAACACCCATTTTTCCAGCTTGTCGGCATATTGAAGCCGGATGCAACCGTTGCTGATCCAGCGGTCCTCGCTGAGGAACATCGGCTCCTCGGGATCGGGAACGTCGTGCAGATAGATCCCGAAATCGTTGGGGATCATGAACTTGATGTGGCCCATCGAATTCCACGGGCCCGGTCCGCGGCGAAGCCGGACGTCCTTGCGGCCGTCATAGACCGCCTGCCAGTCGACCGTCGCGGGATCGATCTGGTGGGCATCGTCGGTCCAGTCGGACAGCACCTCGTAATCGCGCTCGAACAGATAGCTGAGCCCCTGGTCGAGGACCCGCTTGGCGACGATGCTCCGGCTGAGGTCGGGCGGCACGTTCCAATAGGGGTTGAGCTGAACGTAGCGCAGCTCGGCGGCCATCATCGGGGTCTGCCGGTCGGAATCGCCGACGATCACGTTCATGCCGCCGACGACCTTGCCGCCCTCATACATGTAGAGCTTCGCGGCGCCCGCATCGACCAGGATGTAGCGGCCTGTATCGGCCGCGGTCGGAAGCCGCCTGGCGCGCTCCATGTTGAGGATGATCGTGCGCTCGTAATGCTCGGGACCGAGGTTGAGCGAGCCGATGGTGCCGTTGCCGACGATCCCGTCGGAGGTGAGGCCGTGGGCCGCCTGATAGGCGCGGACCTGCTTGTCGAGCGCGGCGTCGAACTTGTCGCCCTGGGGAAGGCCGAGGCGCTGCCGGAGAAGCGCGACCCGCTCGTCGCTCGAGCCAAGGCGCATCGCGGCGCCTTCCGTGATATGGACGTCGGGAAGCCCGCCCCAGCGCTGCTTGTACTTCATCAGCCCGCGGCGAAGCTCGGTGTAGATATTGTTGACCGGAACGAACAGGTCGATCGGAGCGCCGGTCCAGTCCTCGAAGCCGTAGCTCGCCAGGACTTCGTCGCGGCGCTCGATCTCCGGCTTGATCTCGGGATCGATGTAGATGAGGTCGACGCCCTGCTCGATGCTCGGCGGAATGTCGATCGGCTCGATCGGCTGCTCCTGAGCGAGCGCCGGCGCGGAAAGAACGGCGGCAAGCGCCGCGAAATGTCTGAAACCCACCCTCATGGCGGCGGACCTTAACAGGGCCACCTGAACGGTTCCAGAATCCTCCCCGCGAAAAGGCATCGGTTGGTCTCTTGGACTATCGCGATCGTTCGGCGCACATGTTCTTGATTTGTTCTTATTCAGGCGTAGATTCGCCCGATGCCGGTCGAGTCGATTCACGGGCGCGGGGCTACGCGCAATTCGGGGCCGACCCGGTTCAACCTGAAGGAGCGGGTGGAGGAGGGGGAGTGGCTCGATTCGGTCGAGGCGCTCGACGGGCTTGCCAGGCGGCGGACCACCGTCACGATCGAGCATCCCAAGACGATTCTTACGCGCAACGCATCGCCGGACATCGGCTTCGACCGGTCGGTGAATCCCTATCGCGGGTGCGAGCATGGCTGCATCTATTGCTTCGCCAGGCCGACCCACGCCTATCACGACCTCTCGCCGGGCGTGGATTTCGAATCGCGGCTGTTCGCCAAGCCGAAGGCGGCGGCGTTGCTGCACCAGGCGCTGTCGAAGCCGGGCTATACGTGCGCGCCGATCGCTCTGGGGACCAACACCGATCCCTATCAGCCGATCGAGGAGCGGTGGAAGATCACGCGCTCGGTGATCGAGCTGCTGCTGGAGTGCAAGCATCCGTTCACCATCACCACCAAGTCCGACCGGGTGCTCCGCGATCTCGACATATTGAAGCCGGCGGCGGCGATGGGGATCGCGTCGGTGGCGCTGTCGGTGACCTCGCTCGATCTCAAGTTAAGCCGGATTCTCGAGCCGAGGGCGCCGTCGGGGCGCAAGCGGGTCGCGGCGATCAAGCGGCTCAACGACGAGGGCGTGCCCTGTTATGTCGCGATCGCGCCGGTCATTCCGCAGATCACCGACCACGAGCTGGAGAGCATCGTCGAAGCGGCGGTGGAGGCCGGGGCGCGCGGCGGTTTCTTTCTTCCGGTCCGTCTGCCGCACGAAGTGGCGCCGCTGTTTCGCGACTGGCTCGAGACCCACTTTCCGGACCGCGCGGGCAAGGTGATGTCGGTAATCCGATCGATGCGGGGCGGGCACGACAACGATCCGAATGTCTTCAGCCGGATGCGCGGACAGGGCCCGTGGGCGGAGCTGCTCAGGACCCGCTTCGAGATAGCGGCGAAGAAATACGGGCTTCGGCAGGCGAGGTTCGCGCTTCGCCGCGATCTGTTCGAGCCGCCGCAGGGCGACCAATTGCGCCTGCTTTGAGATTTTTTGACAATCTGCCGTGACAGCGGCGGTGCCGGTTCGCTACGCAGGCGGCATGACCCCCAAAATCATTCTCGCTGTCGCCGCCGCGCTGGCTGTCCCCGCAGCCGCGCAGACCGTCCCCCGGCAGGTCGCGGACCTTCGCGATGCAGCTCTTCAGGACGATTATGCCTGGGACATCACCGAGGGGCTGACCACCGAAGTGGGGCAAAGGCTCGCCGGCACCGAGGCGGAAGCGCGCGGCCGCGCCTGGGCCGTCGCCAAGCTCAAGGCGATGGGATTTTCCAACGTCCATCTCGAGCCGTTCGACATGCCGACCTGGGTGCCCGGCTATGAGAGCGCGGAAATCCTCTCGCCCTTCCCGCAGCAGCTGGTCGTCGCGGCGCTAGGAAACAGCGCGTCGACGGGCCCGCAGGGAATCACGGGCGAGCTGGTCGGATTCGACACGCTGGCCGAGCTCCAGGCGGCACCGGACGAGGCGGTGCGCGGCAAGATCGTGTTCGTGAGCCACGCCATGCCGCGAACCCAGGACGGCTCCGGCTACGGCTATTTCGGCGGCCCGCGGCGGCAGGGGCCGAGCATCGCCAGCCGAAAGGGCGCGATCGCAATCGTCATCCGGTCGATCGGGACCGACCATCACCGCAACCCGCACAGCGGCGTGATGAGCTTCCAGGACGGGGTGAAGCCGATCCCGGCCGGCGCGCTGTCGATCCCCGACGCCGAGCAGGTGCAGCGGATATTGAAGCGCGGGCGGCCGGTGACCATGCGGCTCACCCTGGTCTCGACGACCGGGCGCGCGCAGTCCGCGAACGTGATCGCCGAAGTACCGGGCCGCGATCCGGGGCTTCCGCCGATTTTGGTCGGCGGGCATCTCGACAGCTGGGACAATGGCACCGGAGCGATCGACGATGCAGCCGGAGTCGCCATCGCCACCGCCGCCGCCAAGAGGATCATGGATGCCGGGCAGCCGGTCCGGACCATCCGAATCGTCTGGTTCGGGGCCGAGGAGCCGGGGCTGTTCGGAGGCATCGACTATATGCGCAAGCACGCGTCCGAGCCGCATTATGCCTTGGCCGAAAGCGATTTCGGCGCCGGGCGGATCTGGCAGGTCAACAGCAATCTCGGCAAGGAACGGAAGGCCGAGGCGAAGATGCTCCAGCTCGCGCTCGCACCGCTCGGGATCGTCCCCGGAGCGCTCGACAAAGCGGAGGGGTCGGACATCGAGCCGATGCTTCGGGCCGGCGCGCCCGGCGTCGGGCTGAGCCAGGACGGCACCTATTATTTCGATTACCATCACACGCCCGACGACACGCTCGACAAGGTCGATCTCGACGACCTCCGGCAGAACGTCGCGGCCTGGACCGCCATGCTCGCAGTGCTGTCGGGCGGAATCGAGCCGGAGCCGAAACGGCGCCAGCGGCGTTGACCTGGCAAACAGGAGGACAATCGATGCGCATTTTTCTCGCACTCCCGCTGTTGCTGGCCGCCGGCTGCAACGTCAGCACGGAAGGCAATTCCGTGACCATGCAATATGATCAGAACACGGCGGAGAATACGCTCGCGGACGTCGGCAACACCGCCGAGAATATCGGCGAAGCGATCGGCAACGAAGTCGATGAGACGGCCAACAAGGTCGACAACAGCGGCATCACCGCGGACGACGGCAACGAGGCGGCCGAGAACACGACCAACCAGCAATAGCCCGCCCGTTCCCGCGGCCGTGCGGGCGATGGTCGGGGAGACAGGATTCGAACCTGCGACCCTCTGCTCCCAAAGCAGATGCGCTACCAGGCTGCGCTACTCCCCGACGAAGGCGCCCTACCAGCCGCGCCGCCTCGGAGTAAATCCGTGGCCGCGCTCGGCTCGGCGGCCGTGGTGGTGGGCCCGGAGGGATTCGAACCCCCAACCTAGCCGTTATGAGCGGCCGGCTCTACCGTTGAGCTACAGGCCCTCCCCGGCGGGAGTGCAGATAGACTCTGCTTGGCCGAGCGCCAAGATCAGGGGCGCGGAAAGCTGAGGATGATCGCGTCGGGCGAGGTCAGCAGATC
The DNA here is from genome assembly GCA_035717805.1 of Sphingomicrobium sp. GTDB lineage: Bacteria > Pseudomonadota > Alphaproteobacteria > Sphingomonadales > Sphingomonadaceae > Sphingomicrobium. The sequence goes on from DASTIF010000058.1 coordinate 5,709, forward strand.
GGCGCCTGCGCCGCGAGCGAGACCGCGGGCGAGGCGAAGGCGGAAGGCGTCCGCCACCGGCTCGTCGCCCGACCCGAACAACAGCTCGTCCGAAATGCCGCGAAGCGCCGCCGGCCGGCTCAGCGAAACCGTGCAATGACCGTTGGCGCGGCCGACGGCCAGGCGAAGGTGCTCGCCGCTGTCCGCGCGGTCGACGAGCGCTCCGCACAGGCGGAGGATCAGCCGTTGCGCGAGCTCGGGATCTACCGCCGCCGCGAGGTCCTGGCGGTCGATGCTGACGTCGAGCGCCAGGTTGCGCGCTTCGCCGAGCTCGCGGAGCGCGGGCGTGAGGCTTTCGACAAGCTCGCCGAGGTCGATCCGCGGCTGTTCGCGAAGGCCCGCCGATCGGGCGCGAGCGGCGAAATCGAGATCGTCGATCGCATTCAGAAGCAGCCGTGCCTGGGCGACGATGTCGTTGGCCCGCTCGCGGTAGCGGGCGTTGGCCGGCCCAAGATACTCGCCCGAGATGATCTCCCCGAAGCCGATGATCGCGTTGAGCGGAGTCTTGATTTCGTGGGCGAGCTCGCGGAGGGAATCCGGGCTGCTCGCAAGCGCGCGCCCGATTTTGGACCCGCCGTTGCGCTCGGCGACTCCGCGATATCCGGCGAACCGGCCGCTCGACCGCTCGAACGCGGGCACTCCGCTGATCTTCCAGGTGCCGCCGATGGCGCTTTCCACCGCAAGCTCGAGTACGCCGTCGTGGAACGGCGCGCGCGCCGCGAAGGCGCGGCCGACGGAGCGGTCGATTCCGGCTTCCTGACCGCCATGGGCGATCGAACGGCCGACCAGCGGTCCGCGCGGGACGCCCTCGACCCAGTCGATCTCGCCCGCTTCGTTGCATTCCCAGCGGAACAGGCGCGGCGCCTCGGTTCGCGAAGGCAGTGCCGGGGGTTCGCGGCTATCGATCTCGCGCGAGTGGCGGAGCTTTTCGATCCTGGCGACGACGTCGCTGATCGAAGGCACGGGTTCGGTCGCCGGTGGTGCTTCTTCGGCCATCGGTTTGGGCGCTTCGGCCGGCGGTTCGGGCGCAGGCGGTTCGGGCCGGGCGGGCGCCCCGGGCCGCTCGGAATGCATGCTCGCGATGAAGGCGCGGCATTCCTCGCTGGAGGCGGCGGAGACATGCTTCCATTCGGTCGCGGTGAGGCGGGCGCTCGCAAGGACCGGTGCCGCGACCGCGATTCCATCCGAAGCGAAGACGGCGACCAACTCCGCGGGAAGCTGCAGCCGGGCGACGGCAAGCGCGGCCGCCGAGCGAACGCGTTCGTCCACGGCCTTGGAATCAATTCGGACCAGGTCGATCGCTTTTTCGAGCAGGTCGGGGTCGGCGTCCGGCCCGGCGCGCGCGGTCAATTCGACCAGCTGGCGCCAGCGAACGGCACGGTCGTGCGGATCGGATGCCGGCTGCGCCAGCACCGTCCTCAATCGGTCATCGAACCGCACCGCACATACCCGCCTGTCCAACGAAGGAAATTGCCATCCTCCGCTGTGATCCACGCCGCCGCGCGGCGATAGTTAGCTGATGTTAACCATCCCGAAACGGGACAAATGCCCATCGGCAACTTAACCCGTCGAAACAAGCGCTTTCACGAGCGAAACCGGTCCGCCACCGCGCAGGCGAGCGAATCCACGCGATCGTTTTCGGGATGGCCGCTGTGGCCCTTCACCCAGTGCCAGCGAATATCGTGGCGCGAGGTGGCGTCGAGAAGCTCCTGCCAGAGCTCGGCGTTTTTCACCGGCTTCCTGTCCGCGGTCCGCCACCCGTTGCGTTGCCATGAATGGATCCATTTGGTGATCCCGTCGCGGACGTAGCTGCTGTCGGTATGTAGCTCGACGCGGCAGGGCTTCTTCAGGGCATTCAGGGCTTCGATCGCCGCTTTCAGCTCCATCCGGTTATTGGTGGTCAGCGCTTCGCCGCCGCTGATTTCGCGTTCCTTGTCGCCGGTTCGAAGAAGCGCGGCCCAGCCGCCCGGCCCGGGATTGCCCCGGCATGCGCCGTCGGTGAAGATTTCGATTTCCGGTAATTCAGCCATGTTCGACCGTCATTGCGAGGAGCGCAGCGACGAAGCAATCCAGTTCTCGCCGTCGTTCTGGATTGCTTCGCTCCGCTCGCAATGACGCCTATGCGACTAACTCGCGCGGAAGCTTGAACACCATCCGCTCGGGCGAATGGTCGGCTTGCTCTTCGGTCACGTCGAAACGCCGGCGAACCGCATCGACGACTTCGCGGACCAGCAATTCGGGCGCCGAAGCGCCCGCCGTGATCCCAAGCGTCGCCGGTTGGCCGAGCCAGTCCCAATCGATGTCCGCGGCCCGCTCGATCAACCTGGAGGGCACGCCGAGCCGCTCGGCGACCTCCGCCAGGCGGAGCGAATTGCTGCTGTTGGGCGCGCCGATGACCAGCATCCTGTCGCATTCGGGCGCGATTGCCTTCACCGCCGCCTGGCGGTTGGAGGTCGCGTAGCAAATGTCCTCGCTTCGCGGCGAGCGAATGTCCGGGAAACGCGCCTTCAGGGCCTCGACGATGGCGGCGGTGTCGTCGACTGACAACGTGGTTTGGGTCAGGAAAGCCAGACGGTCGCGACCATCGACATCCACGGTACGGGCGTCCTCGACGGTCTCGACCAGTGATATCGATCCGGGCGGGACCTGACCGAACGTCCCGATGACCTCCGGGTGGCCGGCGTGGCCGATGAACAGGATGTGCCAGTCCTCGGCGATCAGCCGTTCGGCCTGGCGATGGACCTTCGACACCAGCGGGCAGGTGGCATCGACATAGGTCAGCCCGCGATCCCGCGCATCGGCCGGAACCGACTTCGGAACGCCGTGCGCCGAAAAGACGACGGGGCGGTCGTCGGGCACTTCGTCGAGCTCGTCGACGAAGACCGCGCCCATGCCCTTCAGGCGGTCGACGACGAAGCGATTGTGGACGATTTCGTGGCGGACATAGACCGGCGCGCCGAACCGCTCGAGCGCGAGCTCGACGATCTGGATCGCGCGATCGACACCGGCGCAGAAACCGCGCGGCGCGGCAATCAGGACTCGAAGGGGCGGGCGAGTGTCGTCCATCGACGCGGCGATGTAAGCGCTCGCTTGCAGCAATGAAAGGCGGTTCCTATGACAGCGGCCGTCCCAGCGGCCGCCAAGGAATCGCCAGTGAATCTTCGAATCGCCCCAATGATTGCCCTCGTCCTGCTCGCCGGCTGCGTTCGCAACGGCCAGATCGAGGACGGAGGGGTCTATACGGTCCGAAGCGCCTGCCCGCAGGTCGCTATTCCGGCTGCTACCGGCGACATCACCCTGTTCGATCCCGCCGGAAGCACGACCGCCGAGGCCATCGACATCGAGGCGGCGATCACGAACGTTCGCGGCACCTGCCGGGAAGCGGGCAGCGAGATCATCTCGACGGCGACCTTCGACGTCGTCGCCAACCGCCGCGACACGGCGCAGCCGAGACAGGTCGTCCTTCCCTTCTTCGACATCGTGATCCAGGCCGGGGAGCGCGTGGTCGCCAAGCAGATCGGGCAGGTCGCGCTCAATTTCCCGGCCGGAAGCGCCCGAGCCCAGACGAGGGCCCAGGCGACCGCGCGAATTTCGGCTTCCGCGGCGCAATTGCCGGAGAATGTGCGCCAGATCCTGGCAAAGCCGCGCAAGGTTGGAGAAGAGGAAGCCGCGGTCGACCCGATGAGCGATCCCGCGGTGCGCGCGGCGGTTGCGAACGCCAGCTTCGCGCATCTGATCGGGTTCGAGCTCAGCCAGGAGCAGCTTCGCTACAACGCGACGCGCTGAGCACTATCTCGACCGTTGACTCCGGCGCGGGCCGAAGCCAAGGCAGCGCGCGTCACCGGCGGGCTTCCCTCCGGAAGGACGCGCGGGAGAGTTCGCCAAATGTTTCAAGCATTTGGCGGCGCCGAAGGAGCAACCGCCCCCGGAATCTCTCAGGCTTACGGGACCGCGCGTGCCTGACAGTCTGGAAAGTGCCCGCCGTCGCCGAGGCTATGACGGGCCGCCGAAGGGGCAAAGCTCTCAGGCGCAGCGACAGACGGGGGTGAGGCGGGAAGCGGCGACACGCCGCGGGCCGAACTGTCGCGGAGGCGAATGATGAGCCGAGAAGTCCACAGCGGCCCGACCGACCAGCACCATCAGGCGCGCGGCACGCCCTATACCGGTGCTGCCGAAGGCGAGGTTCCGCCGCCGCCGGAGACGCTTCCGCTGGACGGCTGGCATCGGCGCAACGGTGCGCGGATGGTCGAGTTCGCCGGCTATTCGATGCCGGTCCAATATGAAGGCATCATGGCCGAGCATCTGTGGACCCGGCAAAGCGCGGGCCTGTTCGACGTCAGCCACATGGGCCAGGTCTATATCCACGGATCGGGAGTCGACACCGCGCTCGAGGCGTTGCTGCCCGGCGATCTGAAGGGGCTGGGCGACCGCAAGCTGCGCTACTCGCTGTTGCTCGACGACAGCGGCGGGATCATCGACGATCTGATGGCCACCCGCCGGGGCGAGGATTTCTACCTGGTCGTCAACGGCGCCACCAAGATGGGCGACCTCGAGGTCATGCGGCTGCTTTTGCCCGACTCCATATTCATCGATCATATGCGCGAGCAGGCGCTGCTCGCGCTTCAGGGGCCCAAAGCAGTCGAGTTGCTCGAGGCGCTCGTGCCGGGAGTAAGCGAGCTGACCTTCATGGAAGGAAACGCCTTCCACGCGCCGGAAAGCCTCGGTGGTCACAATCTGTGGATCAGCCGTTCGGGCTATACCGGCGAGGACGGGTTCGAGATTTCCGTGCCGGCAAGCGCCGCCGAGCAGCTCGCCGACGCGCTGATCGCGGATGAGCGGGTCAAGCCGGTCGGCCTGGGAGCACGCGATTCACTCCGTCTGGAGGCGGGCTTGCCGCTCTACGGCCACGATCTCGATCGCGAGACGACTCCGGTCATGGCCGGCCTCACCTTCGCGATCAGCAAGCGCAGGCGCGCCGAGGGCGGCTTTCCCGGGGCTGCTCGGATTCTCGCCGAAATGGAGAACGGCCCGATCCAGAAACGCGTCGGGCTCGAGGTGGAAGGTCGCCAGCCGGTCCGCGAAGGCGCGCTCATCCTCGACGGCGAAGGCACGGAAATCGGGCGGGTTACGAGCGGGGGCTTTTCCCCCTCGCTGCAGCGGCCGATCGCGATGGGCTATGTCGCGACCGCGCTCGCCGGGCCGGGGACCGGGCTCAAGCTGGAGCAGCGCGGCAAATTGTTCGATGCGCGAGTCGCGCCGATGCCGTTCGTGCCCCACAAATATCACCGCAAGGGAGCCTCGTAGATGACGACCTATTTCACGCGCGAGCACGAGTGGATCAAAGTCGACGGCGCCACGGCGACGGTCGGGATTACCAATCATGCGCAAGAGGCGCTGGGCGACATCGTCTTCACCGAGGTTCCCGAGGCCGGAAAGCGGCTGAGCAAGGGGCAGGAGGCCGCGGTCGTCGAATCGGTCAAGGCCGCGTCCGACGTCTATTCCCCCGTTTCCGGCGAAGTCGCCGAGGGCAACCAGGCAGTGATCGACGATCCGAGCCTCGTGAACAACGACCCCGAAGGCGAGGGCTGGTTCTTCAAGATTGCGCTCACCGACCCGGGAGAGCTCGAAGGTCTGATGGACGAGGCCGCCTATCGCGAATGGGTGAAGTCGCTCTGAGCCAGTCGGCCGCCTCGACCAGCCGCTGGGACGCGGCCGAATATGCGCGGGTCGGCGGCTTCGTCGCCGAGCTGGGACAGGCCGCGCTCGACCTGCTCGACCCCAGGACCGGCGAGCGGATTCTCGATGTCGGCTGCGGCGACGGGACGCTGTCGCTCAAGATTGTCGACCGCGGGGCCGAGGTCGTTGGCGTCGACAATAGCGCCGAGATGGTCGAGGCGGCGAGGGCGGCGGGAATCTACGCCGAGCTTCTCGACGCCGCCGACATGGACTTCCAGCAGGATTTCGATGCGGCTTTCTCCAATGCCGCGCTTCACTGGATGCTGGACAAGGAGCGGGTCGCGAGCGCGATTTTCGACGCGCTTCGGCTCGGCGGACGCTTCGCCGGCGAGATGGGCGGCGAGGGCAATCTCGCCAGGCTTCGAGAAGCACTCGACGAAGAGCTCGTCATCCGCGGCTACGCGCCGCCGGTCGAATCGGCGAACTGGTACGCCACTGCCGAAGAATTCGCCGACGTCTATGAGGCCGCCGGCTTCGTCCAGATCGACGCCCGGCTGATCGACCGCCCGACTCCGCTCGATCACGGCATTCCGTCCTGGGTGACGACGTTCCGAAGGGGCTGGCTCGATCGCTCCGGAGTGCCCGAGGAAGAGCGCCCTGCAATCGGCGCCGCCGTCGCCGAGCGGCTCGGCTCCAACGTCGCCGATTACGTCCGGCTGAGGTTCATCATGAGGAAGCCTGGTTGATGCGTTATTTGCCGCTCAGCGATCCCGATCGCGGCGAAATGTTGCGCGTTGTCGGCGCGCAGTCGATCGACGATCTGTTCGTCGACGTGCCGCAAGCCGCGCGGCTCGATGGGCTGATCGAGGGACTTCCGCTCCACGCCTCGGAGCTTTCGGTCGAGCGGCAGCTCGGCGCGATGGCGGCGAAAAACATGGTCGCGGGGCAAGTGCCCTTCTTCCTGGGCTGCGGCGCCTACCGGCATCATGTACCGGCGAGCGTCGACCATATCATCCAGCGCGGCGAGTTCCTGACCAGCTACACGCCCTACCAGCCGGAAATCGCGCAGGGCACGCTTCAGATGCTGTTCGAGTTCCAGAGCCAGGTCGCGCGGCTGTTCGGCTGCGACATCGCCAATGCTTCAATGTACGACGGATCGACGGCAGCATGGGAAGCGATCCTGATGGCCGGGCGGATCACCCGGCGCGAGAAGGCGATCCTGTCGTCCGGATTGCACCCGCATTACGTCAGCGTCTGCACCACGATGGCGCAGTTCACCGGCGACGTGCTGGAAACGGCGACTCCGGAGCTTGACGCCGAGACCGACGCGGACCGTCTGATTGCCGCGATCGACGACGAGACCAGCGCGGTCGTCGTCCAATATCCCGACATTCTCGGGCGGATCGCCGACCTGACTCCAATCGCCGAAGCGGCTCACGCCAAGGGCGCGCTGTTGATCGCGGTTGTCACCGAGCCTGTGGCGCTCGGGTTGATCAAGTCGCCAGGCGAGATGGGCGCGGACATCGTCGTCGGCGAGGGGCAGAGCATCGGAGTCGGACTTCAGTTCGGCGGGCCCTACGTCGGCCTGTTCGGTTGCAAGGAGAAGTTCGTCCGGCAAATGCCGGGGCGGCTTGCCGGCGAGACTGTCGATGCGCAGGGCAAGCGCGGCTTCGTGCTGACCTTGTCCACCCGCGAGCAGCATATCCGCCGCGAGAAGGCGACCAGCAATATCTGCACCAGCTCGGTGCTCTGTGCTCTGGCGTTCACGGCGCATCTGACTCTGCTCGGCGAGAAGGGGCTACGACAGCTCGCCGCGCTCAACCACGAGCGCGCCTGCGATGTCGCGGACAGGCTGGCGTCCATTCCGGGCGTGAGCCTGGTCAACGAAAGCTTTTTCAACGAATTCACGCTTCGGCTTCCCGTGGAGGCTCGTCCGGCGGTTCATGCCATGGTCGAAAAGGGCATCCTCGGCGGCGTTTCGCTGGGGCGGCTCTATCCCGGCGCCGACCCCTTGGAAAACGGTCTTGTGGTCGCCGTCACCGAGACCGTTACCGATGACGATGTCGAAGCAATGGAAGCCGCGATGAGGGAGGTCGTGCGATGACCGTCAATCCGTCCGGCTGGCGACCGACGGCTCCGGTCAACGAAGCCGGAGAAGCGGCAACGGTCACCGGAAACCGCGCGCTGATGCTCGAAGAGCCGTTGCTGTTCGAGATCGGGTCCCAAGACAGAACCGGCGTGGATTTTGGTTCCCCGGCGCAGGCCGGGGCCCAGGAGCGCGATAGCGCTGCTTCGCATCGCCCTGGACCCCGGCCTGCGCCGGGCAACAGGTTGGCCGGCCTCGAACGTAACCGCGACATCGGTCTGCCCGGCCTGAGCGAGCCTGAAGCCGTACGTCATTACACGCGCCTTTCACGACAGAATTACGCGATCGATCTCGGCCTGTTTCCGCTCGGCTCGTGCACGATGAAGCACAACCCGCGCCTCAACGAGAAGGTCGCCCGGATGCCCGGTTTTGCCGACGTCCACCCGTTGCAGCCGCAGGAAACGGTGCAGGGCGCGCTTCAGGTGATCAACGCGCTCGCTTTCTGGCTTCTCGACCTCACCGGCATGCACGGCGTCGCGATGAGCCCAAAGGCCGGCGCCCACGGCGAGCTGTGCGGCTTGCTCTGCATCCGCTCGGCGCTCGACGCGCGGGGCGACCCACGCGAAGTGGTCCTGGTCCCGGAAAGCGCGCACGGGACAAACCCCGCCACCGCCGCCTTCGCCGGCTATCGAGTGGAAAACATCCCCGCGAACAAGGCCGGGCGCGTCGATCTGGAGGCGCTGAAGACCCGGCTCGGCCCCGACGTCGCGGCGGTGATGATCACCAATCCCAACACCTGCGGGCTGTTCGAGCCAGACATGATCGCGATTTCGGAAGCGGTGCACGCCGCCGGCGCGTTCGTTTACTGCGACGGCGCAAACTTCAACGCCATCGTCGGCAAGGTCCGCCCGGGCGACCTCGGCATCGACGCGATGCACATCAATCTGCACAAGACCTTCTCCACGCCGCATGGCGGAGGGGGTCCCGGCTCGGGGCCAGTCGTCCTGTCGGAAGCGCTGTCGCCGTTCGGTCCGCTCCCGTTCGTCGCGAAAATGCCGGACGGATCGTTCAAGCTCGTCGAGGAAGAAACGGCCAGGGAAATGCATCCCGACGCATTCGGCCGGATGACGGCGTTCCACGGCCAGATGGGCATGTTTACCCGCGCGCTCGCCTATATCCTCAGCCACGGGGCCGACGGCCTTCGCCAGGTCGCGGAGGATGCGGTCCTCAACGCCAATTACCTGCTTCGCTCGCTTTGCGACGTGCTCGACGCGCCGTTCGCGGCGAGCGGGCCGTGCATGCACGAGGCGATATTCTCCGACAAAGGCTTCGCCGGCGGACTGAGCACGATCGATCTCGCCAAGGCGCTGATCGACGAAGGCTTCCATCCGATGACCATGTATTTCCCGCTGGTCGTGCACGGAGCGATGCTTGTCGAGCCGACCGAGACCGAGTCCAAGGCAGCGCTCGACCAGTTCATCGCCGCGATGCGCTCGATCGCGGAGCGGGCAAAGGCGGGCGACCAGACCCTCAAGGCGGCGCCGGTTTACGCGCCGCGCCGCCGCCTGGACGAGACGCTGGCGGCGAGGAAGCCGGTGCTGGTCTATCGCGAGCCGGTTCAGGCCGAGGCGGCCGAATGACCGCGGAACATCCCGGCGGCTGGCTGACGACTCTCCTGCCGTTCGTCATCATCGTCGCGGTCGTCGCGCTTCGCCTTCGCACCATGCGGCGGGAGCGCAAGCTGGACCTGAAAACGATGTGGGTCATTCCGATCGTCTATCTGGCGGTAATCGCCTTCATGTTCTCGGCGCTTCCGCCTTCGATCCTCGGGTGGGAGCTGTTCCTCGCGGGGCTTCTCGTCGGGCTTCTGACGGGCTGGTACCGGGGCCGGCTGATCGCGATCAGACGCGACCCGGACAGCGGTGAGCTCTGGCAGCGGGCCTCGCCGCTGGCGATGCTGCTTCTGGTCGCGATCATCGTTCTCAAGCTCGGCGCGCGGCAATTGTTCGGTGACGCGGCCGCGGCCAGGGCGGGAAGTCCGGCGATGCTGATGACCGACGCCTTCATCGGCTTCGCGCTCGGGCTTCTCTCGGCGACCCGCATCGAAATCTATGTCCGCGCGAAACGGCTTGTTGCCGGCGGCGAGTGACCGGCGAGCGCTTCTACGAAATGCCCTTCACGGGCGCCCGGCGCTCGGCACCGGCGGCTACCAGGAACCGCGAACCGATAGCGCAGGTGCTGGAGCAATGGCTCCCGGAAAGCGGGCTCGTTCTCGAAGTAGCGAGCGGGACCGGCGAGCATGCCGCCTATTTCGCCGAGCGCTTTCCGAAGCTGGAGTGGCAGCCGAGCGACCTCGATCCCGGAGCACTGGAGTCGATCCGTGCCTGGCGGCGGGAAGCGGCGTTGGCCAACCTCCGCGAACCCGTGGAATTAGATTGCTCGGCGTCCAATTGGCCGATCGACCGTGCCGATGCCGTTCTCAACGTCAACATGGCTCATATCAGTCCCTGGGCGGCATCGCTCGGCCTGATCGAGGGCGCTGCTCGAATTCTCGACGCGGGATCGCCGCTGATTCTCTACGGCCCGTGGCTGAGCGACAGCGTCGAAACCGCGCCGAGCAACGCCGCATTCGATTCGGATCTGAAGCGCCGAAACCCGGAATGGGGCCTGCGAAAAATCGAGGACTTGGCGGCGGAAGCGGCGCGGCGCGGCTTTCACTTCGAGGAGCAGCGGCAAATGCCGGCAAACAATTTCATGCTGCTGTTCCGAAAGGGGACAGGCGCCGCGTCTCATTAAACGATGCTTTACCGCATGGCGGTAGAGAGACGGCGATGGACGAGAGCTGCGCAACCCAGAACCGGCGTCATGACCGGTCCAACGTGCTCCTTCGGGCAACGGTCGAGACGCCCTCGGCATCGCATTCGGTCGTCCTGCGTAACCTTTCGCAAGAGGGGGCACTTGTGCAGGGCGAGGGCCTTCCGCCCGAAGGTACCGCCGTGCTGTTCCATCGCCAGGGCCTGTGCGTCCCGGCGCGGGTTGCCTGGTCGCACTGCGCTTGCGCCGGCCTTGCGTTCGAGATGTCACTGTATCCGCGCGAGCTGCTTCGGCACGTCCCGAAGCCGGAATCGCAGGCGCCCCTGCCGATTAAGCGCCGTCCCGGCCTCGGTGCCCAACCGCTTAGCGAGGCGGAGAGGGCGATGATCGAGCGCTGGGCGACGGAAAGCTCGCACCGCCTCGGAGAATAATGTTCAGGCGCCTCGTCGCGCCCGCAACCATTCTACAAGCCCGGCCAGCGGAAGTACCGTGTTGAAGGTGATCCCGAACTTGTCGCCGTCCTTCCAGCGGACGACGGCGCCCTGAGGAGCGAGGCCGGGAAGAGTCACCGTCACCTCCGCAGCCATGGCCAGCGGGTTGTGACTCTGGACGCTCAGGCCTCCTTGCGAGACGTTGATGACCTTGGTTCGGTGAAGGATTGCGCCTTCGCGGACGAAAGCGAGACTGTCGACCTCGATCCGCGGCATTCGCGGCCTGGGCCCGTCGGAGCTTGCCTTGAGGAGCTCGACGACGTCGACCGGCTCGTCGAACGAGATCCCCGCGTCGCTACCGCGAACCCAGCTCACGCGGCCGGAGATCGGCTGGCGCTCCTTGAGTTCGACGGTGACCGCAAGGTCGGGCTCGAGCGTGCAATAAGCGCGGAGGAGCGCGCCGCCGGCAGAGATGTTCTTCACCAGGCACAATTCGCGATGGCCGTCGACGACGATGCAGCCCACCCGAAACAAGGTGAGGTGGCGGTCGTCGGCCCTGCGATTGACGTCCGGCGGCGGCTCCGCCGACATTGAATAGACTGTCGTCTCGATCTGCAGTTCTTCCACCCAAGCACTCCGCAAACCAGTCCACGGGCCGCCGCCAGCCCACCGCATCAAGGCGCAGGGCTATGAATTGCAAGGAGTTACCATCTGGTTGCCTTTTGGTCCGCGCCAGGGAAGGGGAGAAAAGGGGACAGTCCCCTTTTTGCAGATGGTTCGACCAGTGTCCTTCATTGCTGGTGAGCCCTGCTGGATTCGAACCAGCGACCTACTGATTAAAAGTCAGTTGCTCTACCAACTGAGCTAAGGGCCCACGCAGCCGCGAGCGCGTTAGCCGCGCGGCGCCCGGCGGGCAAGGCGATGG
>DASTIF010000059.1:0-11961 GCA_035717805.1 Sphingomicrobium sp.
GTCTTCACGACGTCGGGGCCGGTGACGAACATGTAGCTCGAATCCTTCACCATGAAGATGAAGTCGGTCATCGCGGGCGAGTAAACCGCGCCGCCCGCGCACGGGCCCATGATCAGGCTGACCTGGGGGATGACCCCGCTCGCGAGCACGTTGCGCTGGAACACCTCGGCATAGCCGGCGAGGCTGGCGACGCCTTCCTGGATGCGGGCGCCGCCGGAATCGTTGAGGCCGATCACCGGCGCGCCGACCTTCATTGCCATGTCCATGACCTTGCAGATTTTTTCCGCGTGGCGCTCGCTCAAGGAGCCGCCGAACACGGTGAAGTCCTGCGCGAAGACATAGACGAGGCGGCCGTTGATCGTGCCCGAGCCGGTGACCACGCCGTCGCCCGGGATTTTCTGGGTCTCCATCCCGAAGTCGGCGCAATTGTGCTCGACGAACATGTCATATTCTTCGAAGCTTTCGGGATCGAGCAGAACGCTCAGCCGCTCCCGCGCGGTCAGCCTACCCTTCGCATGTTGCGCTGCAATACGCTTCTCGCCCCCGCCGAGCCGCGCGGCGTCGCGCCTTTTTTCCAGTTCCTCGATCGTCGTCGCCATGTGATTTCGCTCAGCAGCTTGAAGGGTCGAGCTACCTTTCATGCACCGCTCATTAGGTCAATCGGCCGAACTCGTGTATGTTGCACCGCACAATCGAGCCGTTCGGCCGCCATTTCCGTACCGGTTGCGGAACCGCAACCATGGCCGCTCCGTTGAATATGATGGGTTTCCACACCAGAGGAGCGTGACCAAAAATGCTGACCAGCGTCGGAGTGCCAGTTGAGTCGGAAGCCGAGCACTCGGCGCCAGACCAGAACCGTCCCACATTGTTGTGCTTTTCGCACTTGCGGTGGGATTTCGTTTTCCAGCGGCCGCAGCATCTGATGGGCCGCTTCGCCGACGAGATGACGGTCGTCTTCTGGGAAGAGCCGATGCCGCTTCCCGCGGGCGAGCCGGCGATGCTTCGCGTTCGGACCGCCGAGGAGCATCCGCAGGTGCGCATCGTCGTCCCCCATCTTCCCGAAGGATTGAGCGAGGAACAGCGAACGACCGCTCTCAAGCGGCTGCTCGACGCTTATTCGGCTGGGCTCAGCCGGCCTCTGGTCGCCTGGTATTACACGCCGATGATGCTGCCCTTCTCGCGCGATCTCGATGCCGACGCCACCGTCTTCGATTCGATGGACGAGCTATCGAAGTTCCGCTTCGCTCCCGCCGAGCTTCTCGACCTCGAGCAGGAGCTTATCGATCGGTCCGACCTCGTCTTCACCGGCGGGTCGAGTCTCTACGAGGCGAAGAAGGACCGCCACGACAGCGTTCACCTGTTCCCGTCCTCGGTCGACCGCGCCCATTTCGAACGCGCGCGCAAGGCTGTTCCGGAGCCCGAGGACCAGGCCTCCATCCCCCACCCGCGTCTGGGCTTCTACGGAGTCATCGACGAGCGGTTCGATATCGAGCTGCTCGACGAGGCCGCGCGGATGCGCCCCGACTGGTCGTTCGTGATGGTCGGCCCGGTGGTGAAGATTTCCGAGGACGAGCTGCCGAAGCGGCCCAACATCCACTATCTGGGCGGCAAGAAATACGAGCAGCTGCCGTCCTACTTGTCGGGCTGGGACGTCGCCTTGATGCCCTTCGCGATGAACGAATCGACCCAGTTCATCTCGCCCACCAAGACCCCCGAATATCTGGCAGGCGGAAAGCCGGTCGTCTCGACCCCGGTCCGCGACGTCGTTCGTCATTATGGCCAGCTCGAAGGGGTCGGCATCGCGGCAACGCCGGCCGAGTTCGTCGAGCAATGCGAGCGGATGCTGAAGCTCGACCGCGACGGCGACTGGCTCGCGGAGGCCGATCTGCTTCTGTCCGCGACAAGCTGGGCCACCACCCAGGCGCGAATGGCGGGGCTGATCGGCGAAATCCTTGGAGAACGAAGCGAAAGCGATTCATCCGCGCTTCTGGTGGCGGCGGAATGAACGCCCCCTTCGTCGCCCGAAAGGGTGCCAGGCCATACGATTATCTGATCGTCGGCGCCGGCTTCGCCGGCTCGGTCATCGCCGAGCGGCTGGCAAGCCAGCATGGCGCCCGCGTGCTTCTGGTCGACCGCCGGCCCCACGTCGGCGGCAACGCCTATGACGAGAAGGACGAGGCCGGGATCCTCTATCACAAATACGGCCCGCACATCTTCCACACCAACAGCGACATGGTCATCGATTATCTGTCGCAATTCACCGAGTGGCGGCCCTACGAGCACCGCGTCCGGGCGTGCGTCCGCGACAAGCTGGTGCCGATCCCGATCAACCGGACGACGCTCAACAAATTGTTCGATCTCGAACTCGAAACCGACGAGGAGGCAGCCGACTATCTCGCCTCCCGCGCGGAGCCGGTGGACGACATTCAGACGTCGGAGGACGTGGTCATCAACGCCGTCGGCCGCGAGCTCTACGAGCTGTTCTTCCAGGGCTATACGCGCAAGCAATGGGGGCTGGACCCGTCCGAGCTCGACAAGCAGGTGACGAGCCGGATTCCGACCCGCACCAACACCGACGACCGCTATTTCACCGACTCGTTCCAGGCGATGCCGAAGCACGGCTACACCGCGATGTTCGAGAGGATGCTCGACCATCCGCTCATCGACAAGCAGCTCGGCACCGACTTCCGCGACCTGCGCGAAAAGGCTTTCGAGCTCGCCGACCATGTCGTCTACACCGGGCCGATCGACGAATATTTCGACCATCGCTTCGGCAAGCTTCCGTACCGGAGCCTGAAGTTCGATCACCGCACTCTCGATGAGGAGCAGCATCAGGAAGTCGCGGTGGTGAACTATCCCGACCCGGCCGTGCCCTACACCCGGATCAGCGAGTACAAGCACCTCACTGGCCAGCAGCACCCGCGGACCAGCATCACCTACGAATATCCGTCCGACGAGGGCGATCCTTATTATCCGATTCCGAGGCCGGAGAATCAGGAGCTGTTCAAGCGCTATGAAGCGCTCGCCGACGAGACCGACGACGTCACCTTCGTCGGCCGGCTCGCGACCTACCGCTATTACAACATGGACCAGATCGTCGGGCAGGCGCTCGCGACATTCCGACGGATGGACGAGAAGCGACTCGTGGAGCAGTCGCGCGAGACCCGCGTGGCCGCCGACTAGCACCGACTCGAAAAACGACCTGCGATTCGCGCGCCCGAACAAACTTGCTTTCCCGCGGGCGGCGTGCGCCATATGTGAGCAGAGTGCATCCGTCCTTCGATCCGTCTGACAATCCTGCCGCGGGAGCGGCCGACGTAACGACCGGCTCGGACCTCGCGCCCGCGGTAGCGACCTACGCCAACCCGATCCTCGACAGGGACTTTCCCGATCCGGCCGTGATCCAAGCACCCGACGGTTTTTATTACGCCTATGCGACCCAGAGCCTGCACGAGGGCGAATGGGTCAACATTCAGGTCGCGCGGTCGCCCGACCTCGTTCACTGGGACCATCTCGGCGACGCGCTTCCCGACAAGCCGGACTGGGCGCGCACGACACAGGATTTCTGGGCGCCAAGCGTGCTCTACGATGGCTCGACCTACTTCATGTATTATTCGGCCACGCCGGACGTCTGCGAACTCCATGAGCGCGGCCATGCGCTCGCCGTTGCAACGTCCGATTCCCCGGCCGGCCCTTTCGTCGACATGGGCATGCCGATGCTTCTGGGGGCGGGCTTCGAATATATCGATCCGATGGCGTTCGACGACCCGGCGACCGGCAAGCGCCTGCTCTATTGGGGCTCCGGCTTCCAGCCGATCAGGGTGCAGGAATTGAGCGAGGACCGGATGTCATTCGCGCCCGACAGCCAGGCGATCGACCTCGTCTGGCCAAACCCGGTGAAGGGCGCCTTTCCCAGGCTCGTCGAGGCCGCCTGGGTCATCTTGCGCGATGACTATTATTATCTGTTCTATTCGGGCGACAATTGCTGCGGACCGGACGCCGAATATGGCGTGATGGTCGCGCGCTCGCGACAAGCGACGGGACCGTTCGAAACGCTCGAACAAGCGGAAGGCATCCCGCACAGCCTGATGCTGTTCAAAAGCGAGCGATGGCTTGCGCCGGGCCATAATTCGATCGTGACCGACGCCGAGGGTGATACGTGGATCATCTACCACGCGATCGATGTGAATCGTCCCCGCCAGCGCCAGGAGGACGAGGTCAACAGCCGCCGGATCCTGCTGATGGACCGAATCGAATGGCGGCGCGGCTGGCCGTTCGTCGGCACGCCGTCGGAGCATATCCAGCCGGGGCCGGCAGTCTAACCGCGCTTCGCGCCCACGGCAGCGCGACTTTCGGTCGGTTGCGCAAACAAGGCACGCTGGACTTCGAACTCCTCGAGCAGCCGCTGATCGACATGGCGGCTGCCGTTGGCCACGATCGTCGAGAACAGGCCCGTCTCGGCATGGCGCGAATTGTCCCAGCCAGGGTAAGCGGTGATCGGGTACCAGCAGATGCCGCGAACGTCGGCGCCGCGATCCATCGCCTCGCGCACCTCGTTGCACACATAATGGAGCCAAGACGGCTTGCCGCTGCCTTCGGCGCCCGTTTCGGACAGCATGATCGGCTTTTGGTACCGCTTGCACGTTTCGACGAGCATTTCGGCGAGGGGGCGGTATTCGTGATGCCCCATCGGGATCGTCGGCCCTTCGAAATACCATTGGTTGTGCGGATAGTAATTCCACCCGACGACATCGACGAGCGATGGATCGCCGCCCAGTTCGGGCTCGGCAAGGCCCATGATCCAGTCATAGGCCTCATACATGCCCTGAAGATTGTGCTGCGCATCGCGCACGGTCTTTCGCCGGCGGTTGTGCGGCGCGATGTGGATCAGCGGCTCGGCCCAGATGATGGTCGAATTCGGCCAGCCCTCTCGGATCACCTTCGCGGCCGCGATCGCAGTGCGGACCAGCTGGCGTTTGAACCAGCCTGGGTCACCCGGCCCGACCGGCGGGAAATAGCCGTCGTCCACGGCCCATGACAGGAAGTTGATTTCGTTGAGCGGGCACACCGTCGGCGGCCGGCTGCTGACCGATTGTTCCACCTCCAGCGCTGCACAGGCGAAGTCGGCGAACCGCTTCGCGAAGTCGTCCGCGGACTGGTCGACGTGATCGGGGGAGCCGTAATGGAACAGGTCCCAGATGACCTGCAGCCCGACCGCCTCCGCGGCTTCGAGCGCGGGCAACCAGCTCGACCAGTCGTATTTGCCGGGCGATTTCTCGATCAAATGCCAGCGCAGGCCGTCCCGGACGGTATCGAACCCGAACTTCTTGCACAGCCGGTAATCGCGCAACGCATGCTTGTCGTGGCCGGTCGCGCGGATGAGATCTAGGCGCACGCCGTCGCGCCGCCGGTGCGACGAACATTCAAAGCCCGCCTGGAAGAAACCGGCGAACATCTTGCCCGATGGTCTGCTCACGCTGTCAGATAATGCATGAGCCGCGGAATCGAGCCGTGCAAGGCAGTCGGGGTCGCTGGCACAAAGTCGAACCTCGCGCTTTCTCCATCCATGAAACAGCGGCAGCATTGGCCGGACCGTTTGTGGCTTCTCCGGCATGGGCAGAGTCAGGGCAATGTGGCGCGGGACATCGCCGACGAAGCCGGTCATCACGAGATCGCGATCGACGTCCGCGACGTCGATGTGCCGTTGTCGAAGCTTGGCCGCCGCCAGGCCGAAGCGGCCGGAAGGTGGTTCGCCGACCTTCCGGCGGACCAGCGGCCCGACGTCATCTTGAGCTCGCCCTATGTCCGGGCGCGGCAGACCGCGATGGCGATTTGCGAAGTGCTTCCCGGCCCTCCCGACCAGCCGATCTCCGACGAACGGCTTCGCGAGCGCGAGTTCGGCATCTTCGACCGGCTGACGACGGCGGGAATCCGCGCCCGCTTTCCCGACGAGGCCGCGCACCGCAAAATGCTCGGCAAATTCTACCACCGTCCGCCCGGCGGCGAGAGCTGGGCCGACGTCATCCTTCGGCTTCGATCGATGCTCAACACGATCAACCTCCATTATTCCGACCGGCGCGTTCTGGTGGTCGCTCACCAGGTCGTGGTGCTTTGTTTCCGCTACATTCTCGAAGGACTCGACGAGGAAGAGATACTCGCGATCGACAAGCAGGCAGACGTGCTCAATTGCGGCATTTGCGCCTATGATTTCGAGCCCGATGCGCGCGGCCTGTGCGTCCCGGCCCTCGACCTGTGGAATCACGGCGCCCCGCTCGAGGCAGAGGGCGCAGAACGGACCGCCGAGCGGGACATGATGACCGGTTCCCGCTGAGGTCCTACCCCTCGCTCGGCGCGTAGCGCTCGAGCTCGTCGCCGGCGAGCCGGACGACATGGATGACGTTGGTCGATCCGGGCGTCCCGAACGGCACGCCCGCCATCAGCACCAGCCGGTCGCCGCCTTGCGCCATCTGGTGGCGGAGCGCCATTCGCTTTGCCTTGGCCACCATCTCCTCGAAGCTCGCGACGTCCCGGGTGTGAACCGCGTGAACGCCCCAGATGAGGCCAAGCCGCCGTGCTGCAATGTTCGATGCGCTCATCGCCAGCACCGGCACCGGTGGACGCTCGCGCGCGATCCGCCGGGCCGTCGAGCCCGAGCTGGTGTAGCAGACCATCGCTTTGGCGGAGATCGTGCCCGCGATCTGCCGGGCCGATCCGGCGAGCGCGTCGGCCGTGGTGGGCTCGAGCTTCGTCTCGGTGAAATGGATTCGCGCGGGATAGACCGGATCGTGCTCGGCGCTCTGCGCGATTCGGTCCATCATCTGAACCGCCTCGACAGGATATTTGCCGGTCGCGCTTTCCGCCGACAGCATCACCGCGTCGGCACCGTCGTATATCGCGGTGGCGACGTCGCTGACCTCGGCGCGGGTCGGCGTGGGCGAGCTGACCATCGATTCTAGCATCTGGGTGGCGACAACCACGGGCTTTCCGAACTGGCGGGCGCAGGCGACAATCCGGTTCTGGAGCGGCGGGACGTCCTCGGGCGGAAGCTCGACCCCAAGGTCGCCGCGAGCGACCATCACGCCGTCGGCGAGCGCGATAATGTCGTTCAGCCGGTCGATCGCGGCGGGCTTTTCGATTTTCGCCATCAAAAGCGCCTTGTCGCCGATCAGTTCGCGCGCCTCGGCGACGTCTTCGGGCCGCTGAACGAACGAGAGCGCGACCCAGTCCGCTTTCTGCTCGAGCGCGAATTTCAGGTCGGCCCGGTCCTTGTCGGTCAGCGCCGGGATCGGCACCACCACGTCGGGGACATTGACCCCCTTGTGATCGGAGATGGCGCCGCCGACGACGATTTCGGTGACGACCCTCTCGTCGCCGGCCTCGATCACCTTGAGCCGGATCTTGCCGTCGTCGATCAACAGCCGGTCGCCCTTGTGAATCGCTTCGAACAATTCGGGGTGCGGAAGCTCGACTCGCTTTGAATCGCCGGGCGCGGAATCGCGATCGAGGACGAAGCGGTCGCCCCTGGACAGCCGCGCCGATCCGCCGTCGAAGCTGCCCACCCGAAGCTTCGGGCCCTGCAGATCGAACAGAATCGTCGTCGGCCGGCGGAAATCCTTTTCCAGCCCCCGGATCGTCTCGACCAGCTTCGCTTTCTGGCCGTGGGTCCCGTGGCTCATGTTGATGCGGAAGGCGTCGACGCCCGCGAGCAGAAGCTTGCGCACCATCGCCGGGCTGCTCGACGCCGGTCCGAGCGTCGCCAGTATCTTCACCTTGCGAGATCGCGGCTTGAGGGTCTCGGTCACGGCTTCGGCCATAGCCGCTTGATATGACCGTTCAACCCGCTAGAGCCGCGCTTCACGCATTGAAATCGGAGAGTTTGAGAATGGCGGAAGGCACCGTCGCGGCCGACCAGCTGCGGCTGTTCATCGAGCGCATCGAGCGGCTTGAGGAGGAAAAGAAGGGAATCGCGGACGACGTTCGCGACGTCTATGCCGAGGCCAAGGCCAACGGCTACGATCCCAAGATCATGCGCATGGTGGTTCGGCTTCGCAAAATGGAAACACACACCCGGCAGGAGCAGGACGCAATCCTCGACACCTATCGTTCCGCGCTCGGTCTGGCGTAGGGATCAGCCATGGCGGGCCACAGCAAATTCAAGAACATCATGTACCGAAAGGGCGCGCAGGACAAAAAGCGCTCGGCGATGTTCTCCAAGCTGTCGCGCGAGATTACCGTCGCCGCGAAGATGGGCCTGCCCGATCCCGAAGCGAATGCACGGCTTCGCGCCGCTGTCATCGCGGCCCGCGCCCAGTCGATGCCCAAGGACAATATCCAGCGGGCGATCGACAAGGCATCGGGCAATGACGCCGAGAATTACGAGGAAATCCGCTACGAGGGCTTCGGTCCCGGAGGGGTCGCGCTGATCGTCGAGGCGCTTTCCGACAACCGCAACCGGACCGCGACCAACGTGCGCACGATCTTCTCCAAGAACGGCGGCAATCTCGGCACTGCGGGCAGCGTCAGCCACGGCTTCGAGCGCTTGGGGCTGATCGAATATCCGGCCGGCGCAGGCACTGCCGACAAGGTACTGGAAGCCGCGATCGAGGCGGGTGGCGAAGACGTCGAATCCGACGAGGACGGCCACCGGATCTGGACCAGCGTCGACGACCTTCACACCGTCGCAAGCGCGCTCGAGCCTATGCTCGGCGAAGCGGAAAGCACCAAGCTCGCCTGGCGCCCGCAGACCGAGGTCGAGGTCCGCGGCGACGACGCTCAACAGCTGCTCAAGCTGATGGACGCGCTCGACGAGGACGACGATGTCCAGACCGTCTGGGGCAACGAAAAAGTCCCCGACGAGGAGCTGGAGAAACTGGCTTAATTCCCCCTCTCCTTTAGGGGAGGGGGTCAGGGGGTGGGGAAGACGTGGCTGAAGGAGAGGGGGAGGAATGAAAATCCTCGGCCTCGATCCCGGGCTGGGCACGACCGGCTGGGGGCTGATCAGCGCCGAGGGCAACCGCCTGTCGCACGTCGCCAACGGCGAAATGAAGACCAGCCCCGCCGCGCCGCTTCCCGAGCGCCTCGCGACGCTTGCGGACCTGCTGGAAGCGCTGCTCGCCGAGCACCATCCGGACAGTGCCGCCGTCGAGGAAGTCTTCGTCAACAAGAACCCGCAATCAACCCTGAAGCTCGGCCAGGCGCGCGGGGTGGCGCTGATGATCGCGGCGCGATCGGGGGTGCCGGTCGGCGAATATGCGGCACGGCTGGTCAAGAAAGCCGTGGTCGGAGTCGGCAATGCCGAGAAGGCGCAGGTGCACGCGATGGTCGCCCGCCTGCTTCCGGGATCGAAAATCGCCGGCCCCGACGCCGCCGACGCCCTCGCCGTGGCGATCACTCACGCGCATCATCTGGCAAGCGCGCGAGCAATCATTTAGCCGTCATTGCGAGGAGCCGAAGGCGACGCGGCAACCCAGCCTGGCACTGGATTGCTTGGCTCCGCTCGCAATGGCGGAAAAGCGCGTTACTGTGCCAAAGCTATGATCGCCCGCCTCACCGGAATTCTCGTCGAAACGGCCGCCGACACTGCTGTGATCGACGTCGGCGGGGTCGGCTACCAGGTTCTCGCCAGCGCGCGGACTCTCGATTCGCTCGGTCCGATCGGCGGCGAGGTGCTGGTTCTGACCGAGCTTCAGGTGCGCGAGGATGCCTGGACCCTTTTCGGCTTCGGAAGCCGCGAGGAACGCGACACGTTCCGGGTGCTGACCAGCGTCCAGGGCGTCGGCGGACGGCTGGCGCTTGCCATCCTGTCGGCGCTCACACCCGACGAGCTGGCCCGCGCCGTCGGCCAGGGCGACAAGGCGATGATCGGCCGCGCCAACGGAGTCGGACCAAAACTAGCCGCCCGAATCGCCAACGAGCTCCAGGGCAAGCTCGGAGCGACCGGCCTCGGCGGCGCCGCCCCGACTCCGCGCGCCGGAGCCGCCGCCGACGCGCTCTCCGCCCTGGCAAACCTCGGGTTCAAACCCGCCGAAGCCAGCTCCGCGGTCAACGCCGCCCAGGACGAGCTTGGCGCCGAAGCGAGCCTGGACGCGCTGGTCCGGCTCGCGCTCAGGAAGGCGGCGAAGTGACCGCCCACGCCGCCTCCTGCCGCTGCGGGCAGCTTCGCGCCAGCGTGACCGGCGAGCCGGTGCGAGTGTCGGTCTGCCACTGCCTCAACTGCAAGAAGCGGAGCGGTTCCGCTTTCGCGGTTCAGGCTCGCTGGCCGGCCGATCGGGTTGAGATCGAGGGCCGATCGAAGCCGTGGGTCATCGTCGCCGACAGCGGCAACCCCGCCACGTTCCACTTCTGCGCCGAATGCGGGTCGGACGTCTATTACGAGATCAACGGCAAGTTCGACGGCCAGATCGCGATTCCGCTCGGCGCCTTCGACGATCCCTATGCGTTCTCGCCTGCCTTCTCCGTGTGGGAGGAGCGCAAGAACGACTGGGTTGAGATCGTTGGCGACGACGTCGAGCATTCACATTGAGCCGTCATTGCGAGAAGCGAATGCCACGAAGCAATCCAGTCTCGCCACCTCTGGATTGCTTCGCTACGCTCGCAATGACGAGCAATTGATGGCCACTGACCCCGCCCGAATCACCACGCCCGAGCGAACCGCCGAGGATGCCGACGTCGCGCTTCGGCCGAAGAGCCTCGACGAGTTCATCGGACAGAAGCAGGCGCGCGAGAACCTCCGCGTCTTCGTCCACGCCGCCAGGGGCCGCGGCGAGGCGCTCGACCATGTCCTGCTCCACGGCCCGCCGGGGCTCGGCAAGACCACCCTCGCCGGGATCCTCGCGCGCGAAATGGGCGTCGGTTTCCGCGCCACGTCCGGCCCGGTGATCGCCAAGTCGGGCGACCTTGCCGCGCTGCTCACCAACCTCGAGGACGGCGACGTCCTGTTCATCGACGAAATCCACCGGCTCAATCCCGCGGTCGAGGAAGTTCTCTACCCGGCGATGGAGGACCGCGCGCTCGACCTGATGATCGGCGAAGGACCGTCGGCGCGGTCGGTGCGGATCGACCTTCCGCGCTTCACCCTGATCGGAGCGACGACCCGCCAGGGGCTTTTGACCACACCGCTGCGCGACCGGTTCGGAATTCCGGTGCGCCTCAATTTCTATTCGGTCGAGGAGCTCGAGCAGGTCGTCCGCCGCGCCGCGCGGCTGCTCAACGCCGGAGTCACCGAGGACGGCGCTCGCGAAATCGCCCGCCGCTCGCGCGGGACCCCGAGGATCGCCGGACGTCTGCTCCGGCGGGTCCGCGATTTCGCCCATGCTTCGGGCAGCGACAGCATTGATTCGAAAGTCGCCGACCAGGCGCTCGACCGGCTTGAGATCGACGCGCTCGGCCTCGACGCCATGGACCGGCGTTATCTGACCATGATCGCCGACCTTTACGGCGGCGGGCCGGTGGGGATTGAAACCCTCGCCGCCGGCCTGTCCGAGCCGCGCGACACGATCGAGGATGTGATTGAGCCCTTCCTCATCCAGCTCGGCCTCATCGCCCGGACGGCGCGGGGCCGCTGCCTCAACGGCCGCGGCTATGCGCACCTCGGCCTGCCCGTCCCGCAAGGGAGCCAGACCGGCCTGTTCGACGAGGGGGCGTCGCGCGAGTGATACTTCGACGTCATCCCGGACTTGATCCGGGATCCGCCTGTCCTTTGGTTGGAAGAAGAAGTTGATTCCCGCTTTCGCGGCATTGACGGCGTTGTGGGTAACTCCGGTCTCGGCCGAGGTCGCGCCCAATCCCGATTACGCAAAAGCGTCGACGTGGCTGTGCCTGCCCACCCGCAAGACGGTGTGCTCGACCCCACTGCCGACCACCGCGCTCAATTCCAACGGCTACGGCCCGACCGGACTCAGCACGGTCGCCGACGATCCGCCGATCGACTGCTTCTACGTCTATCCGACGGTGTCGCGCGAC
>DASTIF010000060.1:0-3751 GCA_035717805.1 Sphingomicrobium sp.
CGCCGGTTTTTGATTAGAACTGGACCCCGGCCTTCGCCGGGGAACGAAGGGAAGAACAAGAATGGCCACTGCCGCCCCCGCCAAGACCCGCACGAAGAAGGCTGCCGCTTCGGCTGACAAGCCCAAGGCGCCCGCGCAGACTCACAACCTGACCGGCAAGATCGCGCAGGTCATCGGCGCCGTCGTCGACGTTTCCTTCGAGGGAGAGCTTCCGCCGATCCTCGGAGCGCTCGAGACCGACAACCACGGCAACCGACTGGTGCTCGAGGTCGCTCAGCATCTCGGCGAGAACGTGGTTCGAACGATCGCCATGGACTCGACCGAGGGCCTCACCCGCGGCCAGGACGTCCGCGCGACCGGCTCGCAGATCGAAGTGCCCGTCGGCCCGAAGACTCTTGGCCGGATCATGAACGTGATCGGCGAGCCGATCGACGACCGCGGGCCGATCGGCAGCGACATGAGCGCTCCGATTCACGCTGAGGCACCCGCTTTCGTCGACCAGTCGACCGAAGCCGCGATCCTGGTCACCGGGATCAAGGTCATCGACCTCCTCGCGCCCTACGCCAAGGGCGGCAAGATCGGCCTGTTCGGCGGTGCCGGCGTCGGCAAGACCGTGCTGATCCAGGAGCTGATTAACAATATCGCCAAGGGCCACGGCGGCGTTTCGGTGTTCGCCGGCGTCGGCGAGCGCACCCGCGAAGGCAACGACCTCTACCACGAGTTCCTCGACGCGGGCGTCATCGCCAAGGACAAGGCCGGCAACCCGACCCCGGAAGGCTCCAAGGTCGCGCTGGTGTTCGGCCAGATGAACGAGCCGCCGGGCGCCCGCGCCCGCGTCGCCCTCTCCGGCCTCACCCAGGCCGAATATTTCCGCGACGTCGAGGGCCAGGACGTGCTGTTCTTCGTCGACAACATCTTCCGCTTCACCCAGGCGGGCTCGGAAGTGTCGGCGCTCTTGGGACGCATCCCCTCGGCCGTGGGCTATCAGCCGACGCTGGCGACGGACATGGGCACGCTTCAGGAGCGCATCACCTCGACCAACAAGGGGTCGATCACCTCGGTCCAGGCGATCTACGTGCCCGCGGACGATCTGACCGACCCGGCCCCGGCCACCTCCTTCGCCCACTTGGACGCGACCACGACGCTCAGCCGCGCGATCTCGGAGCTGGGCATCTATCCCGCGGTCGACCCGCTCGACTCCACCAGCCGCGTGCTCACGCCGGCGGTCGTCGGGCAGGAGCATTACGAGACCGCCCGCGCCGTCCAGGAGACGCTCCAGCGCTACAAGAGCCTGCAGGACATCATCGCCATCCTCGGCATGGACGAGCTCTCGGAAGAGGACCGGCTCACCGTCGGTCGCGCACGCAAGATCCAGCGGTTCCTGTCGCAGCCGTTCCACGTCGCCGAGGTCTTCACCGGAATCCCCGGCAAGTTCGTCCAGGTCGAGGACACGGTGCGCTCGTTCAAGGCGGTCGTGAACGGTGAGTACGACCACCTCCCGGAGAGCGCCTTCTACATGGTCGGCGGGATCGACGAGGCGGTCGCCAAGGCCGAGAAGCTGGCGTCGGAGGCCTGATTGAGCGAGCCGCTTCGCCTCGAAGATTGCGTCAACGTCACCTGCCCCTGGTCGGGAAAGCCGGTGAGCGCCGACAGCCTGACGCTCTACGGTGGGCAGGTCGTGGGCTTCTGCAACACCGGCTGCCGAGACAAGTTCGAGGCGGCCACCCGCGCATTCGACAGCGCGATTGAGGCGAAGAGCTGATGGCCGACCTTCACTTCGAGCTCGTCACTCCGGAAAAGCTGGTGATGTCGGAAGACGTCCACATGGTCGTCGTGCCCGGCACCGAAGGCCAGTCGGGCATCCTTGCGGGCCACGCGCCCTTCATGACGGTTCTCAAGGATGGCGACGAGGTCGCTGTTTATCGGACGGCCGGCGGATCGCCCGAGCGCATCCCGGTCAGCGGAGGCTTCGCCGAAATGGGCGTTAACGGCCTCACCATCCTCGCCGAGAGCGCCGGCGAGTAAACGCCGAATGGGCCCCGCGAAAATAAACGCGGTTAGCTTTTCCTAAAACATTCTCTTCTAATCACCGCTCGCAATCAATCGCGGATTTGCGAGACGGGGCTAGGAATGAACGCATTCGGCAAGCGTGGCGGCATGGCCTCTGGGCAACGGCCCAGTTTCGGCGTCGCCAAACCGATGAAGAGCGGGCCCGGCGGCGCTGCGGCCAGTGCCGGCGGCGACCAGTTCCCGCCCGTCGAAGATCTCGACACCTCGGCCGACGGAATCCCCTCCGACTCCATTCCGCCCGGCGGAAGCGCCGGCGCGATGGACCGCCTGACGGCACGTCAGAACTCCAGCGGCGAGGCGGCGAGCAGCAAGTCCGAGGGCTTCGAGGCCAGCGTCCACAAGATCAAGGAGCAGGTGCTTCCGCGCCTTCTCGAGCGAGTCGACCCCGAAGCGGCCGCGACGCTCAGCAAGGACGAGCTCGCCGAGGAATTCCGCCCGATCATTTCCGAAGTGCTCGCCGAGCTGAAGATCACGCTCAACCGGCGCGAGCAGTTCGCCCTCGAAAAAGTCCTCGTCGACGAGCTCCTGGGTCTCGGCCCGCTCGAGGAATTGCTCGCCGATCCCAACGTCTCCGACATCATGGTCAACGGCCCCGGCCAGACCTTCGTCGAGCGCAAGGGCAAGCTCGAGATCGCGCAAATCCAGTTCCGCGACGAGGAGCATCTGTTCCAGATCGCCCAGCGCATCGTCAACAAGGTCGGCCGCCGGGTCGACCAGACCACCCCGCTGGCCGACGCCCGTCTCCAGGACGGAAGCCGTGTCAACGTCATCATCCCGCCGCTGTCGCTCCGCGGCACCGCCATCTCCATCCGTAAATTCTCCGAGAAGCCGATCACCATCGACATGATGCGCGGCTTCGGTTCGATGTCGGAGAAAATGGCGACGGTGCTCAAGATCGCCGGCGCGAGCCGGATGAACGTCATCATTTCGGGCGGCACCGGCTCGGGCAAGACGACCATGCTCAATGCCCTGTCGAAGATGATCGACCCGGGCGAGCGAGTCATCACCATCGAGGACGCGGCCGAGCTCCGGCTTCAGCAGCCGCACTGGCTCCCGCTCGAAACCCGCCCCGCCAACCTCGAGGGCCAGGGCGCGATCACCATCCGCGACCTCGTCATCAACGCGCTTCGTATGCGTCCCGACCGGATCATCCTGGGCGAGATTCGCGGAAGCGAATGCTTCGACCTTCTCGCCGCGATGAACACCGGCCACGACGGCTCCTGCGCCACGCTCCACTCCAACTCCCCGCGCGAATGCCTCGCGCGTATGGAGAACATGGTGATGATGTCGGACATCAAGATCCCGAAGGAGGCGATCAGCCGCCAGATCGCGGATTCGGTCGACATCATCGTCCAGGTGAAGCGCCTCCGCGACGGTTCTCGCCGGACCACCAACATCACCGAGGTGATCGGGATGGAGGGCGACGTCATCGTCACCCAGGAATTGTTCAAGTTCGAATATCTCGACGAGAGCGCCGACGGCAAGATCATCGGCGAATATCGATCGATGGGCCTTCGCCCCTACACGCTGGAGAAAGCCAAGCAGTTCGGCTTCGACCAGCCCTATCTGGAGGCGTGCCTCTAGCCAGGCGACCACGCGGCCGAAGTTCGCGAAAGCCGGCGCGCGAGGGGTCGAATCGGGGGGTCGTAAACTTCGGCAACATTGTCAACTTCGGGTAGCC
>DASTIF010000061.1:0-9230 GCA_035717805.1 Sphingomicrobium sp.
CGCTCCAGATGGACGTTACGCCGCGCATCCTCACCGCTGATCCACTGCGATTCGCCGGAGGGAAGCGCGATCTTCCCGTCGATCGACAGAGCCAGCTTGAGCGTGATTCTCGGCCGCCCCAGCCGAAGCCTTGTCAAATAGCCGGCGATGCTTTGGGCGGCCGCGGCCCGCCCGGTCCCGACGTTGACCTCGATTCCCGCCTCGCGAAGCCGCTCGATTCCCTTGCCGCAGGTACGCGGATCGGGGTCCTTCAATGCGATCACCGCCCGCGCCGGCCTTGCCTCGGCCAGAAGGTCCGCGCAGGCCGGGCCGCGCTCGCTGACATGCGCGCACGGCTCAAGGGATACGTACACCGTGGAACCGGGCGCGCGCTTGCCGGCCTGGTTCAGCGCCAGCGCTTCCGCGTGAGGCCGGCCGCCGGGTGCCGTTGCGCCTCGGCCAACAATCTTGCCTTTGCCCGAGACGATGACGCAGCCGACATTGGGGTTGGGCGCGGTCGTCCCGCGCGCGGTCTCGCCGAGCGCGATCGCCTCGGCCATCCACTGACGGTCGCTATTCAATCCCGAGTTGCTTCTCGAGCTTTTTGAACTGGCGCCGCCTTTCGGCCTCGGCCGCGTGCCTGGCCGCCTGGTCCTTCTTCTGCTGGGCGACGATCTCCGCGTCGGTGCGGTTCGCGCTCCAGCTTTGGACATAGACGATTTGCGCGGGCGGCGCGGTGCCCATCTTCGAATCGACCAGGAACTCGATGATGATGATCGAAGTGACGAGGATCGCCAGGATCGCCCCGATCACTTTCTCGCGGCTGCGCTGCCGCATGAACGCGGCGAGATCGCGAAAGGCGGCGCGCGGGCCTACCGGGCGGGGGAACCAGGACATGGGGGCAATGTAAGCATGCGCCGGCTGGCGGGCTAGGTCTGCTTGAGGGGAGAGGCTGAGCGATCGCGCTCAGCCTCTCTCATCAGGTCAACTTGTCGATATGGAAATCGAGAGTGCCACTGGAACGACGCTGGTCGCCCCCGTCGCCGCGAGCTGCTGCGCGCGCTTTATCGCACCGTTGATCTGTGGCCGGGCATCTTTCCACGCATAGTTCGCGCAATTGGCGCGGATGACCGAGTCGGCCGACAGACAGACCCGCCCCACCGCGCCGCTGACGCGAGCGTTGAGCATGCGCACTCCGCCACGCGAAGCAAGATCGAGGTCTGCATAGGCCACGCGTTCCGTAAAAACCTTGCCGAGGTGACGCGCGACGACAATTTCCCGCGCATTTGCGGCGCTTGCTGCGGCAAAGATCAGCGCGGCCGTGGTCGCGCTGGCTATCGACAATCTTGTCAATGTTCCTCGTGTCATGGGATGTCTCCCGCCAATTGTCCCGGGGGTGGGACAATGTGTGGAATGACCTGCGCCGAAAGCTGGCGCATCAACATTTCTGCAACCGGGCGAACAACTTCGTTCGACGCGATCGCTATCGACAAATGACGTTCCATGTCGACGAATTGCGGAGGGTGCGGCGGACCGCTCGATTATCATCGAGCGTGTATGTTCACCGCTCCAATTCGAATCGGAGCGTGATCACCGTCGAGCTGGCGACCGCGCGGCCGTCCTCTTTGGCCGGCTGATAGCTCCAGTGGGCAATCAGATGCTTGCGCGCCGCGGCGAGGAACACCGGATCGGCCGGGCCTATCGCCTGGACCGACGTCACTCGTCCGCGCTCGTCGATCGACAGCCTGAGGCGAAGCGCGGCTTCCTCGCCGATCGCGAGCTTGCTCTGCGGATAGGGCGGCTCGATTTGCGACCGGGGCGTGACGAATCGAGGCCCGGTGCGAACCGGCTGGGGCGGCGCGACGCGGGTCTCGGGCGTCGGTGTGATCGGAAGGGTCAGATCCGGGATCGGCAGCGGCAAGGGCGTCGAATCGATCGACGGGGTCGTCTGCCGGGGCAGGGGAACCAATGCGAGCGGTTGATCCAGAACGCTCTTCGGCTTCCTTTCGGGCGTCGGGGGTGGCGAATTTTCCGGCGGCGGCTTGGCAGCGTCGATCAGGTCGATCTTGGTGATCGTCGGCTGGAACGCCGCTGGAAGATCCATCTTCGCCGTCATCACCGCCGCGAGGAGGGCGGCGTGGCCGGCGACGATCAGGAAAAGCGCGCGCGGATGGCGGCGGCGGTCGGCATATGCCGGGACGGAAGCATAAACACTCATTGCTCGACTCCTTGAACGCGAGTCACGAGCGCAATGTTACAATATTACATGTTGAACGGAAGCTGAACTATCTATGGTATACAGGTCGTTAACGCTTCGCCGCCGCTTCCAGCCGGCGAACGACCCGCTCCTTTCCGATGCGATCGACGATGCCCGCCATTTCCGGCCCGCTTTCGCGCCCGGTGATCGCCAGGCGAAGCGGGTGGAACAGCGCCCGCCCCTTCTGGCCGGTCGCAGCCTTGACCCGCTCGGTCAACTGCTTCCACGGCTCCGCCGCCCAATCGGTTTCCCGCGCGACCGATGCCGCCTCGCTCACGACCGAACGTTCGTCGTGGCTGAGCTCCGGGGAATCGATGTCGCCATGAAGCACCGGCATCCAATCCGCAAAATCCGTCACCCGCGCGAGGTTGGCGCGGACGGTGTGCCAATCCGCCTTTTCCGCTGCTTCGGGAAGGCGATCGCGGACGGCGTCGAAATCGAGGCAATGGATCAGCCGGGCGTTGAGCAGCTCCACGTCGTGAAGATCGAAGTGGGCCGGCGCGCGCCCGAAATGCGCGAAGTCGAAGCCGCTGGCCAGCTCGTCGAGCGAGGCTTCCGGTTCGACCGGCTGCGAGGTGCCTATCCTTGCCAGCACCGACAGCAGCGCCATCGGCTCGAGCCCGGCATCGCGGACCTGGTCGACCCCGATCGCACCAAGCCGCTTCGACAACTTGCCCTCGGCGGCGACGAGCAGGGCCTCATGGGCGAAATTGGGCGGATCGGCTCCTAGCGCCTCGAACATCTGGATCTGGACCGCGCTGTTGGTGACATGATCCTCGCCGCGAACGACGTGAGTGATCGCCAAATCGACATCGTCGATTACGCTCGGAAGCAGATACAGCCAGCTTCCGTCCTCGCGCCGGATCACTGGATCGCTGAGCAGTTTCGAGTCGAATTTCTGCGGCCCGCGGATCAGGTCGGTCCATTCGATCGGCCGGTCATGGTCGAGCTGAAACCGCCAATGCGGCGCGCGCCCGTCGGGCGCCGGCCCGCCTTCTGACTTGCGCTCATAGACGGGCGGAAGGCCGCGCCCCAGGAGCACCTTGCGCCGAAAATCGAGCTCTTCGGGCGTCTCGTAACAGGCATAGACCCGGCCGCTCGCCTTCAGCCGCTCGAACTCTCGGTCGTAGAGGTCGAAGCGCTCCGACTGGCGAACGACCGAAGCCGGACGCAGCCCGAGCCAATCGAGATCGTCGCGGATCGCCCGATCGAATTCGGCGGTCGACCGCTCGCGGTCGGTATCGTCGATCCGGAGGACGAACCGGCCGCCTGTCTTCAACGCAAACAGACAATTGTGGAGCGCGGTACGGATATTTCCGACGTGCAGCCTGCCGGTCGGCGACGGCGCAAAACGCGTGACGACGGTCATGGCTGACCGGTGTGGAAGAAATTGCTGATCGGGTAGCGGCGGTCGCGGCCGAAATTGCGGCTCCCGATCTTGACGCCTGGAGGCGCCTGGCGGCGCTTGTACTCGGCGCGAAGAACCATTCGTTCGATGGATGCCACCAGTTCGGCGTCCGACCCGGTCGCGAGCGCGACTTCGCGCACCGACATCTCCTTGTCGATCAGGCCTTCGAGGATGGGATCGAGAACCGAATAGGGCGGAAGCGAATCCTGGTCGGTCTGGCCGGGGCGAAGCTCGGCGCTGGGCGGCTTGGTGATCACGCGCTCGGGCATCACCGGACCGTCCGGGCCCTTGGCGCCGGCCGGCCGATTCAGGTTGCGCCAGCGCGACAGCGCGAAGACCGTCGTCTTATAGGCGTCCTTGAGCACCGAATAGCCGCCCGCCATGTCACCGTAGAGGGTCGCATAGCCGACGCTCATCTCGCTCTTGTTGCCGGTGGTCAGCAGCATCTGCCCTTCCGAGTTCGACAGCGCCATGAGCGTGACCATCCGCAGCCGCGCCTGGACGTTTTCGGCGGCGGTGCCCGAAAGCCCGGGAATCATCTCCCCGATCGCCTCGACGCCGGGCGCGATCGAGATGACGTCATGGCGGCAGCCGAGCAGCCGCGCATTGTCGCGCGCATCCTCGAGGCTCTCCTCGCTGGTATATCTGGAGGGCATCATCACGCCCCAGACCTTGTCGGAACCGAGCGCATCGACCGCGACCGCCGCGGACAGCGCGCTGTCGATGCCGCCCGAAAGGCCGAGGATCACACCAGGGAAGCCGTTGCGCCCGACATAATCGGAAAGGCCGACCATCATCGCGTGGTAGATGTCCTCGGGATAGGCATCGAGCGTGTGGAGCTCGCTCGTCGCGCACCGCCAGCCCCGCTCTTCGCGCCGCCATTCGGTGAGGCAAAGCGCCTCCTCCCAATCGGGCATCTGAACGATCAGCTCGCCGTCGGGATGGACGACGAAGGAAGAGCCGTCGAACACCAGCTCGTCCTGGCCGCCGACGCGGTTCAGATAGGCGAGCGGCAAGCCGGTCAAGAGCGCTCGCGAGCGAACCATCCTCTGCCGGACGTCGTCCTTGTCGAGCTCATAGGGGCTTCCGTTGGGAACAAGCAGCAAGTCCGCGCCGCGCTCGGCGAGATGCGCGCAAACCGGCTCGAGCCAGATGTCCTCGCAGATCGGGACCCCGATCTTCACGCCGTTGAACTCTATCGGCTCGGGCATCGGGCCCGGTGTGAAAATGCGCTTTTCGTCGAAGGTGCCGTAATTGGGCAGCTCGCGCTTAAGCGCGCGCCCCAATATTCGCCCGTCATTGGCGAGGATCATCGCATTATAGGTCGAGCCGCCGTCGGCGTGGATCGAGCCGAACAGGATCGCGGGGCCCGGCTCGGCGGTCGAATCCACCAGACGCTCGGCCGCTTCCATCGTCCGCCTGACGAATTCGGGTTTCAGGACCAAATCCTCGGGCGGATAGCCGGTCAGCTGAAGCTCGGGATAAAGGACCAGGTCCGCGTTCTTCGCGCGGCGCCGGACGCCGAGCATCGCATTTGCATTGCCGTCGAGGTCGCCGACGCGCTGGTTCATCTGCGCGAGAGCGATGATCAGGCGGTCGGTCCCCTTGGCGGCCATAAGCGC
Source organism: Sphingomicrobium sp. (assembly GCA_035717805.1). Taxonomy (GTDB): domain Bacteria; phylum Pseudomonadota; class Alphaproteobacteria; order Sphingomonadales; family Sphingomonadaceae; genus Sphingomicrobium. The sequence goes on from DASTIF010000061.1 coordinate 5,267, forward strand.
CTTTAACGCACCGGCGGGCGTCGGCAACCAAGGCTTTGCTTCATCGCCGTCGCGTGGCTAAGGCAGCCGCTCCGCCGCTGGGGACGACACGCACATGAAACTGCTCGCCGGGAACAGCAACCCGCCGCTGGCCCGCTCGATCGCCGATTATCTCGACACCACGCTCACCGAGGCCAGCGTCCGCCGCTTCGCCGACGAGGAGATTTTCGTCGAGATCAACGAGAATGTGCGCGGCGAGGACGTGTTCGTCATACAGTCGACGAGCTATCCGGCGAACGACAATCTGATGGAGCTGTTGATCTGCATCGACGCACTTCGCCGGGCGTCTGCATCGCGGATTACGGCGGTGCTTCCCTATTTCGGCTACGCCCGTCAGGACCGGAAGCCCGGGCCCCGCACGCCGATCTCGGCCAAGCTCGTCGCCAATCTGATCACCGTCGCTGGCGCAAGCCGCGTGCTGACGATGGATTTGCACGCCGGGCAAATTCAGGGCTTCTTCGACATTCCAACCGACAATCTGTTCGCCTCGCCGGTGATCGCGGCCGATATCCAGGCGCGGTTCCAGACCGACAATCTGACCATGGTGTCGCCCGACGTCGGCGGCGTAGTCAGGGCGCGGAGCCTCGCCAAGCGGCTCAACAACGCGCCCCTGGCGATCGTCGACAAGCGCCGCGAGCGCGCCGGCGAATCGGAAGTGATGAACATCATCGGCGATGTCGAAGGGCGCACCTGCATCCTCATCGACGACATCGTCGATTCTGCCGGGACCCTGTGCAACGCCGCCGCCGCTCTCAAGCAGCAAGGCGCCGCGGACGTGTTCGCTTATTGCACCCACGGCGTGCTGTCCGGCGCCGCCGCCGCCCGGGTCGGCGCCTCGGACCTCAGGGAACTGGTCGTCACCGATTCGATCTGGAGCGGCGAGGCCGACGAAAAGGGCGGCAAGATTCGCCGGCTGACCGTCGCGCCGCTGCTCGCCGAAGCGATCCGCCGGATTGCCGACGAAGCGAGCGTGTCGAGCCTGTTCGACTGAGCGACCGCCGGTGTGCAACCTCTACCGGATTGAAAAGAACCCCGATGCGAACCGCCGGCTGTTCGCAGACGTCCAGATTCCGCTGACCTTTCCCGAAGGCGTGCCGAATTTGCAGCCCGCCGACATCCACATCACCGACCGCGCCCCCGTTGTCCGGTGGAACGCCGATCGCGCCGAGCTGGTGATCCGCCGCTGGTCCTGGCCGAGCCCGAACGGCAAGCCGGTGTTCAACATGCGCTCCGACGGCCGCGAGTTCCCCAGGGACCGCTGCCTGGTGCCGCTCGACGGCTTCTACGAATATACCAGGCCCGACGACCCGAAGGCGAAGCGAAAGACTTGCTGGCTGTTCCGGCCGGCGCACGGGAAAGAGTTCGCGATCGCCGGGCTGCTTCGGCCCAATCCGCAAGTCGGCGAGGCCTTCACCCTGCTGACCTCTCCGCCGGGCCCCGACGTCGAGCCGCTGCACAATCGGCAAATCGCGCTTTTGCGCCCCGACCAGTGGCGCGCCTGGCTCGACGGAAGCGCCAGATCGCTCGACATGCTTCACCCGACTCCGGCCGGATCGCTCGACGTGGCCCCGGCCTCGGCCGACTAACCCTTCGCGATCGGCGCTCCGATCGACCAGCGATGGCCGAACGGATCGCGGACCTGGCCGTAGCGGTCGCCCCAGAACTGGTCCGCCATTTCCAAAGTCACTTCGGCGCCGGCATCCACGGCCCGCTTCCACCACGCGTCGGCGTCATCCACTTGGAGATGCAACAGCACTCCGGCCGGCTCGGCGGCGGGGCCGGAGCCGCCATGCTCGGGAAAGTCGTCGTGAAGCATCAGCGATGCGCCGTTGACCTTTAGATGGGCGTGCATCAGCCGGCCGTCGTCGTCGGCGTGGCGCATCTGTTCCTCCGCGCCGAAGGCTTTCGAATAAAAATCGATCGCTTCAGCGGCCCGCCGGTCGCGGATCGTGAGGTGCGGAGTCAGCCCCGTGTCGGGCTCCTGCGCGTCATTGGGTTCCATTGTCCTGCTCCTCCTTGCCTTGCGAGCCTCCGCCCCTTATAGGCGCGCGCTTTCCAGATTAGTGGAAAACCCAATGGCCCGGCCAAAAGGCATGCCGTGGCGGTTGGACAACGTCGCGTCCCTCGGGATGCACAAGGAGACGAAAATGCCCAAGCTCAAGACCAAGAGCGGCGTCAAGAAGCGCTTCAAGCTCACCGCCACCGGCAAGGTGAAGCACGGAGTCGCCGGAAAGCGCCACCGGCTGATCAGCCACAACGCCAAGTACATCCGCCAGAACCGCGGCACAGAGATCCTCGCCGACGCCGATACGGCGCGCGTGAAGCTCTGGGCGCCCTACGGCCTCAAGTAAGGAGCGCTAGACAATGCCACGCATCAAACGCGGCGTGACCACGCGCGCCAAGCACAAGCGGCTGCTGGTTCAGGCGAAGGGCTATTACGGCCGCCGCAAGAACACGATCCGCGTCGCCCGCCAGGCGGTCGAGAAGGCCGGCCAGTACGCCTATCGCGACCGCAAGGTGAAGAAGCGCAGCTTCCGCGCCCTGTGGATCCAGCGGATCAACGCGGCCGTGCGCGCCGAAGGCCTGACCTACGGCCAGTTCATCCACGCGCTGAAGCTCGCCAACATCGACCTCGACCGCAAGGTCCTGGCCGACATCGCGATGCACGAGGGCGAGGCGTTCAAGGGCATCATCGCGCAGGCGAAGGACGCGATCGAGAAGAAGGAAAAGGCGACGGCTTAAGCCTTCTCGTCACACGAACAAATGAGGGCGTCGGAAGCGATTCCGGCGCCCTTCCTGTTTGCGCATGCCATGTGCAGTCTGGGTGGAAAGCTGCCATTTGGAAGGTCGCGGTTGCGCGAGCAATCTTGTCGCTTATGTCGATTCGAGTGACTGAGCAGCGCGGCGGTTTACCTGTCCTTGCGTTTCGCAATGGCGAGAGTTTCGAAGAGTGGCTGGACCAGCAACCGGCCGATGCTGCTGGCGCATGGGTGAAGCTCCGGAAGAAGTCGGTGACCGCGCCCGGTCTGTCGAAAGCCGAGGCGATCGACGCGGCGCTTTGTCACGGGTGGATCGACGGCCAACTCGACAAGTACGACGACAAATATTGGCTCGTTCGTTTCACGCCCCGAAGCGCTCGCAGCAAATGGTCTCAGGTGAACAAGAGACGAGCGATCGAGCTTCTCGCCGAGGGCCGGATGCGAACGTCGGGCGTTGCCCAAATCGAGGCCGCGAAGGCAGATGGCCGGTGGGCTACAGCCTATGCCCCTGCAAGCTCTGCGGAAGTCCCTGCTGACCTTCAAAATGCATTCGATGCCAATCCCGAGGCCGCGAAGTTCTTTGCAACTCTCAAGAGCGCGAACCGATACGCGATTCTCTATCGCATCGGTTCTGTTAAGCGGCCGGAGACGAGGGCGAGAAAGATCGCCGAGTATGTCGCCATGCTGGAGCGTGGGGACACCATTCACGGCTAGCCGCGATGTTCGGCATGGTTCGCGCGCGAATCTCCGCGAATCATCCAGCGGCGCATCGAAGTTCAACCATTGCCATAGCTGCGCGCGACTGATTTCCGCCGTCGCCGCATCCTACATCAGATTGTGGAGCGGCACCGCGCCTTTGCATTTTGCGCGGCAGCAAGGATAAGGCCGCCGCCATGGCTGACAGCGAGCTTCTCGACAAAATCCGCGCCGCGCCGGACCTTGCCGCGCTCGAGGCGCTGCGCGTGTCGGCGCTCGGCAAATCGGGCAGCATCACCGCACAGCTCAAGTCGCTGGGCAAGATGAGTCCCGACCAGCGCACCAGCGAAGCGCCGAAAATCCATGCCTTGCGCGAGGCGGTGACCGACGCGATCGCGGCTCGTAAGGCCGAGCTCGAAAATGCCGAGCTGGAGGCGCGGCTCGCGACCGAGCGGGTCGACCTGTCGCTT
>DASTIF010000062.1:0-34509 GCA_035717805.1 Sphingomicrobium sp.
CGAGATATTTTCCGTGAGAAGCGCCCGCCAGGGCGGGTCGGGAGCGTCGGCGGGGAGCTTCGCCGCGCGGATCAGCGGCCGAGTTCCGAAATCGCGGGAAAGCTCGGCGTAGAAGTCCGCGAAATGCTCCTGGTCCGTCCCATCGAGGGCATAGACCCGCGTCGCGCCGCCATGCCGGACCGCGATAGTCACGCCCTCGCCGGTGTCGGCGGCTTCGATGTCGAAGGTCGTGGCCGTGCCCGAAGCGTCGGCCGAATTGGCCCGAGACTGGGCTTTTCGCCGCCTCAGATTGTCTCGTAGCGCCGTCGCAAGCCGTTGTTCGCGCGCGCTTTTCACCGACCTGCCCTTGTCTGGCGCCGACCTCACCCGGATGCTCGCCTAATTGGCCGACAAGTCGGGTTGACAGCCGGAGTGCCGAATGGCCATAGGCGCCGGTCTTCCGACAAAATGCTGCCGTAGCTCAGTGGTAGAGCGCATCCTTGGTAAGGCTGAGGTCGTGAGTTCAATCCTCACCGGCAGCACCATTTTCTACAGCCGGTCGGGCGGGCCGGCGAGCCCGCAAATCCTCTGAACCGCGCGGCCGGTGGGTCGTGTCCTTGCCCACGGTGATGAACAAGGCGACGACGGGTCCGTCGGCATCGGCCGTGTGCCATGCGCCCGGCGGGTTGATTGCGTAATCGCCAGGGCCGAGATCGCAGGAAGCGGTCGAGCCGTCGGGGAGTTCCTGGTGCAGACTCATCTCGCCCTGCAGGCAACACACCACTTCATCGCCGGCCGGGTGCATTTCCCAGCTCGTCCACGGCTCCTGGAAGCGGAACAGCGAGACGAGCCGCCCCTCCGGCCCGTCGTCGGAATGGCGCTCGCCATAGGCTTCGTACCATTCCATCCCGCCGGTGAATTCCGGTTCCGCAACCGCGCGGCCGCCGAGTCCAAGATGGATCGGGAAATCGTAGAGCGATTTGCCGTTCATTGTTCCGTCTCTCCGCTTTCGAGCTTCCGCTTCCGCTCCCGGTGCATGTCGCCGAACGCCATGCCCCTCGCGAAGAAGAATGCGTTGGGCACGAGGAAGTCGACGCTGAACTCCGGTCCGAGCGGCAATCGCGTGGACTCCCTTTGCTCAATCTCGCCCAGCTCGCCGGAAAGCCAGACCTTTAGTCCATCTTCGAACCTTTGGAGCCTCGTGCGCAGGGTCGTGATCTGCTGCATGTGCGGTCCTGCCTCGCCCGCCGACGGTCCCGTAACGCCCTGCAAATATCCGATGCCGCTGCCGGTCTGCGTCAGTTCGGCCTCTTCGCGGTTGCCCAGCATCTCTTTCCAGCTTTCGAGTCCGACATTGCGGAGGGACAGGTCCGGGCCGGCGTTGCTGAGAGTTTTGTAGCAGCCGCTCGATAATCTCGTTGGCGCCCGTTCGGCCTTGATCTGCAGCGACATCGGAAAAAGTCGCGCGAACACCCAACTGCCGCGAAAATGATCGGGCTGGTTGGGGCCGAGATCGAGGACTCCCTCGAAGTACGGCAGTCCCCTATTTTCATCCAGCGTCAGCACTTGGCCAAGCGGTCCTGGGGGAGCCGAATCGCCGCTGAGGTCTGCAATCTGGTGGTTAACGGCCCAAAGACGGCCGCCGAGCGCCATCGTGGACAGCGTCAGGAAGAAGCTGACCCGTATCCTCAACGGCGGCGCTGCCGCTTCTCCGCGCTTGAGGGACTCGGCAAAGGCTTCGACGACGAAGCGCAACCCGTCAGGGGTTCGCTCGACCTCGACGACGACATTGCTTGCATAGCCCAGAAGCGGGTGCTCGTCCGGCTCGCGCGGGTAAACCGTCCCGAGGGCGACCCACGCCAGGCCGCCGTCCTGCGCCTGGAACTGCAGCCGCGCGGAACGCCGGTCAGCGCTGAAGCTGCTCGGCGTGAGCAGCCTGGTCAGCGAGGGAATGTTCGCCTGAAATGTGATCTCGTGCAGCTGCCAGTCGGCGGACCAGAAGCCGTCCGCATCCTTTCGGGCGTTACCCACAAGCGAGATTTCGGTGGTTCCGGTGACCTCGATCGGCCGAACGGCGACGAGTGCATTGGGCGGAAACGTCAGCGTCGCCGCGTCTTCACCCTCGAACTCGAACCTCCCTTCGGCGAGCATCGCGCCGGTGTTCGCGAGAATGCGGCCGTCGTCGATATTCATCGGCGCCCCCGTGCTCGTTCAGCGATCGAACCGGTTCTCGGTCACGCCGGCTCGATCGGGGCGCAGGCCTGTTCGAGCCATTGGCGGTCGCTGTCGCTGAGGTTGGGGCCGATTTTCTCCAGCACCTGTCGGTGATAGTCGTTCAGCCACTGGAGTTCGCCGGGGCTCAGCATCGCCTTGACGATCAGCCGCCGGTCGATGGGAGCGAAGGTCAGCGTCTCGAAGCCGAGCATGTCCTTCTCCGCGCCCTCGATCTCGACATCGACGACGAGGACGAGGTTCTCGATCCGGATGCCGTACTCGCCGGTCTTGTAATAGCCGGGCTCGTTGGAAATGATCATCCCCGCCGCCAGCGGCTCGTCGCCGCCGCTCTGCGAGCTGGTCACCGGAGCGATGCGCTGCGGCCCTTCGTGGACCGCGAGGAAGCTTCCGACGCCGTGGCCGGTGCCGTGGGCGTAGTCGAGGCCCGCATCCCACAGCGGGCGGCGGGCAAAGCTGTCGAGCTGCGTTCCGCGCGTGCCTTTCGGGAAGACCGCGGTGGCGACCGCGATATGGCCCTTGAGCACGCGGGTGAACCGGTCGCGCATTTCGTCGGTCGGCTCGCCGATCGGCACGGTACGGGTGATGTCGGTTGTGCCGTCGACATATTGGCCACCCGAATCGATCAGATAGAGCGAGCCGGTCTCGAGCCTGCGGTTGGTTTTCTCGCTCGAACGATAGTGGACGATTGCGCCGTTCGGGCCCGCTCCCGAGATTGAATCGAAGGACAGGTCGCGAAGCTCGGGACTCTCGCGACGCAGAGACTCCAGCTTGTCCGAAGCGATCAGCTCGTCGACCTCGCCGCCAGGCGCTTCCTCGTCTATCCAGTGGAGGAATCGCGCGATTGCCACTCCATCGCGTTCCTGCGCCGCTCTTTGTCCGGCGATTTCGACCGGGTTCTTGAGCGCCTTGGGAAGAATGGTGGGATCGCGAACGGACAGGATTTTCGCCCCGGCCTTCTCCAGTGCATCGAAGATCGCTGAAACGGCCCGCTCGGGATCGACGACGACGGTCTTTCCGCCCATGGCGCCGAGCGCGGATTCGAATTCGCTCCGCTCGTGAAGCCTGACACCATTGCCGAGATGCTGGCGGACCTCCGGCCCGATCTTTTCGCCCGCGACGAACAGGTCGGCGGTCGCGTCGGCATTAACGATCGCATAAGCGAGCGCGACCGGCGTGTGGGTGACGTCCGCCCCGCGCACGTTGAACGCCCAGGCAATCGAATCGAGCGCCGAAAGAACCGCGGCATCGGCATGCTTTTTCGCCAGAAGATCGGCGATGTCGGTGCGCTTCTCGGCCGCGCTCTTGCCCGCATATTCATCGGGCTGCACGACCAGCTTGGCCTTCGATGCCTCGGGCCGGTCGCGCCAGATTTTGTCGATCGGATTCTCGCCGACCGCGACCAGCTCGGCGCCCCGGCTGGCGAGCGCGGCCTTCGCCTTTTTCACCCAGTCGCGGGTGTGAAGCCATGGGTCGTAACCGATCCGCGCGCCTTGAGGCGCATGCTCCTTCAGCCAGTCCGCGGCGCTGGTTTCCGGGACCGACTGATAGCTCCAGTGCTTGCCGTCGACCTGGCTTCGCACCTGAAGCGTGTAGCGCCCGTCGACGAAGATCGCCGCTTCCTCGGGAAGCACGACCGCCGACCCGGCCGAGCCTTCGAAGCCGGTGAGCCAGGCGAGCCGCTGGGCGTAGCTTCCGACATATTCGCTCATATGCTCGTCGGTGAGCGGGACGACGAAACCGTCAAGACGGTCGGCCTTGAGTTGCTCGCGAAGCGCCGCGAGCCGGTCTGCATAGCTGGACATAAGCGCTACCTAATCCTGCAGGCGTGCGGCAACAAGATTTGCGGCAACGCCCGGCGGATCACGCACCGTGGAGCTTGATGCTCCGCCGGACCATCGCGTCGATCGCCTTGTCCTCTTCGACAAGGTCGTGAATTTGGCGTTGAGCGGTCTTGTCGAGCCTCTCGTTGCGCTGCTCTTCGGTTTCCGGATCGCGTTTCTTTCGCATGGGACTCCATATGGGGAGCAGCGCAACGTTTGTAAGCCGAGGCCGCAGTCTACAGCGAGCTTCAGTCACCGTATGCCCCCCAAGGACCAGCTTTCCCCTTTGCCTGCGCAGCCGCCGCGCTAAGAGCGCATGCATGAACACAAAGCCAAAACTTCCGCCGCCGCCTAGGGCCGAGCAACGCCCGCACAAATACGAGTATCACGGGCACGAGATCGAGGACCCCTACGCATGGCTTCGCGACCAGGGCTATCCCAACGTCACCGACGAGGACGTGCTGTCCTACCTGAAGGCCGAGAACGCCTATTTCGAAGCCTGGAAGGCGCCGTATGCCGAGCTGGTCGAGCAGCTGTTCAAGGAGATGAAGGGGCGGATCAAGGAGGACGAGAGCTCGGTCCCGATCCGCGACGGCGACTGGCTCTATTGGTGGAAGTTCGAGACGGGGGCGCAGTATCGGAGCTGGTATCGCAGGCCGGTCGCAGACGGTGGCGATCAGCTGATCTATGACGAGCCGGCCGAAGCCGAGGGACACGAATATTTCCGGCTCGGCGCGCTGGAGGTCAGCCCGGACGGCAGGCTGCTGGCGACGATGGTCGACTCCAGCGGGTCGGAGCGCTTCGTTCTGAAGGTGCGCGACCTTTCGACCGGCGAGGACATCGAGACGATCACCGAGGTCGGGATCGGCTCGCCGGTGTGGACCAGCGACAGCGGCGGAATCGTCTTCACCGAGGTGAACGACAATTGGCGGAGCTATCGCGCCCGCTACCACCGGCTCGGGACGCCGGTCGGCGAAGACAGAACGCTCTACGAGGAGATCGAGAACCTCGGCTTTTCGGTCAGCGTGGACGATTCGCAGGACCGCAGCCTGATCTTCATCGCCACCGGCGACAATACGACCACCGAAGTGCGGTTCGTGCCGGCCGACAACCCGCTGACCGAGCCCGTGCTGATCGCGCCACGCAAGGAGGGACGCGAATATTCGGTCGACGCGGCGCACGGGAAGCTGTGGATCGTCACCAACGACGACCATGTGAACTTCCGCCTGGCCGAAGCCGACCCGGCCAATCCCGGCGAGTGGACCACCGTCATTCCAGGCTCGGACCGCGTCTATCTGATGGGCGCTGCGAGCTATCGCGACCATATCGCCATGCACCGGCGGGTCGACGGACTCGATCAGCTGATCCTTCGCACCTACGACGGCGAGGAGACTCGCATTCCGTTCGGCGAGGCCAGTTACAGCGCCGGGTTCGCGGGCAATCCGGAGTTCGCTCCGGAGGCTTACCGCATCGGCTATTCCTCGATGGTCACGCCGGCGACCGTATACGACTACCACCCGGCCAGCTGCGAACTGGAGGTGCTAAAGGTCCAGGAAATCCCGTCGGGCTATGACGCGTCCAAATATGTGGCCGAGCGGCTGATGGTGCCGGCGCGCGACGGCAAGAAAATCCCCGTTTCGGTCGTCTATCCGAAGGGCTTCGAGAAGAACGGAGAGGGTAAGGTCTTCCTGTACGCCTACGGCGCTTATGGCCATGCCATCCCGCCAGGCTTTTCGTCAGCGCGAATCAGTCTTCTCGACCGCGGCTGGGCCTATGCGATCGCCCACATCCGCGGCGGCGATGACCTCGGCTACAACTGGTACCTCGACGGCAAGCTGACCAAGCGAACCAACGCCTTCACCGACTTCGTCGATTGCGCGAAAGGCCTGATCGGCGCGAAATTCACCCGCGCCGGCCGGATCGCCATCAATGGCGGTTCGGCGGGCGGCGAACTGATGGGAGTCGTCGCCAATACCGATCCCGAGCTTTGGGGCGCGGTGGTCGCTGACGTTCCATTCGTCGACGTTCTCAACACGATGCTCGACGACAGCCTTCCGCTGACCCCCGGAGAATGGCCCGAATGGGGCAATCCGCTGAAGGACAAGGCGGCGTTCGAGCTGATCAGGAGCTATTCGCCCTACGATAACGTCAAGGCGCAGGATTATCCGCCGATGCTGATCACCGGCGGGCTCAACGACCCGCGCGTGACCTATTGGGAGCCGGCCAAATGGGCGGCGAAGCTTCGCGCCAACAAGACCGACGACAATCTCCTGCTGCTGAAGACCAACATGGGCGCCGGCCACGGCGGCAAGTCCGGCCGCTGGGAGAGCCTGCGCGAAGTGGCGGAGACATTCGCCTTCGTGCTGACGCAGGTTTGCTAAGCGTCATTGAGAGCGAAGCGAAGCAATCCAGCAGAGCCCCGGTGCCGGTTCTGGATTGTTTCGTCGCTACGCTCCTCGCAATGACGAAGCGATGACGACTCAACCCGTCTTCGAAACGGCCTTCACGGCCGCGCCCGAGCACATCGACGAGCTCGGCCATGTCAACAATGCGGTCTGGGTGCAGTGGATCCAGCAGGTCGCGGTCGCGCATTGGGAGGCTGTCGCCGACCCGGCCCACCGGGACGACTATTTCTGGGTCGTCGTGCGCCACGAGATTGATTATCTGCGCGCGGCGCATGAGGGCGAGACGATCGCGGCGGCGACCTGGGTGGGTGAAGCGCCGAAAGGCGCCCGCTTCGACCGCCACATCGAGTTCACCGGACCGGACGGCAAAATCTGCGTTCGGGCACGAACCGTCTGGGCGATCATCGACCGGTCGAGCGGCCGGCCGATCCGGGTCCCGCCGCAAGTAGTGGCGCCGTTCGTCCGCGAGGATTAAGCATCGCATCATGACCCGCGCCATCCTCCACGATTATTATCGTTCGTCCGCCGCCTATCGCGTGCGGATCGCGCTCAACCTCAAGGGCGTGGAGTACGAAAGCCGGCCGGTGAACCTGGCCGAGGGAGCGCAGAAAAGCCCGGGCTATCGCGCGCTCAACCCGCAGGGTTTCGTTCCCATGCTGGAGATCGACGATCACCGGATCACGCAGACCCTGGCGATCTGCAATTATGTCAACGCGCGCTTTCCCGACCCGCCGTTCCTGCCCGCCAACGATGCCGACCGGGCGCATGTGCTCGGCATGGCGTTGACCATCGCGTGCGACATCCATCCGCTCAACAATCTGCGGGTGCTCAAATATCTTGGCGGCCCGCTCCACCTGGAGCAGGAAGCGCGCGACCGCTGGTACGCGCATTGGGTGACCGAGGGGTTCGACGCGCTGGAAGCGCTCGCGGCGCCGCGCTCCGGCGGCTTCCTGTTCGGCAATTCGCCGACCCTGGCCGACATCTGTCTGGTCCCGCAGATGTACAATGCGCGGCGCTTCGACGTGCCGGTGACAAGCTATCCGACGCTCCTTCGAGCCGACGCAAGCGCCAACGCCTTGCCCGCGTTCCAGGATGCCCACCCCGACCGACAGGAGCAGCCGCAATGAACCGCGTCGCAAGCATGGGCCAGGGCATGGAAACCGCGGCTCTGCTGGAATCGGTCGAGATTCCGTCGCTCGAAGGTAGGGTGAGCGATGAGGAATGGACGCTTCGGGTCGATCTCGCCGCAGCCTACCGAATCGTCGCCGATTATGGCTGGGACGACCTCATCTTCACCCATTTGTCGGTGCGCATTCCCGGCCCCGAGCACCATTTCCTTCTGAACCCGTACAATCTGATGTTCGAGGAGGTAACGGCGAGCTCGCTGATCAAGGTCGACGTCAACGGCAACCCGGTCGAGCCGACGCCCTTCATCACCAATCCGGCCGGTTTCACGATCCACTCGGCGGTTCACATGGCCCGCGAGGACGCGCATGCGGTAATGCATTTGCACACCCCGCACGGCCAGGCTGTGAGCGCGCACGGAGACGGCCTGCTTCCGCTGACCCAGGCGGCGATGCTGGTTCGCGAAGATCTTGCCTATCACGATTATGAAGGAATTGCGGTCGATTTGGACGAGCGCGAGCGGATCGTCGCCGATCTCGGCTCGAAGAACCTGATGCTGTTCAGAAATCACGGCACGATGGCGGTCGGCGAGACCGTCGGCGAGGCCTTCATCCGCCTCTACACGCTCGAGCGCGCGTGCCATGCGCAGGTGCTCGCGTTGTCCGCGGGCGAAAATATCAACAACCCGCCGCAAGGCTCACCCGAGGTAGCCGCGCAGCAAGGCGCTATCGGGCTCAAGCTCGCCGCCAAGCTGCTCGCCTGGCCGGCGCTGAAGCGTAAGGCGTACCGTCTCGACCCGAGCTTCGCGACTTGACAGCGTGAACCGCGCCGCCTGCGTCAGCGACTATCGGGCGCTCGCAAAAGCGCGGCTTCCGTACTTTTTGTTCGAATATCTCGACGGCGGTTCTTACGGCGAAGTGACGCTTCGGCGGAATATCGCCGACCTCGAAGCTGTGTCGCTTCGCCAGCGGGTGCTCCGCGACGTGGCGCAAATCGACCTGTCCGCCGAGCTGTTTGGGAAGTGCTGGGCGATGCCCGTCGGGCTCGGTCCGATCGGCCTTGCGGGGCTTTACGCGCGGCGGGGGGAAGTGCAGGCGGCGCGCGCCGCGACCGCGGCAGCAGTGCCGTTCGCGCTTTCGACCGTTGGCGCCTGCTCGATCGAGGAGGTCGCCAGGACCGGGCGCGGCTTCTGGTTCCAGCTCTATTTCGTCAAGGATCGCTGCTTCGTCGCCGACATGATCGAGCGGGCCAAGGCGGCCGGCTGCGCTGCGCTGATCCTGACCGTCGATCTGGCGGTCCCGGGCTCGCGCTACCGCGACGCTCGTACGGCGGGCGGCGGCGCAGGCCGCATGGCGCAGTTGCTGGCGCGGCCGGACTGGCTTTGGGACGTCGGAGTCCGCGGCCGCCCCATCAGCCTCGGCAATCTTGAGCAAATCGTAGGCAGACAAGCGCCGCTCAGCGATTTCCAGGCCTGGATCCACGCCAATTTCGATCCTTCGGTGACATGGAAGGACGTCGAATGGGTGCGCGAGCGATGGCCGGGACCGCTGATCATCAAGGGCATCCTCGATGTCGAGGACGCGAAGGAAGCGGCGACCAGCGGGGCCGACGCGATCGTCGTCTCAAACCACGGCGGCCGGCAGCTCGACGGAGTCGTATCGACCGCCCGTGCGCTTCCGAAAATCGCCGAGGCAATCGACGGCAAGCTTCCGCTACTCGCGGACGGTGGCGTCCGGTCCGGCCTCGATGTCGTTCGGATGCTGGCGCTCGGCGCCGATTTCGTCCTTCTGGGGCGGGCGTGGGCCTATGCGCTGGCGGCCGCCGGCGGAGCGGGAGTCGCACATGTGCTCAAGCTGATTGAGGCGGAAATGCGCGTCGCGATGGCGCTTACCGGCCATGCCGCAATCGACCAGATTGGCTCAGATGCTCTCGATCAGGCGACATTCTGAGCGGGCAAGCCGTCGCGAAATAGCTGCGCGACTTCGCTTGCCGACATCGGCTGCGCGAACAGGAAGCCCTGCACCGAGGAGCAGCCGTGAGCTCGTAGCTCCTGAAGCTGGGCGGTCTCCTCGACTCCCTCGGCGGTGGTCTCGATCCCCAGCGCATCCGCAAGCTCGGTGATTGCCCGAACGATCGCGCTGGCGCCCGGCCGGGTCAGCAGATTGTGAATGAAGCTCCGGTCGATCTTCAATTTGTCGAACGGGAAGCTCTGCAAATAGCTGAGGCTCGAATAACCGGTTCCGAAATCGTCGAGCGCGACCCGGACGCCAAGTCCGCGAAGGCTGTGCAACAGCTTGAGGGTCGCATCGCTTCCTTCGAGGAAGATGGATTCGGTAATCTCGATCTCGAGGCGCTTGGGATCGATTCCGCTCGCGGCGAGCGCCTGAAGCACGGTTTCCTGGAATCCGCCCCGGTGAAACTGGACCGATGACGCATTGACGGCGATGCGGGTGTCCTCCGGCCATGTCACAGCCTCGTGGCACGCCTGACGGAGCGCCCATGCACCGATCGGCACGATCAGTCCGGTTTCCTCCGCGATTGCAATAAACTCGCCGGGAAGCACCACACCGCGGCGCGGATGATTCCAGCGAAGCAGCGCTTCGAACGAGCAGATGCGGTTGCTCGCAAGGTCGAACAACGGCTGGTAGTAAAGCTCGAACTCGCCGCGATCGAGCGCGAGGCGGAGGTCGCTTTCCAGCTGTCGGCGAACCTGCGCGCGCTCGTTAAGCCCCTGCTCGAAGAAAGCGAAGGAACCACGCCCCGATTCCTTGGCCCGATAGAGCGCGAGATCGGCGCTCTTGAGCAAGGTCCCGCCATCGCCGCCGTCCTCTGGGCCGATCGCGATCCCGATGCTGGTCGATGGCATCAGCTCGTTTCCGTCGATCGAAAAGGGCCGGCCGATTGCGGCGATCAGCTGCTGCGCCAGGCGATCGATTGCGTTTCGGTCGCCGTCCAGCGTCTGCAGCACGACGAATTCGTCACCTCCGAGCCGGGCGACGAAATTGCCCCGCGCGGCGTTCGACAGCCGGCGTCCTGTTTCGATGAGCAGCGCGTCGCCGGCCGGGTGGCCGAGCGTGTCGTTAATCGCCTTGAACTGGTCGAGGTCGAGGCAATGGAGAGCGATCTGTGCCGAGCTTCCATCGAGCGCCCTGAACGCGTGATCCAATTGCTGCTGGAACATCGTCCGGTTGGGAAGACCCGTCAGAACGTCGTTGAACGCCAGCTGGGTGATCCGCCGCTCGCGCTCCTCGATCTTGCCGACCATCTCGTTGAAGCTGGTCGCAAGCCGGGCGAGCTCGTCTTCGCCGCGCACCCGAACCTGGACATGCTCGCCTAGCGCCAACCGGCCGGCCGCTTCGTCGAGCCGGGCCAGCGGCTGAATAATTCTCGCTGACGCGCGCCAGGTGGCAAGCGCCGCAAGCGCGAGACCGAGCAGGGTCATTACGGCAAGCGCCAGTTGCAGCTTGCGCGCCGACCGAAGGGCGTCGGCTTTCGGATAGGCGAGCAACAGGGTGGCGCGGTCGCCGCTCGTAAACGTCGTCAGGGGCTTGGCGATCGCTATCGACGAATCGCCGTCGACCGCGAGGTCGAGCGCCTGGCCTCCGTCCGACCGCGCTTTGGCGATCGCGACCGGCAGTTGATCGAGCTTGGAGATGCTTCCGCCGGCTGCCGCCCAGCCATTATTGCTGGTTCGAACCAGCACCGCCGCGCGGAGCGGGATAGCCGAAAGCCGCTCCAGTCCCCGCATTTCCTGTTCGTCGAGCGTCGGGGCGAACACCACCCAGCCGATCAGCATCGGCGCGAGCACCGGTGCCGCCACCAGTTGTCGCGGCTGGCCGGCAAGCACCGCGACCCCGCTCAAACGGCCCTCGTCGAGCGGCTCCCACAATCGCTGGGCTTCGTCGGCCGGAACCGCGGGGTCGATGGCGACCACCTTTCCGTCGAGCCCGACGATGAACGCGGTCCGGATTGAAAGCCGGCGCGAAGCGTTGGCGAGCGCCGACTGGACGGTCGCCGTGTCGCCCGTCGCCACCGCTGCCCGGAAACCGAAATCGTGGGCGAGCAACTGGGCGGCGCTCTGAAGCTCATGCGTTCGCTGTTGCCAGAGGCGGTCGTAAACCGCTCCGCTCGCTTGCAGCTGATGCTCGACCTGGCTGGACGCCGCGCCCGCGATCACCGTCCACAGAGCCGCCGACACGGTCAGCATCGCGCCCGCGAACAGGAGCGCGAACTGAAGCGTCAGCCGGGTGCTGAGCGAGCGGAAGCGCCGCATATCAATAGTCCGGCATGGCCATCGGCGGCGGACGAAGCGCGACCTTGAATCCCTCTCCCCGGTCGCCTGGAGCGATCACCCGCGAAACGGCGTTGCCCGGCGCTCTCATGTAGGGGTGCCAGACGGTCACCTTCGCGCGTGCATTCGGGATATCGCCGAGGCTGGCCACGCCATGACCGTTGGTCTTGGCTGTCCAGGCGCTGTCGGTGACGACGATGAACGCGGTCATCTGGTCGTGGATGTTGCAGCCCAACGCGACCACGCCGGGCTTGTCGAAATGCACCGAGCGCGACTGGTCGCGGGCGAACAGCTTGAGTTCGAACTGCTTGGCCGGCGAGAAGGAATAGACGTGGTGCTTGCTCGAATCGAAATTGGGGAAGGACACGTTCGCGCCGACCGGAATGACGGTCACGAACGGGTGGAATTGCATATTCTTCTGGCTGACGACGAAATGACCGCCCTGGCGCGGCGCCTTTGCCGCATTGCCGGCCGGGCGAACGGTTACGACTGCGTCGCGCACCGGCTTCCCGCTTGAATCGACGACTCGCACCGTGAAGGGCGCGGCGCACAGAGGCGACGCGAGCATCGCAGCGGCGATGCCTCCAAAAATGGTCCTGAACATGCGCCCGCGTTAGCCCAATCGGGTAAACGGCCAGCTCAGCGAAGATGGTTACCAACGCAGTCGCAAATCGGCCTGGAGCCGCGTCTGCTGCTGCTTGGTCTCCAACCCAAGCTCCTCGAACTGCTCGCGGCTGCTCGAGACGTGAATCAGCTCGAGGACGCCCGTGACGTCGCCCCATTCGCGCTTTGCCGCGAGTGTCGCTGCCCAGCCCGTCTCGTCATATTCGTCATCGGCGATGCTTCCGCGATTGGAGGTGTCGAATAGTTCCGCGCGGGCGGCGAGACCGACGTCGCCGAACGGCCGCGAAACGAGCACGAAAGCGGAGCGGAATCGCATGTCGACCCAGCGGCGGCCGTCCCTTGGAAAGCCCATCTTCGTCCGCCCGCTCAGCGCCTGCATTCTGATCTCTGTCGAGCCACCGATGTCGGCGACCAGCGCGGCATCGTTGAACCGGGTCCGCCAGCCCCATTCCATGTCCTCGTTCTTGACTTCGGGATTGGCGCGGTTGTCGTAGCGGAACAACTCGATCCGGACCGGGACGGGCGGCCTCCAGGCGAGCTTGGCATAATAGCCGGGGCGATGCGCGAAGCCGCCGTGGAGATCGACCAGCGGATGGGTGAAGGGAGCCTGCATGTGCTCGAGATCGCCGTCGATCGGCGGAAGCGGCTGGCGGCGGAAGCCGAGCGTCTTGCGGTCGTGGAGCGCCCAGCCGCGGAAGGTCAGCAGAGTCCCGGAAGTGTCGTTCGCGGCCATGACAGCGGCGGTCGCGGTGAGCCGGTGTCTGCCGAGAGTCGCGGTGACATTGCCCTCGAGCGCCAGAGGCCGCACTTCCTCGCCGATCCAGCTGTTGATCGCCGAGGGCGTGGCGGTGTCGCGCACATGCCAGTCCGCGCCTTCATGCTCTAGGCTGACCGGCGGCCACATCAGGCCGGCCCGGGCGGAGAAGGCGAGTGTTTTGCCGCGCATTGGGCGATAGGTGAGGAAGGCCTGGCTCATCCCGGCTTCGAACCTCTCGCCGCCCTGTACGGTGCCGACGAATGTCCCTGAAACCGCCCAGCCGAATTGCGGAGTCCAGACGAGGTTTGCTTCGCCGAGCTTCGGCCGGATCCTGAAATCGCCGCCGCCCCCGTTGGTCGCGAGCTTGCCGAGGCCGCCGTCGACCCAGCTCCGCGGGCCGTCGGTGGCGGTCGCCCGCAAGATCGCGGTTAGCTCAAAGGAATCGGGAGAAAAGAGATTGAGATCGGACGCGGCGGCGGGTCCGCCCGAGCCAAGCGCGCAGGCGGCCGCTGCGCTGCTCAGCGCGCGCAGAATTGCCCGTGATCCCAGGCGAGTCACGGCGCCACGTTAACCGGCGACGGTTAACGTTCCGCTCATGGTGAATCCGGATGCCGCATGAAGCGACGCGAAAAAATGGTCGGGGAGAGAGGATTCGAACCTCCGGCCCCTGCCTCCCGAAGACAGTGCTCTACCAGGCTGAGCTACTCCCCGACCGGAACCCGCTTGAAATGCGACGACCGGTCGCGGCGGGAGCCAAGGCCGCGGCTAGATAGAGGGGCGTTGCGGGGAGCGCAAGCGACTAGAGGCCTAACGATGCGAGCCAGTCTTCGACCCGGATGAACTTCTCACGGGGGGAGCCTGGCCGCGCGTTCGCGGTCTCGGTTTCCTCGATTTTGCGCCAGTCGTCGTAATCCGTCGGCATGACCCCGCGCGCGGCGACCAGCGCCTTCATGCCTTCCGCGCCGCTTCGACCGCCCGAGCTTCCAATCGGAAAGGCCGCCTGGATCTGTTCGGCGACCTCATAACCGTCGGGGCGGTTCGTTCCGATCGTGCCCGTCGGGCCTCGCCGCGCCCAGCCCACGGCATAAAGCCGGTCGGCTATCTTCCCGTTTTCGTTTAGGAACTTGCCGCCCCGCTCGTCATGGGCGACGCCGTCCATCGGCGGAGTCGAATAGCCGATGGAGGAAATGACCAGCGATGCCGGCACCGAATAGGTCTCGCCGGTGCCGGCGGCGCGGCCGCTTTCGTCGAGGCGGGTTCGCTCGACGACGATCCGCTCGGCGCGGCCGTCGCCTTCGATCGCGACCGGCCTTGCAAAGAAATCGAACACGATCCTCGCGGGTTTCGAATGGTCCGGCCCGGCCGCCGCGAAGTCGCGCAGGATCGACACCGCCTTGCGTTGCCCCGGCTCCAATGCGTCGTCGGCCTCCACCGGCGGAAAGTCGGCCGGCTCGACGACAGGGGTCGCCGCCTCGAGATGGCCGAGCTCGCCAAGCTCCTTGGGAGTCATCGAAATCTGCAGCGGCCCGCGCCGCCCGAGGATCGCGACTGTCCGGATCGGCGAAGCGTCGAGTGCGTCCAGCGCACGGTTGACGATGTCGCCGGCTTCGAGCTCTCCGCGGGTCTTCGACAATATCCGCGCGCAGTCGAGCGCGACATTGCCGTTGCCGATGACCGCCGCGTGGGTGCCATCCAGGGTCGGATCGAGGTCCGCGAACTCGGGATGCCCGTTGTACCAGCCGACGAAGGCGGCCGAGCCGATGACGCCGGGCAAGTCCTCGCCGGGAACACCGAGCTTGCGGTCGTCCGGCGCCCCGATCGCGAGCACCGCCGCGTCGTAGAAATCCAGAAGCTCGCCGATCGAAAGGTCGCGGCCCAGGCAGACGTTGCCGATGAAGTCGACGCCCGCGCTTTCCGCAACCTTGTCGTAGCGCTTCGAGACCGCCTTCAAGGATTGGTGGTCGGGCGCGACTCCGAACCGGACGAGCCCGTAGGGCACCGGATAGCGGTCGATAATATCTATCCGCGCGGCCTCGCCATAGGCTTTTTCGAGCGCTTCGGCGGTGTAGAAGCCGCCCGGCCCCGATCCGACCACCGCGAAGTGAAGCATCGCCTAGTCTCTTTTGTCCTCGAGCAGCAGATCGCCGCCCTTTGCCTTGAGCATCGCGGCGATCGGCTGGGCGAACATGCCGAGCAGGCCTGGAAGCGTGAAATGGCAGTGAACCTTGTCGTCGAAGACCGTGAGATCGGCCTCGATCGCCTCTCCCATCGTGGCGACGCTCAACTTCATCGTGTCGCCTTCCCAGCGTGAAGTGACATTCGCTCCGCCTGGAATCTGGTCGCGAAGCTTGTGGATGTTGCCGCCGATGCGGCTTTTGGCTTCTTGCTTGCCGAGCTTGTGCGGAAGGTCGACGTCGATGGGCTGGGCCATTTCGACGGTGTGGCTGGCGCGGAGGCGCTTTTCAAGCGGCCGGTGCGCTTTATGGTGAGGGGATGAGCGCCATTGCCGCATTGCTTCTGACCGCCGCACAGCCTTATCCGCTTCCGCCGCCGGCTCAGGAGTGGCAGCCGACCGCGCGCTACATCGCGCCCGGACAGGACGAGCCAGGCTATCGCAACTGGTACATTGCGGCGCCCTGGCATCCGGCGGGCGTCAAGGCCTTCAACGATTATCTGACCGCCTGGGGAGTCGGCGGGATCGTCCCGACCTGGCAGCTTTTGCGCACCGCCAGCGACTGGCGGGAATGCGGCGCGCCCGCCTTCGAAATCCCGCCGGCGGCCGACTGGCCCAACATCGTCCAGACTCTGCGGTACATCCGCGACGACGTGATCCCGGCGGTCGGCCCGGTCGAGCCGGTGTCGGTCTATCGCAACCCGCAGCTGAACATCTGCGCCGGCGGCGCGCCTGGAAGCGCGCACCGTTATGCCTCCGCGATCGACCTCGTGCCCTTGCGGCCGACCACGCGCGAAGCCCTGATCCACGACCTGTGCGCGCTGCACGCGGCGACCGGCGAGCCCTATGGGGTCGGCCTCGGCTTTTACGCCTTCCTCCGATTTCACGTGGATTCCACGCGCTTTCGCAAATGGGGCTTTGGAAACCTTCCCGAAGCGGCGCCGTGCCGGAACGAGCCGCCGTCGGTGACCGTTGCCCAGAAGCCCGGCGACAGCGTCCCGGCAGCCGTTCCGGACGCCGAAGATCGGGAACCGAAATAGCTGCGTCGCGCTCTTGTGTTGCCGATGTGCAACACCAATATCGCTCCCGACCGAAGGGGGACTGAATGGATTTCGAAAAGCTGACCGATCGCGCTCGCGGGTTTCTCCAGGCCGCGCAGACCATCGCCGTTCGCGAACATCACCAGCGCATTGCTCCGGCACACCTCCTGAAAGCGCTGCTCGACGACGAGCAGGGCATGGCGGCAGGGCTGATCCAGGCCGCCGGCGGCGATCCCCAGGCCGCCCGCCGCGAGGTCGATTCGCTGGTCGAGAAGATTCCGGCTGTCACCGGAAGCGGCGCCACTTCGGCGCCCGCGATGGACGGCGACACCATCCGCCTGCTCGACCAGGCCGAGCAGGTCGCGAAGAAGGCCGGCGATCAATATGTCACGGTCGAACGAATCCTTCTGGCGATGACGCTTGCCAAGGGAACCGGTGTCGCGGCCGCCCTCGAACGCGCCGGCCTCAAGCCGCAGACCCTCAACGCGGCGATCGAGAAACTGCGCGGCGGACGCTCCGCCGACACGCAGGGCGCCGAAGACCGCTACGACGCCCTGAAGCGCTACACGCGCGACCTCACCGAGTCGGCTCGCGACGGCAAGCTCGATCCGGTCATCGGCCGCGACGAGGAAATCCGCCGGACGATCCAGGTGCTTGCCCGCCGCACGAAGAACAACCCCGTGCTGATAGGCGAGCCCGGAGTCGGCAAGACCGCGATCGTCGAAGGGCTCGCCATCCGGATCGCCAATGGCGACGTCCCAGATGGGCTCAAGGACCGGCGATTGCTCGCGCTCGACATGGGCTCGCTGATCGCCGGCGCGAAATATCGCGGCGAGTTCGAGGAGCGGCTGAAAGGCGTGCTCGACGAGGTCAAGCAGGGCGCTGGCGAGATCATCCTGTTCATCGACGAGATGCACACGCTCGTCGGCGCGGGGAAAAGCGAAGGCGCGATGGACGCGTCCAACCTGCTCAAGCCCGCGCTCGCCCGCGGCGAATTGCATTGCATCGGCGCGACGACGCTCGACGAATATCGCAAATATGTCGAGAAGGACGCGGCCCTCGAGCGGCGATTCCAGCCGGTCTTCGTGGGTGAGCCGACGGTGCCCGACACGATTTCAATCCTTCGCGGCCTGAAGGAGAAGTACGAGCTTCACCACGGCGTCCGGATCACCGACGCCGCCATCGTCGCCGCGGCAACCCTTTCGAATCGCTACATTTCAGACCGCTTCTTGCCGGACAAGGCGATCGACCTGATGGACGAGGCGGCGAGCCGAATCCGGATGGAAGTCGAATCCAAGCCCGAAGAGATCGAGAATCTCGATCGGCGGATCATCCAGTTGAAGATCGAGCGAGAGGCGCTGAAGAAAGAACAGGACAAGGCGTCGAAGGAACGGCTCGACAAGCTCGAGAACGAGCTCGCCAATTTGGAGCAGCAATCGTCAGAGCTGACCCAGCGCTGGCAGGCGGAAAAGGAAAAGATCGCCGGCGAAGCCAGGATCAAGGAGCAGCTCGATGCTGCCCGGCTCGAGCTCGAACAGGCGCAGCGCGGGGGCGATCTCGCCAAGGCGGGCGAGCTTCAATATGGCCGGATCCCCGAGCTCGAGAAGCAGCTCGCCGACGCGCAGGCAGCGTCGGAAGGCGCGATGCTCCGCGAGGAAGTCACCGACCAGGACATCGCGGCGGTGGTCAGCCGCTGGACCGGCGTTCCGGTCGAGCGGATGATGGAGGGAGAGCGCGAGAAACTGATGCAGATGGAATCGGCGATCGGCGCTCGAGTCATCGGCCAGGAGGATGCGGTCAAGGCCGTGTCCGCGGCCGTGCGCCGAGCCCGCGCGGGACTGCAGGACCCCAATCGCCCGCTCGGCTCCTTCCTGTTCCTCGGCCCGACCGGAGTCGGCAAGACCGAGCTGACCAAGGCGCTCGCGGGCTTTCTGTTCGACGACGACAGCGCGATGGTCCGTATCGACATGAGCGAGTTCATGGAAAAGCATGCGGTCGCGCGCCTGATCGGCGCCCCTCCGGGCTATGTCGGCTATGAGGAAGGCGGCGTGCTGACCGAGGCCGTGCGGCGGCGGCCGTATCAGGTCGTCCTGTTCGACGAGGTCGAAAAGGCGCACGGCGACGTGTTCAACGTCCTGCTGCAGGTGCTCGACGACGGGCGGCTGACCGACGGCCAGGGACGGACGGTCGACTTCACCAACACGCTCATCATCCTCACCTCGAACCTCGGCTCGCAATTTCTCGCCAGCCTCGGCGAGGACGAGCCGGCGGAGAAAGTCGAGCCGCAGGTGATGGAGGTCGTACGCGCCCATTTCCGGCCCGAATTCCTCAACCGGCTCGACGAGGTCATCCTGTTCCACCGGTTGGGCGCGGCGCACATGGGGCCGATCGTCGACATCCAGGTGGCGCGGCTCGGCAAGCTGCTCGAGGATCGCAAGATTAGGCTCGACCTCACCGACAAGGCGCGCGAGTGGCTCGGGCGGGTCGGTTACGACCCGGTTTACGGTGCGCGGCCTCTGAAGCGCGCCGTGCAGAAATATCTGCAGGATCCGCTCGCCGACGCGATCCTTTCGGGGCGGATCAAGGATGGCGACACGGTCCGCGTTGACGAAGGCGACGGGCAGCTTGTCCTGACCCCGGAGCAAGACCGAGCGCTGTCCGAAGCCGCCGAATGACGGCGACCGTCCCGCTCGTCCTGCAAGCGATCGAGGCGCTGAAGGCAGGCGAGCGCCGCCGGGCCGCGGACCTTCTGGAGCAGGAACTCAGAACCGGACCGCCGCCGGGCGACCGCTGGCGGAGCGTGTCGATGCTCGCCGCACAAATCGGGGAGATCGAAACGGCGATCGAAGCGTCGCGTCGCTCTGCCTCGCCGCCGAGCCTGGAGCGTTTGCTCCAGCATTGGGGACGGCTCGCCAGTTACGGGCGCTCGGCTGAAGCGATCGATGAGATCGAGCGACTGGCTCCGCCGATGCGCGAGCACTCCGCCGTCTTGACCTTCCGTGGCACTATCGCCGGCGAACAGGGCCGCTTTGAAGAGGCGGAGCAGTCGCTTCGCCGAGCGCTCGATCGAGCGCCGGATGCGCCCGAGACATGGTTCGGTTTGTCGACGATCAAAACCTTCGAGCCCGACGACGCGGACGTTCGGGCAATGGAATCGCTGGCGGTGAAGCTCAACGGTGCGCCGCCCGAAGCGCAGGCCAAGTTGCACTATGCGCTGGGCAAGGCGCGCGACGACATTGGAGATTTCGATCGCGCTTTCGATCATTACCGGCGCGGTGCCGCCTTTCGCCGAAAGGGCGGAAGCTATGACGGGCGCGCCGCTCGTATCGCGGCCGATCGAATCATCCGCGATTTCACGCCGGAAAACATGGGTCAGCTGCGGCCATCGCAGGCCGGCGAGCAACGCTCGATCTTCGTCACCGGTCTTCCGAGGTCTGGAACGACCTTGGTGCAACAGATGCTGGCCGCTCATTCGCGCGTGGATGAGGGCGACGAAGTCAATTTGTTCAAGCCGGCGCTGATACCGACTCTCGATTTCAGTTTCGAAGGTGCGATTGCCTACCAGACGCGAAGTGCGAGCCACGATCCGTGGGGTGATGTGGCGCGCGATTATGCGAAGTTCATCGACATGAGGTTCCGCTCGCATGGCCTTGTTGTCGACAAGTCGCTTGGCCAATCGGCGCTGATCGGGCTCCTCCTTCACAGCCTCCCGGAAGCGAAGATCATCTGGCTGCGCCGAAGCGCTGAAGATACTGCGCTATCCTGCTTTCGCACCTCTTTCACCGCCTCGACCCACTGGAGCTGGTCGATCCCGGACATCGCCAACCATTTCCGGATCGAGGACCAATTATTTGAACATTGGCGCTCCGTATTCGGCGACCGCATCCTGGTCGTTCCCTATGAAGGCCTGGTCCGGGAGCCTGGCGAATGGACGGGAACGCTTGCAACACATGCCGAACTTGAATTCGAAGCCGAAATGCAGCGATTCCACCAAGTCAAGCGAACGGTACGGACCGCGAGCGTCAAGCAGGTTCGTTCACCGGTCTCCACCGCCCGGATCGGAGCCGCCGGCCGCTATCCACGGTTCGCCGAAGAGTTTCGCGCCGCTTATCACGGCTGATGCGGTGCGCCACTTCCGCAAAGCGACGGTCTAACCCGGCGGCGATCCAGGCGCGCCGACCCGCCTCATTGCTTTTAATCGGGTGAAAGCTGGCAGCGCATAAGAAAAGGGGCGGATCAAAGTCCGCCCCTTCCCTTTTCAACTTCTCGACTGCTGGAGCCGAGAACCTTAGCCGCGCTCAGGCGCCGGCGGTGGCGGCGGCGGCGGCGGCGGCGGGGCCGGGCAAGCCGCGGTCGCCAGGATCACCGTGCCATCCGGGCAGGTCTGCGTTGCCGGAGCAGCCGGAGGCGGCGGCGGCGGCGGAGCCGGAACCTCGACCGGCGGCGGAGGCAGAGCAGGCCCCGGGCCACCGAAGAAGATATCGAGGCCGAGCCGGACGCGACGCGGCGACTGGTAGGTCGTCGGTATGTCGTATTCCGGGTTCGGGATGTAGAGATCCGGCAGATCGTCATCGTCGACGTAGATGACGTCATTGTCGCCGAACTCGTTGCGAGCCTGCACCGCCTGCGAGTTGAAGACGTTGAAGACATCGGCGTGCAGGATCATGTCGTTGCCGGTCGGCAGCGTCATCTTGTACGCCACCTTCAAGTCGGCCTGGGTCACCCAGTCGCTCTTCGACCCGGTACCGCGCGGAGACAGCTCACCGCCGCAATAGTGCGAAGCCGCTCCATAAGCGTTGGCGAACACGTCGAGTGGGTTGAAGCCGAAGCAGCTGAGGTGACGCGGCGATTCCACCGTGAGGTTCGCACCCAGCGTCAGGCTATCGAAGAACGTGTAGGCACCGAAGACCTTGATCCGGTGACGCCGGTCGTTCGGAAGATATCCATACGCCCCAGGGATGAAGCCTGGCTGGTCGAAGTCCTGCGTGATGCCGGCATCATCCTGACCGAAGTCGGACTGGACGAAGCCTTCCGAGTTACCCTTGCTCCACGACAGCGTGTAGCTGCCGCCGAGAGACCAGACGCCATCGTACGGACGGTCGAAGGTGAACTCGATCGCCTTGTATGTGCGCTTGGCCTTCGGATAACCGAGGTCGTCGGCGAACAGCGTCACTTCCGGCTGTCCTTCGACGCCCGCAAGGTTCACGACGATGTCCGAGCCGGGGTTGGCAACCACATATTGCGCGAAGCCATAGTAATATTCGGCGCAGGTGTAGCCGGTCTCCGGGTTAACGACGTCGAGAATGCCATTGGCTTCGCAATATGCGAGGGCAGCGGCATCGATCGCCGAGTCTTCGGCGCTCGTGAGCAGCTTGCGATAGATAAGGTTGATGCCGGCCTTCCATCCGTCGCCAAACCTGTGCTCGTACCCGAGGATCCATTCGGCTTCCTTGGTCGCCTTCAGGTTGTGCGCCAGAGCCGTGCTCGTGTCGGGAACGTTTCCGTTTCCGGTCACGCTGCAGTTCGCGCCGCTCGACACTGGGGTCAAGGCAAACGGACAGTTGCTCTGATAATCGGCGCGGCCGGTGACCTGATCGCCGAGAATCGGCAGGCCATTCGAGTCAATACCGAGAACCTCGAACCGCTCGCGGAAGTAATATTCCGTGCCAGTCATGCGGAACGCGGTGTTGGACGCGAACGGCAGGTAATATTGACCGTAGAACGCCTTCAGGGTGCCGCTCTTGTCCGGCCAAAGGTCATAGGTCAGACCGAGACGGGGCGCCCAGTTGTCCTTTAGCGAAGCGAGAGGTTCCCCATTCGAGCTGTTCACCGCGAAGTTATCACGGCGTATGCCCGCGTTGACCGTCAACCGGTCGGTGACGTCCCATTCGTCCTGCAGGTAGATGGCGTCGTTCTTCGCCTTGAAGGCACCGCCCGTGTTGAAATAGTTGATTTCCACCTCGGGAAGACCGCCGACCGTTGACGGGTCGCTGATCAACAGGACCGCGCCGGCGCCGCCGGCACCGAAGGTGCAGGCCTCGGCCGTCAGGAAGCCGTTGGCGCACAGAGAAGCGTTACCGGTTCGCACGGTTGCCCTGGTGAGCTCATTCTTTTCGACATCGAAGCCGGCGCGGAAATGGTGATCCCCAAAGAAGCTGGCGAGGATATCCACGTCACCGCGGAAGAACTTCCGCTCCGTCTCGTACGGACTCGAGACGCTGCCAATGCGCTGGCCGGTATAGAAACCGCCCGGATCGACTCCGAAGAAAGCCGACGAGGCGGCATTGACCACCTCCGCTTCGCCCGCGGCGCCAGTCACGCCGATGTTGTCGAAACGGTCGCGCATCTTGCCGTAGGCTGCCGAGACCGTCAGCCAGTCGGTAAAGCGGCCGGTATATTTACCGACATAGTTCACGCCGCCGCCGTTGAAGTCGGTGACCGACGTGCCGGTGCCGAACAGGCCGTTGCCGTCCGTATCTTCGCTATACTGAATGTCGGTGCGATGCAGGGTGTTGCGCGTATCGAAGATCGTGAATTCGAGGTGGTGATTGTCGAGCGGGAAAGCGTCGACCTTCACACCCCAGAACGGATCGTTGTTTTCGTACCGGTAAGCCGTTCCGGCAATCCGGTCGACCGTCTGATAATGGTGCCGGTTGAGCTGCAACAGACCGAAGACGAAGAGGCGATCGCGCCACAGCGGTCCGCCGACTTCGACGGTCGCCGTCAGTTCCTTGTCATAATCTTCCGAACGGTTCGTGAGGTTCTGGCATTCGATTTGCTGGGTCAGCGGATCATCGTCGCTTTCGTCGACATCCGCGCAGTTCAACAGGTTGTGAGCGTCGCTCCGAAGGAATTCGGGCGCCCAGTTGACGTGAATGGAACCCATCCAGTCGTTGGTTCCGCGCTTGGTAACCGCATTGATGATACCGCCCGTGGCACGGCCGAACTCGGCGGGATAGCCGCCTGCCTTGACTTCGACAGTGTCGTAGAAGTCGAACGGAACCTCGGCCGAACCCAGGTAATTGTCGAAGTTCGTGATGTTGAGGCCGTTCACGTAATAAGCATTCTCGGCCACCGACGAACCGCCGATCGACGCAAGATTGCCGAACGCCGTATCGCCGCGCGACGTGCTCGGCGCGAGCAGCGTGATGGCGGTCAGGTTGCGCGCCACCGGGACGGTCTTGGTGATTTCTGCGACGTCGACGTTGAGGCCGGTGGTCGTTCCGGTGAACGCCTGGATTCGGCGTCCGACGACGACGATTTCGCCCGAGGCAGCAGCTTCGCCGGCAAGAACGATCGGCAGATCCGATGTGCGGCCCGAGACGACCTCGACGGCCGTGGCGCGGAAATTCGGCGCTCCGGCCGACTGTACGACGACGTCATATTCGCCGGGCGGAAGCGCGCTGAGAGCGAACGATCCGCTGGAGTCCGTGGTCGTGGTGCGGCTGAATCCCTGGTCCAGCGAGGTCGCGGTCACCGTCGCTCCGGCGGTGGGCGCGCCCGCCGCGTTGGTCACCGTGCCGGTGATCACGCCCGACGTATAGTCCTGCGCTGCGGCCGGAGCAGCAGCGAAGATCGCCGCAGCCGAGCCGGCGCCAAGAAGCGCGAGAGCCTGAAGGGCGGCTGATGCGCGCAAGATGGACTTATTCATCACTTTCTCCCGAATCGGGCGGCCTCCCCAGGTCGCCATAAAAAATCGGTGAGGAGCGGAACCCCCCACTTCTGACCATGCTTGTGCCGGTTCGAATGCGCCGCTGTAAAGTTCGTCCGAAGGCTTGCGCGGCTTTTGTGCGGTTACTGTGTCGGCGCTGCCACAGTGATTTTGACGCGCGTCAGCGGCCGGCGGCGCGTTCCGCGGTGAGGCTGGCCTCGGCGTCCACATAGGCCTCCTGGCGCTCGACGCTCCAGTAGCGAAGCTCATGCAGGGGTATGCGCGCGCCGGTCACCGCGCAGAGGACGAAATCGCCGTTGCCGAGGACACGGAAGGTGCCGGCCATATAATGGACTCGAGCGGGCGTTCCGCCGCCGGTCATCAGCATTTGTCAGCTCTCCGAATCGTCGAACAGGCCGCGTTGACCCGGACCATAAGTAGCGCGGCGCTTGCGCTCAACCGGGGCGCCCGCCGGCCCCGCGGCGGCCTCCACCTTTCCGTCGCCGAAGTGAAGCGTGACGAGGCGGGCGGCGATCGCCTCGGCTGTCTTTGCAAGCGTATTGCCGGCGCGGTCGGTGACGCGGACGAATCCGCGCTGAAGCGGCTTGTCCGGGTGGGCGAGCTCGGCAAGCCTCCACAGCGACGCAAGCTTTTCCGAAGCGCGGCCCAGGCGGTCGGTCAGAAGCTCGGCCCGAAGCCTGGGCGCGACGGCATTCAGATTCGCGCGCGCGTCACCCGCGCGCGAGGCGAGCGCTCGCGGGAGCCTGTCGCCAATCTCGTCGAGCCGCTGCGCCGCCGGTGCGAAAAGCGTTTGCGGTTCCGGCCAGCGGCAGACGGTGAGGTCGAATCGCTCGCGCGCCCGCTCGGCCATTCGCGACAGGCAATTCTGGCCGCGCCGCCCGAGCTCGTCGAGCATCGCGAACAGCTCGGCTCTCACCGGCACCGCGATCTCCGCCGCGGCAGTCGGAGTCGGTGCCCGACGATCGGCGGCATGATCGATCAGGGTCGTGTCGGTTTCGTGGCCGACGGCGGAAATCAGCGGGATCGGCGATTCGGCTGCGGCGCGGACCACCTCTTCCTCGTTGAACGCCCACAGATCCTCGATTGAGCCGCCGCCTCGAGCGACGATCAACAGGTCGGGGCGAGGAATATCGCCGCCCGTCTGGCCGAACCCGCGAATTGCCGCCGCGATCTTCGCCGCCGCGCCCTCGCCCTGGACCGGAACCGGCCACAGGATCACGCGCGTCGGGCAGCGGTCGTCGAGCCGGTGGAGGATGTCGCGAATCACTGCCCCGGTCGGCGAGGTGACGACCCCGATCACGGCCGGAAGAAACGGCAGAGCGCGCTTCCGGTCCGAATCAAACAGACCCTCGGCGGCGAGCGCTTTGCGCCGCCGCTCGAGCAGCGCCATCAGCGCGCCTTCGCCGGCAAGTTCCAGGCGCTCGACGACCAGCTGATATTTCGAGCGGCCGGCGTAGGTGGTCATCTTCGCGGTGGCGATAACCTCCGCCCCGTCCTCCGGCCGGAAGGCGAGGCCGTTGGCGTTGCCGCGCCAGATCACCGCGTCGATGCAGGCCGCCTCGTCCTTCAGCGAGAAATAGCAATGACCGGAACTGTGCCGCTTGAATCCGGAAATCTCGCCGCGCACCCGGACCTGGCCGAACGAGCCCTCGATCACGCGCTTCACCGATCCGGCGAGCTCGCCGACGGTCAGCGCCGGCGAATTGTCGCCGGGCGGGACGTTGGCTAACAGGCTGCTTCGCTCATCGGGAAGGTCCATTGAACATACTTCTGCTTGGTTCGGGCGGGCGCGAGGATGCGCTCGCATGGCGACTGAGGCAATCGCCGAGCTGCGGCTCGCTCATTGCCGCGCCCGGAAACCCCGGCATCGGTCGCTGGGCGGAATGCGTCGCGATCGACCCGTGTGACGGCGCCGCCGTCGTCGATCTCGCGCGGCGGCGGTCGATCGACCTCGTCGTGATCGGTCCGGAAGCGCCCCTTGTCGCGGGCGTCGGCGACTTGCTTCGGGAAGCGGGGTTCGCGGTGTTCGGTCCAAACGCGGCGGCGGCGCAGCTCGAAGGATCCAAGGGCTTCACCAAGGATCTGTGCGAGGCAAACCACATTCCGACGGCCCGCTATGTCAGGACATCGAGTCGGTCCGAAGCGCTCGCCGCGCTCGGCGACTTCGGCATTCCGGTCGTGATCAAGGCCGACGGACTTGCGGCCGGCAAGGGCGTGACGGTAGCGACCAGCCGGGCGGAAGCGGAGCAGGCGATCGCCGCGGCCGGCAATTCGTCGCTGGTCATCGAGGAATTTCTCGAAGGCGAAGAAGCCAGCCTGTTCGCGCTCGTGGACGGCGAGAATGCAGTCGCCTTCGCGTCGGCCCAGGACCACAAGAGGATTGGCGAAGGCGACACAGGTCCCAATACCGGCGGAATGGGCGCCTATAGTCCGGCGCCGGTGCTGACCGCCGAACTGGAAGCGCGGGCGATGGACGAAATCGTTCGGCCGACCGCGCGCGCGCTGGCCGAAGCCGGGACGCCGTTTTCCGGCCTGCTTTACGCCGGGCTGATGCTGACCGCCGATGGGCCCAAGCTGATCGAATATAATGTCCGGTTCGGCGATCCCGAATGCGAGGCGATCATGCCTCGGGTCGAAGGCGACTTCGCCGAGCTTCTGATGGCCGTCGCATCCGGCCGGATTGGCGAAATCGAGCCGGCCCTGTCGCCCGATTATGCGGTGACGGTCATCGTTGCGGCGCGCGGCTATCCTTCGACCCCGATCAGCGGCGGGCCGATCCGGGCGATCGAAGCGGCCGAACAGGTCGAGGGCGTGACCGTCTTCCACGCCGGCACCGCCCACGGCGACGATGGCCTGGTTGCCAAGGGCGGGCGAGTGCTGGCCGTAACGGCAAGGGCCGACACCTTCGCGAACGCCCGGGCGCGCGCCTATCGGGCCGTCGACCAGATCGACTTCGCCGACGGATTCCATCGCCGCGATATCGGCTGGCGCGAGCTCGAGCGCGCGAACGCATGAGCCTGCTTTGGGCCTATTTCTGGCCGGTCGTCGGATTCGGGCTTTTGTCGGGTATCGTCGCGGCGGTGATCGCGCTTCGAAAGCGGCGTTGGTCGCTCGTCGCGGCCGGGCTCGTTGTCGCCTTTGCCGGGGTAGCCGCCTGGCATGGTCCGCTCGGAGCCGCGGACCGGCTGACGTTCGCGGTCGAAACATCGGCTCGGACCACGCTCGACTATTTCGAAATGACCGCCGTCGAGGCCCATCTGCACCGCGACCCTCTGTCACGCCGGCTGATCCTCAGCGGTCCCGCCGATTCGTTCCAGCGCGGTGAGCTGGTGCGGGTGATGAGCAAAATCCCCGGAGTGGGAAGAGCCAGCTGGTCGCGGGGCTCGGGCCTGCCGCTGATCCTCGAGGCGCTGATCGCATGCGCGGCGGGCTTTATCCTCGGGCTGCTGCTCGCCTATGCGGTCGAGCTTCGTCGTCGTCACAACGCACAGTGGAAATGGTGAACCTATGGAAGTTCTGAACGCTCACTGGCCGGCCATATTGATCGCGGCGGCCCTGGTCGTGATCCTGCTCGTCATCCTCCTCAAACCCCGCCAGCGGGTCGAATTGAGCAAGAGCGAAGCGCCGGTCCGGCCGCACATGATGAAGACCGCGGATCGTTCGGGCGAGGGTCGTGGGCTGGCTGCGGAAGCGGCGGCGGCTGCGAGCGATATCACCGGGCAGATCATCGACGCGCCCGTCCACGCCAATCTGCCCGGGGCATCGGGGCCGCCCGACGATCTAACCCGGTTAAAGGGCGTCGGCCCCAAGTTTGCGGCGATGCTCAACGGGTTCGGGATCATCCGGTTCGAACAGCTCGCGGCACTCAGCGAAGGCGATCTCGACCGCATCGACGAGCAGCTTGGCCCGTTCCGCGGCCGGCTGCAGCGCGATCAGGTTCCGCTGCAGGCCGATTATCTCGCTCGCGGCGACGACGACGGATTCGAGCAGAGGTTCGGAAAGCTCTAGGCGGTTTCGGCCGAAGGCGGGACCGGCGCCCTGCGCTTGCGCGGGGTCGCGATCAGCTTGTCGATCTTGCGGCCATCGAGGTCGACGATCTCGAACGACCAGCCGTCATGGGCGAACTTCTCGCCGACATCGGGAAGATGCTTGAGAACTTCGAGCGCGAACCCGGCGACGGTCGAATAGTCGCGATCGGCGGAAAGGCGCATCCCCAGGCGGTCGGCGAGAATGTCCGCGCTCGCGGCGCCCGACAGAAGGAAGCTCCCGTCCTCGCGCTCGACCAGGTCCGGCTCCTCGCCTTCCTCGATGTCGTGATGGAAGGCGCCGGCCAGCGCGGAGAGGATGCTGCCCGGGGTCACGATTCCGTCGAAATGGCCGTATTCGTCATGGACCAGCGCCAGCGGGACATCGGCCGAGCGAAGCACGGCGAGCGCGTCCATCGCGTCCATCAGGTCGGGAATCACCGGCGCCGATCTCGCGAGCTCGCGCAGGTTCAGCCCGCGCCCGGCGAGCATCGCGTCGAGCAGGTCGCGCGCCTGGACCACACCGACGATGTTGTCGACCGATCCGTCCGCAACGGGGATTCGGCTGTGGGGCGTGGCGTTCAGAGCGTCGCAAAGCTGTTGCCCCGCAGCGGACACATCGATCCAGTCGACATCGGTCCTTGGAGTCATCACTTCCCGCACCGGCCGATCGGCGAGCCTGACGACCCCCGAAATGATCGCTCGCTCACTTTCCTCGAGGACTCCGGCGGTCTTGGCTTCGGCGACCACCAGGTGGAGCTCTTCGGCGGTCACCGCGCTTTCGGACTCGCGGCTCAGCCCCATTAGTTCGAACACCAGAGCGCTGGTCCGATCGAGTAGCCAGACGAACGGGGCGGAGCCGTAGGACAACCATCGCATCGGCCGCGCAACCACGACCGCGACCGGCTCCGGCGAGCGCAACGCGAGCTGCTTGGGTACGATTTCTCCCACGACCAGCGACAGGAAGGTCACGACGACGATGACGAGTCCGAACCCCAGGCTATGCGATGTTTCCGGATCGACGCCGAGCAACTGGAGCCGCTGGGCTACAGGCTCCCCGAGGCTTGCGCCGGAGTAGGCGCCGGCCAGAATTCCGATCAGGGTGATCCCGGTTTGCACGGTCGACAAAAACCGGCCCGGATCCGCGGCGAGGTCGAGCGCGCATTGCGCCCCGCCGCTGCCGGCGCGCGCCATCGCCTTCAATCGGGCTTCGCGTGAGGAAACGACGGCAAGCTCGCTCATCGCGAGAAGCCCGTTGATAGCAACCAGCGCGACGATGATGAGGACGTCGATCCAGGGGAACGGGAGCAGGTCGTTGCTCATCGCAGAACGCGCCTCTTGCCCGCAATTTCGCTTGTCAGCAAGCCGGACAGGCTAGCGGCGCTCCCCGAAGAAGCGCCTGAGAAGCGCCGCCGACTCGTCCTCGCCGATCCCGCCAAGCACGTCGGGCCGGTGGTGGCAGGTCGGCTGCGCAAAGACGCGGGCGCCATGGACGACCCCTCCCCCCTTCGGATCTTCGGCGCCGAATCGGAGAGCTTCGATCCGCGCAACGGAGGCGGCGGCGGCGCACATGGCGCAGGGTTCCAGCGTGACCCACAAAGTGCAGCCATCGAGACGCGGCTCGCCAAGCGCTCCGGCA
This sequence comes from Sphingomicrobium sp., assembly GCA_035717805.1. GTDB lineage: Bacteria > Pseudomonadota > Alphaproteobacteria > Sphingomonadales > Sphingomonadaceae > Sphingomicrobium. Next base: position 29,786 of record DASTIF010000062.1, read on the forward strand.
GCGGCCCGGATTGCGACCATCTCCGCATGGGCGGTGGGGTCGAGCGACCCGCGCATCGCGTTTCCGGCTTCGGCGATCACCTCATCGCCGCGCGTCACCACAGCGCCGACCGGAACCTCGCCGGCCGCCGCCGCCTGCCCGGCGAGATCGAGCGCCCGGCGCATTGGAGCGGGAAGCGGGAAAGCCACGGCGGGGCGCTAGCCGACCGCCGGCTCACTGTCATCCCGGCCGTCTAGCCTGCCGTGTTGGAACTGTTGACATTATTGGCTGGCTGCTCGTCTGGCGGAACCACCTGCAGGGTCGGAACGACGACATTGGTTTTCTTGGTGCCGATCGACACCGACCCGGTCTCGACATCGAATGCCGGCGATTGACCGCCGCGCGCGGTCACGCCTTTCCCTTGAGCGCTGATTTGCGGTGCCTCGGCGCTTCGAGTCTGCGTTATATTCAGAAAGCCGGTCGCCACGGCGATCAGAAGGCCGACGACGGCGACGATCAGGATCAATAATATCGTGCGCATCGGCCCACCTACGATTGTGTCGACTGGTCGGCAATGGAAACGCCGGAAATGCGCCGGAGGTTGCGCCCTCGACATTGACGAGCGGGAGCACAGCCGGTAACGGACGCGCGCATTTCGGGCCCTGGTGGCCCTGCCAACTTCAGGATTGAGCCATGTCGCGCGTATGCGAGCTGACCGGCAAGGGCCGGCAGGTGGGGAACAATGTTTCCCACGCGAACAACAAGACCAAGCGGGTGTTCCTGCCAAATCTGCAGGACGTCACGCTGATTTCCGACGCTCTCGAGCGGAGCGTCAAGCTGCGCGTCTCGACCCACGGGTTGCGATCGGTCGAGCATGTCGGCGGACTCGACAACTGGCTCGCCAAAACCAGCGACGAAAAGCTTTCGCCGAAGGCGCGCAAGCTGAAGCGCGAGATCGCGAAAAAGCAGGCAGCGGCGCCCGCGGCCTAATTACGGGGCGGAAAGTCGGCTGCGACCAGCAGGGTTCGAAGCGGCCGGTGGAAATTGTCGTCGGTCGCCATCCAAAGGCGAATCGTCCCGTCCGAGAGACGTTCGGCAGCCAGGGCCTCGACGTTGTCGAGCCTTCCAACGCCGATCGGGATTCGCTCGCCGAGCGCAAAGCCGTTCCGGCCCTGTTCAAGCAACGCCAGGTCGATCGAAAAGCCCAGCGGACCGAGGCTCCGCTCGACGAGCAAAATGCGCCCGTCGGGCAAGCTCGCCGCATCCGACACATAGGTCCCGCTATCGGCAATCGGGGCGACCCCAACGCCTTTCGCGCTGAAGCGGATCAGTTGCCCGCCGCTTTCGGGGAATAGCAACAGGCTGCCGACGTCGCCCGCCATTCCCTCGACCCCTTCATTATCGTCGAAATCCGACGCCGGAATCGCCATTCGGCGGACCGCTCGGGTGAAAGCCGGGTCATAGAGCCATAGCTCGTTCCGGTTTTCGAACGCGACCCACCATCCGCGTCCGGATGGATCGCGTAGAATCGCTTCCGAATCACGATTGATTTTGAAGCGTGGGTTTCCCGGTCCGCCGGGAAGCTCGCGCACGGTTGCCCGCTCAACGCCGCGGTTTGGCTTGGCGAAACGGATAATCACGCTCTTGTCAGAGAGCGCGACCAGAGATCCGCCGTCGACCGCCAGGTCCGAGATTCCGCCGACGCGCGGGTCATCGCTCTCGATCTCCCACGCGCCGGCAAGCCGCAACGGCAGGAAACCGGCGGGATCGAGCGAAACCGGTTTGAACCGCACCGCAGTTTCGCGGGGCCCAAGCTCCTCGCGGTTCGGCAGGCCAATGAAGAACTGGTGGGCAGCGAGCACCGCGGCGACGATCGCAAGCGCCGCGAGCGCCAGCCGATTCATGAACCTTCGCTGCATTGCCGGTTCAGCCCTCATTGCCCGCGAATCGCGCATAAGCATCTGATGTGGCGGGGTTTCCCCCTTTTCCCCCGCCGCTCGATTCCCTCGCGTCGCGTAACGAGGGGGGCCCGGAGCGAGAGCCGCTCGCGCAGCCTGTCTCCCAGACAGGCGAGCAAGCGTCTCGCGCCGGGCCCAATTCTTGTCCGGCCGCGATCAGGGGCTGTCAAACAGGCTCGCGAGCTGCTCGATCATCGCGCCGCCCAGCTGTTCAGCGTCCATGATCGTCACCGCCCGATCGTAATAGCGGGTCACGTCGTGACCGATCCCGATCGCCACGAGCTCGACGGGTGACCGCTGCTCGGTCCACGCGATGACCTGCCGCAAATGGCGCTCCAGATAGGTGCCGCCATTGGCCGAAGCGGTCGAATCGTCGACCGGCGCGCCGTCCGATATGACCATCAGGATTCGACGCTCCTCGGGCCGGGCGATCAGCCGCTGGTGCGCCCAAAGCAGCGCCTCGCCGTCTATATTCTCCTTCAGAAGCCCCTCGCGCATCATCAGGCCGAGATTGCGCTTGGCGCGCCGGTAAGGCTCGTCGGCGCGCTTGTAGACGATGTGACGGAGGTCGTTGAGCCGACCTGGATGTGCCGGCCGCCCTTCGGCCAGCCAGGCTTCGCGGCTCTGCCCGCCTTTCCACGCGCGGGTAGTGAACCCCAGGATTTCGCTGGCGACGCCGCAGCGCTCCAGCGTCCGCGCGAGAATGTCGGCGCAGATCGCGGCGATCGCGATCGGGCGCCCGCGCATCGACCCGCTATTGTCGATCAGCAGCGACACGATCGTATCGCGAAACTCCGTCTCGCGCTCGATCTTGTAGCTCAGCGAATGGCGGGGGTTGACGATCACCCGCGCCAGCCGGGCCGCGTCGAGAAGGCCCTCCTCCTGATCGAAATCCCAGCTTCGCGCCTGTTTGGCCATAAGCCGCCGCTGGAGCCGGTTGGCGAGCCTGGTCACGATCGCCTGGAGACCGCCGATCTGCTGATCGAGATAGGAGCGCAGGCGGTTGAGCTCGTCCTCGTCGCAAAGCTCGCCGGCCTCGACGATCTCGTCGAAGCGGGTGGTGAACGCCTTGTAATCGGTCGGCGGCGCCATTTCCCAATTGCGGCGGGCCTGCCCCGGCCTCCCGCTGTCGTTGGTATCGTCGCCCTCGGCAAGCTCGTCCTCGCCGGGTTCGTAATCTTCGGCGGCCGCTTCGTCGTCGGCAGACTCCTCGGTCTGCTCGGCGCGCATTTCGCTGTCTCCGCCCTGCGGCGCGGTTTCACCCTCGTCCTCGCCTTCGTCGCCGGCGGACTCGTCGCCTTCCTCTTCGCCGGTATCGTCAAGGGCATCGTCGGACTCTTCGGCCGCCGCCGCCAGGTCGAGATCCTCGAGCAACCGCCGCGAAAGCCGGGCGAAAGCGGCCTGGTCGTCGAGAGTCAGCGCAAGGCTGTCCAGCTCCGCCGCCGCCTTCTCCTCGATCCAGCGTTCGACCAGCTTGAGTCCGGACCGGGCGGCCTTGGGCGGCGCCTCGCCGCTCAATCGCTGCCGCGCGATCAGCCCGATGGCCGTCGCGAGCGGCACTTCCTCCGCGCTTCGGGCGCGAACGATGGCGTCGCCCCGAACGCGCGCCTCGGCGAGCTCGGCGAGATTGGCTCTAACCCCACCCATCGCCCGCGCGCCCAAAGCTTCGAAACGAGCTGTCTCCAGCGCGTCGAACACCGCCCGCGCCTCGGGGTCGCCCGGCGCCAGCCGATTATGAAGCTGCTGGTCGTGAAACCGCAGCCGAAGCGCCGCCGAATCCGCAGCTCCGCGCGCTTCCGCGACGAGCTTGGGCTCGAGGCCCGGACCGGGCGATGGCACCCGCGCCGCTCGCCCCGCGGGCGAAGCGGTCTCGGAAGCGAAGACCACGTCGACTTCGGGATCCCTGGCGATCGCCCGCGTGGCACCGGCCAGGGCGCGCCGAAAGTCATCGAGCGGAATTTTGTCGGGCATTGCTCTTCAAGTTAGGCGCAAAAAAGGGCGCGTGCGAGTGGGGCTCCAGGTGCTTCCGGCTTTTGCGTAAAAAATGCTCCCGGCATCGGCCCCATCGAGGCCGCTGGCGGAAGCACTGCCCCGGCATTGCAGTCCCGATGCGGGACTCTAAAGTCATTGACATGGTTAAAAAACTATTGAGGCTGCCACCCTCGCCGAATCGACCGTCATTCTTTTGCGAACGACGGTCTTTCACGATTGAGAGCTCGCTGGGGAGAGAAAAACAGTGCGCGTGCAAAACCTGAAATACGACAGCCTCGTCGACCATGATCCAGCCCATTTGCGGGACTTCAGTCTCGACCACTTCTACGACCTCGGCTACCGGTCGTACGGGGACAAGCCGATCCTTCCGTTGACCGGCGAAGAGAGCGTTACCTCGCACCTCGACACCGGGCGCGAGATCGATGTCGGGTCCGACGGGGTCATCACCTACGGATTCTTCACTGGGAACCACGCCGTCGGCACGGTCAACAATCCCCATTCCGGCGAGGGCTTCGGCTATTCGCCGTTCAGCGCCGAGCAGAAAGCGGCGGCGGTCGAGGCGATCCAGCTTTGGGACGACCTGATCCCGCAATCGTTCGTCAACGTCGGCGATATCAGCGTCAAAGAATGGGCGCACAACGACGCCACCATCGTGCTCGCGAACACGACGACCGGGCCGGCCCAGGCCTGGGCCTATTATCCCGGCGGCTCGAACCCATCCGATCGCGGCTACAGCGACGTGTGGACCGCCACGCCGAGCGGGAACCCGTCGAACGCCGAGTTCAAGTACGGCGA
>DASTIF010000063.1:0-3116 GCA_035717805.1 Sphingomicrobium sp.
AGCGAGCTCGCGAACGACACGATCCCCCACCGCGAACAGCGGCCGTAGGTCGGCTTGATCCCGCAGATGCCGGTGAAGGCCGCCGGCTGGCGGATCGAGCCGCCGGTGTCGGTCCCGGTCGCGCCCGGAGCAATGCCGGCCGCCACCGCGGCAGCAGAGCCGCCCGAGGAGCCGCCGGGAGTCAGCCCGACATTGCTGCCCTTGCGGCGCCAGGGGCTGATCACCGGCCCGTAGGCGCTGGTCTCGTTGGACGAGCCCATGGCGAACTCGTCCATGTTGAGCTTGCCGAGCATCCCGGCCCCTGCCCTGCGCAGGTTGGCGACCACGGTGCTCTCGTAGGGTGGCTTGAAATCCTTGAGTATCCGGCTGCCCGCGGTGGTGTTCACGCCCTTCGTCGCGAACAGATCCTTGATCCCGAGCGGAATTCCCGCGAGCGAGTGAAGTTCGCCCGTCCCGCGCGCCTTGTCCGCGGCCTCGGCGGCCGCCAGCGCATCCTCCGGCGTCTCGACCGTATAGGCATTGAGCACCCGCGCCGCCGCAACCGCCGCGTTGAACGCCTCGGCAATTTCGCGCGCGCTGAATGCGCCGCTACGAAAACCGTCGCGAAGCTCGGCAATCGAGAGCGACGTCAGCTCGGTCACTCGATCACCTTCGGCACGGCGAAGAAGCCATGCTCGGCGTCCGGCGCGTTCGCCAGAATCTCCTCCCGGCAATTGCCGTCCGTGACCTCATCGTCGCGCAGCCGGAGCTTTTGCTCGATCACCGCGGTCAGCGGCTCGACTCCGTCGGAGTTCACTTCGCCAAGCTGCTCGACCCAGCCGAGGATGTTGTTCAGCTCCGGCACCAGCCGCTCGATCTCCGCATCGCTCATCGCGATTCGGGCGAGATTGGCGATGTGGCGGACTTGTTCTGAAGTGACGGACATCGCGGCGGCGGATAGCCGCGCCGCCACAGAGCGGCAAGCCGCCTGATCCTGGTCCGAAACGGATCAACCAAGACCACGTTAACCGTACATGCCAACTCGCGGGCAAGCTTGGGGCGGTTAATATCTCCGCTGCAAGCGCGTCCGCAGGAGGAAGCGAATGGGTTTCGGCAAAAAAGGAGGAGGCGGAAGACGGCTGGCGAAGCGCGTCAATGCGCCGCTGCCGGCGCTGCTCATCACGATGAGCGATCGTCATCCCGCGATTCTGTTCAACATCTCCCAAACCGGGGCCCGCCTGCGCGCGCAACAAGCGCCGGCGAAAGGCACCGAGCTGTTCCTCCAGGTCGGTCCGCTCGACGTTTATGCCGAGGTGGTGTGGCAGCGGGGCGAGGAATGCGGCCTGGTTTTCCAGCGTGAAATTCGTGCCTGGGATATCGAGTTGCTTCACTGCGAGGCCAGCAAGGGCGGCAAGGCCAGGCTGACCGCGGCCGAAAAAGGCGGAGCAGACGACTGGGTGACAGGAGTGGCGCGCTAGACGCGGCAGTGCCCGCCCCGCCAACGCGGAACTTGCAACTTGTCCCGCGTCTTGTACCGGCCAGCACATGGCCGACATTTCACCAGTTATCGAAACGATGGAGCATCGCTGGATGCGGGCGTGGGTCGGCGGCGACCTGCGGACGCTCAAGGCCATGACCGCGGGCAATTTCCGGATGGTGATCGGCTCGAAACCGGCGGTGATGCTCGATTCGAAGAGCTGGCTCGACGCGGCCACCACCCGCTATCGCTGCAAATCCTATAGATTCGGCGACATTTATGCCCGCGAGCTCGGGCCGTTCGCGATCTTCGCGACGCAGCTCGAGGTCGAAGCGACCATCGACAAGCACGACTGGTCGGGACGGTTCTGGATCACCGACCTTTGGCGCAAGGGCCGCGTCAGGCGGCGCTGGCGGATGGTCGAAAGGGAAATTTCGCGGCCCGAGGACAGCCCGGACATACCCGCCGCGATCCGCTCGCTTCAGCTGTGGCGCTAGCGCCGCCTACCAGAGCCACGGTTGCCGAGGCGCGGGCCCTCCCCTAACCGGCGGCCGATGTGCGCTCGCCGCTTCCTTATCTTCGTCACGATCCTGACATTGCTCGTCGTCGGCGGCGCCTTCGCGATCTTCCAGTACGGCGGGTCGGTGCTTCGGCAAAGTTTCACTCCGGAGGGCCATTACAGCGCGCCGCCCGCGCAAAGCGGCCCGGATTATTCCAACGCGGACTCGTGGATCGCTCGCCCGGACATTCCCAATAATGCGGCGCAATGGCGGCCGGAGGGCTATGGTCCGCCGCGCGCAATTCCCGCTCCTGCAGCGGTCTTCTATATCCACCCGACCACCTATCTTCGCGGCGATCGCTGGAACGCGCCCTTGTTCGAGCCGGAAAGCGGTTCGCGCGACGAATTGTTCGTCAGAACCCAGGCCAGCGCGTTCAACAATATCGGCGAGATATGGGCGCCGCGATACCGTCAGGCGGCGTACGGCGCTTTCCTTCTGAAGAGCGACGATGCCCGAAAAGCGCTCGATTTGGCCTATTCGGACGTGTCGGCGGCCTTCGACGAGTTCCTGAAACAGCTTCCCGCCGACAAGCCGCTGATCCTCGCCGGCCATAGCCAGGGTGCGCTTCACCTGATTCGATTGCTCCAGGAGCGAAAGGAGCAGCTCAAGGGCCGCCTGGTCGCGGCCTATGTCGTGGGATGGCCGATCGATACGGCCGCGGACTTGCCGGCGCTGGGCTTTCCGGCCTGCGAAACCGCGGATCAGACCGGATGCATCCTGTCCTGGATGACGTTCGGCGACCCGCCCAATCCCGCCTTCATCCTCAGCGAATGGAACAAGAGCGAAGGGCTGACCGGCAAGGAACGCCACCGCCGCTCGATCTTGTGCGTCAACCCGATCACCGGAACGGCGGGCGGTTCGGCGCCTCCGGCCGCCAATCCCGGAACATTGGTGCCCAACGGCGACTTTACGGACGCCAAAATCGTCGAGGGCGCGGTGGGGGCGCATTGCGACGACGGCCTGCTGATTATCGACGGCAATATCCCGCCGCTCGGGCCCTACGTTCTGCCCGGAAACAATTATCACGTTTACGATTACGCTTTGTTCTGGTGGCCGATCGCGCGCGACGCGTTCCGGAGGACCGAGGCATGGCGGACCCG
>DASTIF010000064.1:0-11815 GCA_035717805.1 Sphingomicrobium sp.
GCGGCGAGCATCGCCGACTTCATCGCCGTGTGCGTGCCCTTGATCCGCGGCACGTTCACGAAGCCCGCCGAACAGCCGATCAGCGCGCCGCCGGGAAACACCAGCTCGGGCACCGACTGCCAGCCGCCTTCGTTGATCGCCCGCGCGCCATAGGAGACGCGGCGGCCACCCTCGATCTCGGCGCGGATTGCGGGATGCAACTTCCAGCGCTGGAATTCCTGAAACGGCGACAGATAGGGATTGGAATAATCCAGAGCGACGACGAAGCCGAGCGCGACCTGGCCGTTTTCCTGGTGGTACAGAAAGCTCCCGCCCCAGGCGTCCTCTAGCGGCCATCCCTGGGTGTGGATGACTCTCCCCGGCTTATGTTTCTCGGGAGGAACGTCCCACAATTCCTTGACCCCAAGTCCGTAAACTTGCGGCCCGCTTTCCTTTCGCAGGTCGAATATCCGTGTGAGCTCCTTGGTCAGGCTGCCGCGCGCGCCCTCGGCAAGGAAGGTGTAGCGCGCGTGAATCTCGATCCCGGGCTGATAATCGGGCCGGTGCGTGCCGTCGCGGGCAATCCCCATGTCGCCCGTCGCCACCCCTTTCACCGAGCCGTCTTCGTTGAACAGGACCTCGGCGGCGGCAAATCCGGGGAATATCTCGACTCCGAGCTCTTCGGCCTGGCTCGCGAGCCAGCGACAGAAATTGCCGAGGCTCAGCGTGTAGGTGCCCTTGTTGCGCATGAACGGCGGCATCGCGAAGTGCGGCATCGCGAACTTGCCGGTCCTGGTGAGGACCCAATGATGGTTTTCGGTCACCGGAACAGTGAGCGGGGAGCCTTTCTCTTTCCAGTCCGGGATCAGCTCGTCGAGCGCCCTTGGATCGACAACCGCGCCGGACAGGATATGGGCGCCGACCTCGCTACCCTTTTCGAGCACGCAAACGGCGAGTTCGCGACCGGCGGCAGCGGCGAGTTGCTTGAGCCGGATCGCCGCTGACAGCCCCGCGGGGCCCGCGCCGACAATCACAACGTCGTATTGCATTGACTCGCGCTCGCTCATTCCTCTCCCTTCGGCGCAATTCTGGCGCGTTTCGGCTCTCTATGGCGCAGCCTCTTGCTTGACGCCACCGGCAATGGCGGAGACAGTTTCGGCCATGGGTGGGACGGGCATCGCGATGGACAAGCGCGAGGCCGCGAGTGCTTTGCGCTGGTGGCTGGAATCCGGCGTCGACACCGCAATCCAGGAGCAACCGCGCAACTGGTTCGATCGAGCGCCCGCCCCCGCGCCGCCGGAACCCGCTGCACCGCAAGCAGCCCCCCCGCCAGACACGCTAGAAGCCTTTCAGCAATGGCTGTCGAGCAGCGCTGATGCGCCACTGGCCTCGGCGGGCGCAAGGCCGGTTCTTCCGCGAGGCAGCGAAGGCGCGGAGATCATGTTGCTTTTCGAACCGCCGAGCAGCGAGGAGCTTGCGGGCGGGCAACCGGTGGGCGGCGAGGCCGGACAGCTCATGGAGCGAATGCTCGCTGCGATCGGCCTTACGGGCCAGGCTTATGCCGCCAACCTCGCCTGCTTCCATTCCACCGGAGCGCGCCTTTCGGCCGCGCAAATGGAGCGCTGCGCTTCGGCGGCGAAACGCCACGTCGCTCTGGCGAAGCCCAAGCGACTGCTTTTGCTTGGCGATGCGCCAAGCCGAATTGTCCTCGGCAAGCCGCTGGTCGAAGCGCGCGGCCATGTTCATTCGATCGAAGGCATTCGGACAATAGTCACCTTCCATCCGCGCCAGTTGCTCAAACGGCCGTCGGACAAGGCGCGGGCCTGGAAAGATCTTCTCCTGCTGATGGAGGAAGCGCCATGACCCTGCTGTCGCTCGGAATCGCAGGCGCAATCGCCGCCGCCCCGCAAGCCGTTCAAGCAGACCCGCTGGCGCCGCTTCCGCAGACGCAGATGCAGGCGTCGCAGCCAGTGGCGCCGCTGCAGCCGGCGGTGCCCGTTCCAAAGGATTGGCGAGGCGTCTTCGCGGCGATCCGAACCGGGAACTGGGCGGCCGCGCGGGCCGGAATCGCTTCGCTTCCCCCCGGCGTTTTGACCGCCGTCGCCAAGGCCGAACTCTACACGGCCAAGGATTCGCCGACCGTCGATCTGGCGCGGCTTCAGGCCTTGATTGCGGAAGCGCCGGAGCTTCCCGATGCCGACCAGCTTGCGCGCATGGCGATCAGCCGCGGCGCGACCGGTCCGGCTTTGATTTACCAGGAGCGGGCAACGGTCAGCCTGGGCTCCGCCCCGGGCCGCTATCGGGCGAGGCCCGTTTCCGGCGAGCCCGCCGCCGATGCGCTCAGGGAGCAGCTCCAGCCCTTGGTCGAGGCGAATTCCGCGGCAGAAGCGGAAGCCGCCTACATTGCGCAAATGCCGTACCTCTCCGCGAATGCGCGCGCGGAGGCCGCGCAGCGGGTGGCGTGGATCTATTATGTCATCGGCGACGATTTCAACGCCCGGCGGGCCGCCGATTACGGGCGGATCGGCGCCGGCGGCGAATGGGGATCGCAGGCCGCCTGGGTCTCGGGACTCGCGTCATGGCGCCTCGGCGACTGCCAATCGGCTTCGCGCGCCTTCCGCGACGTCGGGACATCCGCCACCCAGCGTGAACTGTCGGCGGCGGGTTATTATTGGGCCGCGCGGGCGGAACAGGCGTGCCGGCGGCCGCAGAACGTCCAACCCTTGCTGAAGGCCGCCGCTGCTTCACCGGAAAGCTTCTACGGGCTCATCGCCCGCGAAACGCTCGGCACGGTCACCCGATTGCCACAGCCGGCTCGCGTGTCGACCGCTTCGGTCGACGGTCTTCCAAATGTCCGGCGAGCGGCCGAACTGACCGCGATCGGCGAGCGCTCGCTGGCCGAGCGAATGCTGAAACATCAGGCGAGAATCGGGTCGCCCGCCGATCATGCGGCATTGCTGGAGGTCGCGAAACGGCTCGACCTCGCCGGCGCGCAATTTTGGCTCGCGACCAACGGTCAGCCCGGCGCGAGGGTCCAGGCGGCGGACCGCTATCCGATGCCGCAATGGGCTCCGGTTCGGGGCTGGAGGGTCGAACCGGCGCTCGCCTTCGCCCACGCGATCCAGGAATCCAGCTTCCAGCTGGGCGCGGTCAGCCCGGCGGGCGCCGTCGGCCTGTTGCAGGTGCGCCCGGGGACGGCGTCCGACATGGCCGCGGCCGCCGGCCTCCCTTATTCTTCAAGCGCTCTCTATGATCCGAGATACAATCTGGAGTTCGGCCAGAGCTTCATCGAACGGCTTCGCTCTTCGAGCGCAACCGGCGCGCAGCTGCCCAAGGTGATCGCTTCCTACAACGCCGGCCCGGTACCGGTTGGCCGCTGGGCCTATATCCAGGACAAGGGCGACCCGATCCTGTGGATTGAAAGCGTGCCTTATTGGGAGACGCGCTATTACGTCCCCGCCGTGATGCGGAACCTGTGGGTGTATGAGGGGCTGGGAAACCGCCCTTCGCCGTCGCTGACGGCACTGGCGCAGCACCGCTGGCCGGCGTTCCCGTCAGCGCGCTAACGCAAGCCGGCGATCAACCAAACGCGCGCCTCAAGCGACGCCAGATTCGAGTCATGCTCTTTGATTGTCGGATGCCGCCCGGATCAGCCGTTCCAGGTGCAATTCGCGCCAGGAACGCCTGGCGGGATTCGGTTGCCCGACGATTTGCGAAGGCGCGCTCGACCGGTCCGTTTGTCGCGAGCCCGGCAACCAGTTGCTGCCTCACCGCCTCGACACCGGCACGGCCCCGCTCCGTGGATTTACGCGCCAGCCTTCGTGCCGCCTGGCTGAGCGCAAACTCATACGCCCGGTCGAGCCGCTCGTCGTCCAGCTCGTCGAGACGAAGAACATTCGGCCATCCGATTGTCGCGCATTGTTGCGACACCTTTCCGCCTCCCGGAACCGAGTCGACGGCAAGCGCCGGCACGCCGTTCTTGAGCGCAAGCACGACGCCGTGAAGGCGCGTCGTGACGACGATGTCCATGCGGCCAATCAACGCTTCGATTTCGCCCCTGGATCGAAGGCCGGTCCCATTGGCGTCCAGCCGGGTTTCGATCGGCACGCGGGCGGCCTCGTGCCTGACGAGCAACCGGCCGATCGCAAGATTGGCGGTACCAACGTCGACGTCCGGATGCGCCTCGCGCAGGCAAACACCGACGACCGGGGGAAGTGCCGCGCGGCTTGCAAAAACGAGGTCGGGATTTGCCGAAGCGAGGCTGTCGCGCTCGATGACGAAGTCGAACGGTCGCCATTGGTCGGGATCGTAATCGAGCGAAAGGTTGAGACCGATGAGCCTGCACCCCGCGAAGCGTCCGAGGAAGTCGGCCTCGAGCGGCCCCCGGCCAAAGGGACCGCAAACGAAGAAGGCGTGGGTGAATTCGGCCGGATCGATCGAATCCAGCGCCGCACCCTCGGTGAATGGCGGTGCGACTGCGGTAACGTGGGCGATTCCCAATTCGTCGAGCCACTCGCGGACGATGTCGCGAGCGAGCAAGTCCCCCGCCGTCGCGTGCCCGTAAGCATAGCTGAACCAGCCGGCGATGACGGCCTTGAAGGCGCCGGCTTCGCTATGGGCACCGAAATCATCCACGGCGCGTATCCAATTCCCGCAACTTCGACAGCCGTCTCTCGTCGAATTGCCGGACCATCAATGCAAGGCGCCGAAGGGAGTCGCGATCGTTCTCCACGTAGCTCGAACTATCCGCAGAGCCGAAAGGAATGCCGTCCGGACCGCGACGACGGCCGCGAACCAATCGCGCCGCGAGCCGGCATCCACGATAGCCTAGATTGAGTACCGACCGCGAAGGATCGGACCAAAGCGCTCTGCCGAGCAGTCGAATAGCCTGGCCAAATTTACCGGCTCGAAAGCTGGTTTCGGAAAAAACCAGCATCTGCGATGCCAATGTCCGCCGCGCTATCTTTGCCGCGACAGGGATGCCGCGCTTTTCCAGAGTATCGTAAACCAGCTCCCAGGAACGGCGCATTTGCAAGGCGTCGCGCGACATGGTCTCACTCCCGACGCGATAGCCGACGAGAAATTCGTCCACCGCCGCGACCGGCGATCCGCTCGCGATGATCAGCTGAAGCAGAAAATCCTCGCAGCCTTGCGCGTCCCGGTCTCGCAGGCTCGGATCATAACCGCCGGCCGCAAGAACAGCCGACCGGCGAAGCAGTGGCGCGCTGCCGTTTCCGACGAAATTTTCATAGGCGAGCTGCCGGAACGCCCGACCGTTCGTCAGCCATCCCGCTCGCGACCCGACGACCCGGCTTTCGCTGTCGATGTAATGATAGTGGCAATAAACGAATCCCGGCGGCTCGGGAGCGGCCAGCGCCGCCGCGACCTGCTTTTCTATTTTGGTCGGATGCCACAGATCGTCCGCGTCGATCGGCGCAATCCACTCACCCGTGGCATGCTCGATGCCGCGGTTGCGGGCACGCGCCACGCCGCCATTGTTTGTGGAAATCAGCCGCGCCCTCGGTTCGCGCTCGCAATAAGCGACTACGAGGCGCGAAGTGGCGTCCGTCGATCCGTCATCGACGATGATGATTTCGAGATTCCCATAAGACTGCGCGGAAACCGAGTTGAGCGTCTCTTCAATGGTGGACTCGGCGTTCCACGCGGGCACGACAACGCTGACCAGCGGAGCGCCGGGTTGGTCCATGTCGCGGGATTAGCTAGCAAGCGTCCCAACGGCTAGTGTTGCGCAATCCAGTGGCGCAGGCGGGAGAGCGGCAATCGCAACTGCGACAGTCACGGGGCCGCTCGTTTCGGTCCTCGTTCCAGCCCACGATGCCCAATCGACCCTGTCCGAGAGCCTGCGATCGGCGCTGGCCGGCACCTATCCGAACATCGAGCTGCTCGTGGTCGACGATGGCTCGCGCGATTCGACCGCACGGATCGCGGAGGATTTCGCCGCCGCCGACAATCGAATCCAGGTGCACAGGCAATCGCAACAAGGCGTCTCGGCGGCGCTGAACCTCGCTCTTCGCCATGCCCGAGGAGATTATGTCGCCCGTCTCGACTCAGACGATCTCTGGCACCCCACGAAGCTTGAAAGGCAGATGCAAATCGCGGCGCGCGACCCGGAGGCGGCTCTGATCCACGCCTTTGTCCGCTACATCGACGGCCAAGGCCGGATTGTCCGCGACGTCGCGCCCCAGCATTTTCCGCGCCGTGCGCTGAGCCGCTGCCTCTACGACGGCATCATCGGCGGCAACAGCTCGGTGCTGTTCCGCCGCTCCGCCATCGAGCGCGCTGGCGGATTCGACGAACAGCTTGCCAGTTGGGAAGACCTCCTGTTTCAGCTTGCGGTCCTTGCGGACAATCCAGCCGCGGTCGTGCCCGAATATCTGGTCGGCTATCGGGTCCGCCCGGATTCCTTGTCAGCCGATCCGCAGAACATGCTCGACAGCTGGCGGGTCGCCAGGCGCAGGATCGACGAACGATTCCCGCAAATCCCGAAGTTCGTCCGCGACTGGGCCCATGGGCGACGACTGGTCCAGCTTGCCGAGAGTTTCGCCTGGAAGGGCCGCTATGCGACTTGCACGAGGCTTCTGGCGGAAGGTGCCGCCTTTGACCCGCGCTATGCGCGCGCCTTCCTCGGCTACCGTATGGCGCGCAAGCTCGGACCGCGCCGCGACGAGACTGGCGGCGACGCACCGCATTTCCTCGAGTGTGATCCGGAGGAGACGTACCGGTTCAGCGCCTTCGATTGCGGGCTCGAGGGAGCGGGATTGAACCGGCTTGAAGAGGGGCGAAGGCGGCTGTTGGAACAGATCGACGGAGAGCTTATCGCCCGATGAGCCAGCGGCGTAACTTGCGAGCCAGGCGCCGGAGCAACGTGTCGGGCCTCCGCTCGTAGAAGGAGCGCCAAACCGCCTCCCCCTCCTCCCATGCCTGCAACTCGCGTTCGTTAAGCCCTCGCGCCTTTTCCTTTTGTCGAACGACCTCGACCCAGCGCAAAAGCTCCGCCTCGTCGTTCGACATGTTGGAGCCGTGCTTGAAATAGAGAACAACCGGCTCTTGGTGGAATGCGAAGGGATGGGCGCGGCTGAGACGGAGGAAGGCATCCCAGTCCTCACACATTCCAAGCGTCTCGTCGAAGCCGCCGGCGACGAGCAGTTTCGACCGATCGAACATCGCCGAGGCAGGGCAGACGATCCAGTTGCAGCGGATGAGGTCGAGATGCGAGTTCGCCGCGGTGAAGCGCGACCATTGCGACTTGCCCTGGACGATCCTGCAAGCTCCATAAATGAAAGCGGCGTCCGGATGCGCCGCGAAACACTCAAGACCGCGCCGCACCGCATCGGGGAGCAGGCGGTCGTCGGAATCGAGAAAGATGAGCCTGTCGCTTGTCGCCGCCTTCGCGCCGGCATTGCGTGCCGCGGCAAGCCCCCGGTTCTCCTGACGTATCAGTTCGATCTGAGGATAGCTGGACGTGACGCTCGAAAGATCCTCGGTCGAACCGTCGTCTATGACGATGATTTCGTTGGCGGCGACCGTCTGATCCAAAGCGCTTTCGATCGCAGCGGAAAGGAAATGCCGCTGGTTGAAGCACGGGATGACGATAGCAACGCTGGAGTCGGCCACGAATGTTCAGGCCTATTGCGGTCTGGGCAGAAGTAGCGCGAGCAGCTTCGCCCTGCATTCCCCGTCGATTATCCCGTCGATGAGGTCGGGACGAAAGCGCCGCTGAAACGCGATCACCGCTTTTTGCGAATCGCTGACGTCGTAACCGAAGCGCTCGAGCGCGAGGAGAAAGCCCGCGTCGGTCCAGAACGGGTCGACCAGCTCGCGGCGCGGACTTGGAAGCGCGAGCCGGCGCTTGGCGAGCGCATCCCAGGGGAACAGCTCGCCGGGATCCTCCTTTCGGGTTGGCGCGACATCGGAATGGCCGACCACATTGCCGCGGCTGATCCCGTGCCTTTCCTTGATCGACGCGACGAGGGGAATAAGCGCGGCAATCTGTTCGTCGGGGAACGGCCGATAGCCGAACTCGTGGCCCGGATTGACGATCTCGATACCGACGCTCGCCGAATTGACGTCGGTCACGCCTCGCCAGCGCGACCGGCCCGAATGCCAGGCCCGCTTCGATTCATCGACCAGCCGCAGGACCGTGCCGTCCTCGTCGACGAAATAATGGGCCGAAACCTTCGATTCCGGCGAAGTCAGCCGGTCGAGCGCGCCGTCCGCGTCCGGCATGCCGGTATAATGGAGGACGATCATCGAGACCGGCAGCGCCCGCTCGTCAAAATTCGGCGATGGCCGGTCGACGAAATCCATGGCCGAAATGGCGCACATTATGCGCCGCAACTCAAGCCTTGGAAGCGGCCCTTCGGTCGGCTCCCGCGCGCTTTTCCACTACCGCATCGCCGTCGGTCAGCCGGTAGAGCCCGCGTGCCTCGATATCGGCTCCAAAGCGCTCGGTCTGGCCGATCACGGTTTCGCCCGCGCCCAGCATCAGCCAGCCGTCGCTCGTCATCGCGGCTGCGAACCTGTCGAACGCCGCCCTGCGCTTTTCGCCGGTCAGATAGAGAAGGACGTTGCGGCAGAGTATGATGTCGAACCCGCCCGGGTGCGGCGGCGCTTCGAGAATGTTGTGAACCTGGAAACGGACCGGCCGGCGCAAGTCCTCGATCGCCCGCCAGCCGTCGGCGCATTCCTCGAACCACTTGATGGTCTGGTTGATTCCAAGGCCGCGTTGAACCTCGAATTGGCTGTAGAGGCCGTTGCGGGCGCGATCGACGACGCAGGTTGAAACGTCGGTTCCCAGAATGTCGATCGACCAGCCCTGCCATTGCGCCCTGTCCTCGGCGAACAGCATCGCGATCGAATAGACTTCCTGCCCGGTCGAGCAGCCGGCGGACCAGATCCGGATATTGCGGCTCGAATGACGCTTTTTCGCGAGCTCGGGGAGCGCATAGCGCGAAAGCAGGTCGAACGGCGCCCGGTCGCGGAAGAAATAGGTTTCGTTGTTTAGCAAGGCTTCCACCACCTGATTGGACAGCGCCGGTTCCTTGCCCATGACGAGGATCGTGATCAGTTCGTCCAGAGTCGAAATCCCGCGCTCGCGAAGAAGAGCCGAAAGCGCCGTTTCGATTCTCCAGCGGCGATTCATCGTCAGCTGCTGGCCGGTGCGTGCTTCCAGAAGACCGGCGAGGATACGGCTGGAGCTGTCGCTTACCTGCACGCAACGTCTCCGGTTCGCGAGGAAACCCGGCGGGCGATCTTGTCCGGCGCCATCACCGCGCAGGCGAGGCCCGCTTCGATCACCGCGCGCGGCATTCCCCAGACGGCGCTGGTTGATTCGTCCTGGGCAAGCACCGAGCCGCCGCAGGCGACTAGTCGCCGCGCACCCTCGACACCGTCCCGGCCCATGCCGGTAAGGATGACCCCGACGGCCGCCGCGCCGAATTCCGCACCGGCGGAAGCAAACATCGGGTCGACGGACGGAAGGCAACCGCTCGGAGCGGACTCGCGCGCCAGCTTGACGAAACAGCGATCGGAAGCACGCTCGACGGTCAGATGGGCGTCGCCGGGCGCGACGATGATCCGATCCGGAACGAGCTCGATCCCGGTTTCGCCGACCAGAGCCTCCCGGCGCGCCGCGATCCCGAGCTGACGGGCAAAGACCGACATGAACGGTGCGGGAAGATGCTGGGTCACCAGGATCGGCGCGCCGATGCGAGGAGGAAGAGCCTGGAAAAAGCTCGCGAGCGCGTGGATTCCGCCCGTGGAGGCGCCAATCGCCAGCAAGGCCAGCTGATCGTGCGGCATCGCCCGAAGCGGAGGAAAGCCCTGCAGCTTGATCGGCTGCGATAGCGGCGGCTGGTCGTCGGCGAAGCCAAGCGCCTTCAATCTTGCAAGCAGCACCTCGGCGAAGCGGCCGTTGAAGCGGCCAGTGCCCGGTTTCGGCATGGCGTCGGCCGCTCCGAGCGCGAGGGCTGCCACCGTGCTCTCCTTGCCTTCGTCGGCGAGCGAGGAGACGATCATCACCCGGGCACCGCCCGCCGCTTCGAGGATGTTCGGGATCATCTTGAGACCGCCGGCGCCGGGCATTTCCAGGTCGAGAAGGATTATATCGACCTTGACCGTAGCGAGCGCGTCGATCGCATCCTCGGCGGTGCCCGCGACGGCCGCGATCTCGAAGGAATTATCGCTTTCGACGATCCGCGAGAGAACTGCTCGAGCGATCATCGAATCGTCGACGATCATCAGCCGGATCCGGCGTGGGCGAGTGGTTTCGGCCTCCTGGCGGTGCCGCGATGTTGCGAGCGCCCGCTCCACTGACCGGGCTCTCAGGCGACGCCGACGAGCTGAAGCTTGACGTGGAGCGTCTCTCGGTCGAACGGCTTCATGACATATTCGTCCGCGCCCGCCTCGAGCGCGGCACGGATATGCGCGATGTCGTTCTCGGTGGTGCAGAACACGACTTTGGGCTGGTCGTTATGGCCACGCTGCCGAAGCAGGCGGAGGAATTCCATTCCGCTCATCACCGGCATGTTCCAGTCGAGCAGGACGACGTCGGGCATCTTGGCCTCGCAGCGCGAGAGCGCTTCCTGCCCGTCACCAGCCTCTTCAACCTCGAACTCCAGGGTTTCGAGGATATGCCTCGCAACCTTGCGGATCACCTTGGAGTCATCGACGATCAAACAGCTTTTCATGCTTTCGGCTTCCCGCTTCGAATGATGCAGCCTCTAAACGCTAAGGGTAACGAAGAGCTTAAGCTGCCTCTCTGGCCTCATCGCCGGCGATCAGGGCGGCGACGTCGACGAGGACGAGCGGGCCAGCCTCCGTTTCCACCATGCCCTTGGAAACCCGCTCCCAGCCCGGCGCCATCGCAGCGCGAACCGGAGAGGCCTCGGACATTGCCTCGACAACGTCTTCGACGACGTCGACGATCAGCGCATAATGGTGCCCGTCGAGCTCGACGACTGCCGCTTCGCGAATTCCGTCCGAACAATCGGACTCGCCCAGCTCGAGCGAGCGCAGGCAGTCGATCACGGTGAGAACGCGGCTACGGAGCGCCGATAGTCCGGCGACATGGGGCGCGGCTCGCGGCACGGGGATCAATGTGTCGAGCTCTACGACCGATTCCACTGCGGCGGCCGGCAGCGCCACGCGCTCGCCCGCGATCGTCACGATAAGCAAAAGCTCGTTCATTGCCGCCCCCCGGCGCTCTTCAGCGCCATCAGCAACCCGGCTCGATCGTAGCGATAGATGGTCTCATCGGCGCCTTCGGGCTCGGAGCGAAGGACGATCTTGCGCGCCGCGGGTGCATCGGCGGCCTGCCCCTCGGCGGCAATGATCAGGTCCGTCTCGCCTTCGTGGTCGTCGCCGACAACGCGATAGCCGATGGCTTCGACGATGGGGCGAAGCATGTTCTGCATCCAGGGATCGTCGCCGGCGAGCCTGCACAACGGCTGCTCGGCCGAACGTACTCCGGCAACGCCGAGATGGTTGGCGAACAGCCAATGGGCGTCGATAAGCTCCGCCGGCTCCCCGGCGATCAGCGTCACTCCGTTGATTTCGGCTGGATTGTCCGCAGCGATCACGTCCTTGTCGATCGACGAGAGGTCGATGACCTCGCAGAAGGCGTAACCGATCTCGTGGGCTCCGTCGTTCAGCCGGAACACGCGTACCTTGTCGTCGGGAAGATCTGCGTTGACCCCGGCCAGCGGAAGGATCGCCTCTCCGAGCTGGACCCGAAGCTGGCCGGCACCGGGCTTGATCGCCTGGACCGGCACTTCCTCGATGCGGTCGACGACCGCCAGCCGAAGCGCTCGCCTTG
>DASTIF010000065.1:0-6016 GCA_035717805.1 Sphingomicrobium sp.
GCCGACAGGATTTCGTAGATGGTGCCGGTGAAGCGCGGCATGTGGATGCCGAAGCTGGCGTTGAAGATGCTTTCGTTGAACAGCGACAGCATCATCAGGCCGGGAACGATGAAGCTTCCGTAGGGAATGCCGCCGATCTCGGTCATGCGGCTTCCGATCGCGGCTCCGAACACGACGAAATAGAGAGACGTCGTGATCACCGGAACCGCAAGGCCCGTCCAGAGAGTCCGGCGGAAGCGGTGCATCTCGAACTTGTAGATGGCGAGGATTCCGCGCCAGTTCATGCGGCGCCCCTCTGCTGGTGGATGAGGCCGACGAAGATGTCCTCGAGGCTCGATTGCTTGGTGTCGAGGTCCTTGAAGGCAATGCCCGCATCGCGCATCGCGGTCAGTAGCGACGGGATGCCGGTGCGCTCCGCCTTGGCGTCGAACTCATAGGTGAGGATTTTGCCGTCGGCGCTGAGCTCGGGCTTCCACTCCGCGAGCGCGGGCGGGACCGTTTCGAGCGGCTCGACGAGCTGGAGGTGGAGGATCTTGCGCCCGAGCTTTTCCATCAGCGCATTCTTCTCCTCGACCAGGATCAGCTCGCCCTTGTTGATGACTCCAACCCGGTCCGCCATTTCCTCGGCTTCCTCGATGTAATGGGTGGTGAGGATGATGGTGGTGCCCTGGTCACGAAGGCGCCTGACCAGCGCCCACATGTCCCGCCGAAGCTCGACGTCGACTCCCGCCGTCGGCTCGTCGAGAAACAAGATGTCGGGCTCGTGGGCTAGCGCCTTGGCGATCATCACCCGGCGCTTCATTCCGCCCGACAGGTCCTTGAGGATCTGCTTGCGCTTGTCCCACAGCGACAGGTCCTTGAGGATCTGTTCGACCTTGGCGGGGTTCGGCGGTTTTCCGAACAGCTCGCGGCTGAAGCTGACCGTCGACATCAGCGGCTCGAAAACGTCCATGGTCAGCTCTTGCGGGACCAGGCCGATCCGCTTGCGCGCGTCGCGGTAGAAGCGGCGCCAATCCTTGCCGTCGACCAGCACTTCGCCGCCGCTCGGAGTGACGATCCCGCAGACGATGTTGATGAGGGTGGTCTTGCCCGCGCCGTTGGGGCCGAGAAGCGCGAAAATCTCGCCTCGCCGGATGTCGAGATCGATCGGCTTCAGCGCCTCGGTTCCGCTGGCATAGGATTTGGTGAGGCCGCGGATGGAAAGGATCGGATCGCTCATTCGACCGGCCCAGGTTCGACAGGCGCGGCTTCCTCGTTGTTTAGGCCGTGGCGAAGGAGCATCGGGATGTTGGCCGCGGCGAACAGGAAGGTGAGGGGGATCGCCCCCCACAGCTTGAACCCGATCCAGAAGTCGGTCGAGCTGTTGCGCCAGACCGCTTCGTTGAGCGCGGCGAGGAAAAGGAAGAAGATTGCCCAGTTGCGCGTGAGCTTGCGCCAGCCTTCCTCGTCGAGCCCTGGATAGGCGCTTCCCAGCACGCGCTTCAAAAGCGGCTTGTCGGCGAACAGCCCGAAGCCGAGCAGCGCCGAGACGAACACGTAATAGATGGTCGGCTTCATCTTGATGAAGGTTTCGTCGTGAAGCCACAAAGTCACTCCGCCCATGACGACGACCAGCACGCCCGAGAACCACAGCATCGGCGAGATTTTGCGGAATCGGAGCGCCGAATAGATCATCGCCGCGACCATCGCCGCCATGAACGCGCCGGTGGCGACGAAAATCTTGAGCGCCGGAGGCACGGGCGCGAGGAAATTGACCGCGAAGAAGACGAGCAGCGGCCCGACGTCGATCAGCAGCTTCGAGCCGCCCTGCGGTTCCGGCTTTTCGCTCATTCCGGGGGCAGTCCGGCAATCGCGCGGGCGACCGCGCGCGGGTCGAAGGGGCGAAGGTCATCGGCGCTTTCGCCGACTCCGATGGCGTGGATCGGAAGGCCGAAGCGCTCGGCCGCCGCGACCAGAACCCCGCCGCGCGCGGTTCCGTCCAACTTGGTCATGATCAGCCCGGTCACGTTGGCCGTTTCGCGGAACACCTCGACCTGCGCCAGTGCATTCTGCCCGGTCGTCGCATCGAGCACGAGGAGAACGTCGTGCGGCGCTTCGGGGTTGAGCCGGCCGAGGACCCGGCGGATCTTCGACAGCTCATCCATCAGGTGCGCCTTGTTCTGCATCCGACCGGCGGTGTCGACGACCAGGACGTCGATCCCCTGCGCGGTCGCCTGCCTGACTCCGTCGAACACCAGGCCGGCGGGGTCGGCTCCCTCCTTGCCGGAGATGACCGGGGTACCGATTCGCTGACCCCAGATTTGCAATTGCTCGATCGCGGCGGCTCGGAACGTATCGCCGGCGCACAGCAGGACGCCGTAATCCTGCTCCTTGAGCCAACGGCCGAGCTTGCCGATGGTGGTCGTCTTGCCGGAGCCGTTGACGCCGATGACGAGGAGGACGTGCGGGCGCGGAAATCCCCAGACTTCCAGCGGCTTGGCTACCGGAGCCAGGATTTCTTCTATCTCTTCGGCGAGGATGGTCCGGAGGCCTCGCTCGTCCAGCCGCTCGAATTTCCGGGCGGCAATCGCCTCGCGGATTCGATGCGACGCTTCGGGGCCGATGTCGGAGGCGATCAACGCTTCCTCGATATCGTCGAGCGTGGCGGTATCGAGCGCGGCGCGGCTGGTCAGACCGGTGAGATTGTCCGCTACCTTGTCGGCTGTCTTGGCGAAGCCGCCGCGAAGGCGGTCGAGCCAGCTCATCTAGAAGGCGCCCACGAGATGGTCGCCGTCGCGGCCGGTGACGCGCGCATTGCCGGTTTCGCCGCGGCGGGCGCCGGGGACGAGCACCGGAGCAAAGCTGTCGCTGTGGCCCTTGCTCCCGGCCTCGATCAGCACCGGCTGAAACGATCCGACGAGGCTGCCCAGCCAGGCCGAGCGGCGCTTCTCGGCGGCGGCCCGAAGCCTGGCTGCGCGGGTTTTCACCGTTTCCCGGTCGAGCTGCGGCATCCTCGCTGCCGGCGTGTCCGGGCGCGGGGAGAAGGGGAAGACGTGCGCGGCGATTATGTCGCAATCGTCGAGCAATCTCAAAGAGTTCAGCGCCATATCTTCGGATTCCGTGGGAAATCCGGCGATGAGGTCCGCGCCAATCGTCGCGTCGCTTCTGACGGCCTTGATCCGCTCGACCGTGGCGACGGCCTGGGCGCGGCTGTGCCGGCGCTTCATGCGCTTCAGGATCAGGTCGTCGCCGGCCTGAAGGGAGAGATGAAAATGCGGCATCAGCCGGGCCTCGCCGGCGATGAGCTCGAACAGGGCATCGTCGATTTCGATGCTGTCGAGCGATGACAGGCGAAGCCGCTTCAGCCGACCCTCGGCCGCGAGCAACCGCTGGCAGAGTCGTCCGAGCCCGCCCGAATAATCGGTGATGTCGACTCCGGTGAGCACGATCTCCTTCGCGCCGCGGCCGATCTCCTGGCCAATCGCATCTCGGATCGCCTCGAAGGGCAGCGAAACGCTCGCCCCGCGCGCTTTCCAGATCGAGCAGAAGGTGCAGCGATGGTCGCAGCCGTTCTGGACCGCGACGAAGCTGCGCACTCGTGAATGCGAGCCGGCGGCCACGGGTGACGCCTTGACGTCAAACGCGCGCAGCTTTTCCGAATTGCCCACCACGCGTTCGACTTCGGGCATCCGCTCGAACGAGCGGCGGTCGAGCTCGGCCGCGCAGCCGGTCACCAGGATCCGCGCGTCGGGGCGGCGGCGGCGGGCCCTGCGGATCGCCTGGCGGGTCTGGCGAACCGCCTCGTTGGTGACCGCGCAGCTGTTGACGATTACCCAGTCCTCGCCCGTCGGCGCCTGGCGAGCGATGGTTTCGGCCTCGGCGAAATTGAGCCTGCAGCCGAGCGAGACCGTCTCGACGCTCATGCCAGCGCCTCGACGTCCAGCTCGCCGGAAAAAACATGGGTCGCGGAGCCGCGCATGTGCACGACTTCGCCCGGCTTCCAGCCGATTGTCAGCGTCCCGCCGGGCATGTGCACCGAGACCGGGCTCGCCGCGCGCTTGGTGGCGATTGCCGCAACCGCAGTCGCGCAGGCGCCGGTTCCGCAGGCCAGGGTCAGGCCGGCCCCGCGCTCCCAGGACCGCATGTGGATGCCGTCATCGCGCACTGTCGCGACATGGACGTTGATCCGCTCGGGAAAGGCGGGGTCGTTCTCGATCTCGGGCCCGCGCATTTCGAGGTTCACCGCGTCCGGATCGTCGACGAAAAACACGATGTGCGGATTGCCGACGTTGACCGCGAAACCGTTCTTGAGCGGGCCCCAGACGAAGGGGAGCGCGCTGGTGTCGACCGCATAGGAAATGGGGATGTCGTCCCAGCCGAAGCGCGGCGCCCGAACGGTCACCTCGACCTCGCTGCCCTTCGATTCCCCTTCGATCACTCCAGCCGGCGTCTCGATCGTCTTTGCGCCGGTCAGGGCGACGACGCAGCGGGCCGCGTTGCCGCATGACTGGACCTCGCCGCCGTCATGGTTCCAGATTCGCATCGACACATCGGCCTGGTCCGATTTGCCGATCAGGATGAGCTGATCGCAGCCCACTCCGCGATGGCGGTCGGCGATTGCGCGCGCCAGCTCCGGCGTCATCGCCACTTCGTGCTCACGCCCGTCGACGATCACGAAGTCGTTGCCGAGGCCGTGCATCTTGTGAAAACGCATTCCCATGGGTCGGCCGCGCACTTAGGCACGCGCCGTCGCAGTGTCCACCGGCCGTCATTGCGAGCGGAGCGAAGCAATCCAGCCAAGGAAAATGGATTGCTTCGTCGCGTCGCTCCTCGCAATGACGACGACTGAGGAGCTGCACAGGTGCAAAGACCAGCCAATGAAGTGATGCAGGCGATTTTGTTCTCGGCCGTTCTAGACGCGGTCGAAGCGCTGAAGGCCGCGTCCAAAGGGCTTCCCAACCAGCTGCTCCGCGACGTCCAGGCGATCCACCCCAACGTCACTTTCGCCGATCTTCCCAAGGAGCTGCAGGGCGCGATCGTCGAGAGCACCCGGACCGCATTCACCCAGCTTTTGAAAGAAGGCTATGCGGTCGGGCCAAAAGGCCAGCAGCAGCAGTCGCGCCCGCTCGATCGGGTGCCCGAGCGCGACCGCCGAAATCCGCCGGGCGACCGCCGTCCGAGGCGCCCGGGCGGCCCTCCGCGCGATCCGAACGGAAGAGGGCCAGGCGGAGGCCCCGGCCGCCCGCGCCGCAAGCCGAAAGGCAAGCCGCGATTGTCGTGATTGAAGCGTCATTGCGAGCACAGCGAAGCAATCCTGTGCCGCCTCTGGATTGCTTCGTCGCCAATGCTCCTCGCAATGACGGCTTTTCTTGACCGGGAGCCACCCTTCCTCTAACCGCCAGCCCGTCGTTTTCGACAGTACATGACTGGAGCGCCCGAGGGCGCACGCCGGCCGACGAGGTTTCGTCCGCCGGCGCAATTTGCGTTTTATCCTCCCCGGCATTTGTCGGGGAGGGGGACCAGCGAAGCTGGTGGAGGGGCCCCTCCGTCAGCCCTCGGCTGCCACCTCCCCACGAAATCGTGGAGAGGACAAGAAAGGAACTTGAGTGTTCGATAATCTGAGCGACCGCCTTTCCGGCGTCTTCGACAAGCTCCGCGGCCGTGGCGCGCTGACGGACGCCGACGTGCGCTCGGCGATGCGCGAGGTTCGCGTCGCGCTTCTCGAGGCGGACGTCGCGCTGCCGGTGGCTCGCGACTTCGTCGATCAGGCGACCGAGAAAGCCGTCGGCCAGGAAGTCCTTCGCTCGGTCACGCCGGGCCAGATGGTCGTCAAGATCGTCCACGACCAGCTTATCGAAACGCTCGGCTCCGATGCGTCGGAGCTCCGTATCGACGTCAACCCGCCGGCGGTCGTTATGATGGTCGGCCTCCAGGGGTCGGGCAAGACGACGAGCACCGCGAAGCTCGCCAAGCGCCTGACCGAACGCGACCGCAAGAAGGTGCTGATGGCGTCGCTCGACGTCGCCCGGCCGGCGGC
>DASTIF010000066.1:0-11545 GCA_035717805.1 Sphingomicrobium sp.
AAGACGGGATCGCTGACGCCGAGCTTCTTGAGCACCTCGTCGGCAGTCTTCTGCATCACCTTCGCGCGCGGATCGTAGTTCTTATAGACTCGGTGGCCGAAGCCCATCAGCCGGAACGGGTCGTCCTTGTCCTTGGCCCGGTCGATGTAGTGCGGAATCTGCTCCGGAGTGCCGATTTCGCGCAGCATGTTGAGAGCGGCCTCGTTGGCGCCGCCGTGCGCCGGGCCCCACAGGCAGGCGATTCCGGAGGCGATGCAGGCGAACGGGTTGGCGCCGGACGAGCCGGCAAGGCGCACCGTCGAGGTCGACGCGTTCTGCTCGTGGTCGGCGTGGAGGATGAAAATCCGCCGCATCGCATTCTCGACGATCGGATTGACGACATAGGGCTCGGCGGGGACTCCGAATGTCATCCTGAGGAAGTTGCCGGTGTAGCTGAGGCCGTTATCGGGATAGAGGAACGGCTGCCCGACCGAATATTTGAACGCCATCGCGGCGATCGTCGGCATCTTGGCGATCAGCCGGTGCGAGGCGATCATCCTTTGCTCGGGGTCGGTGATGTCGGTGCTGTCATGGTAGAAGGCGCTGAGCGCGCCGACCACGCCGCACATGATCGCCATCGGATGCGCGTCGCGCCGGAACCCGCGATAGAAGGTCATCAGCTGCTCGTGCAGCATGGTATGGCGCGAGATGGTGTAGGTGAAGGTGTCGAGCTCGCCGGCTTCGGGAAGCTCGCCGTGCAGAAGCAGATACGCGAGCTCCATGAAGGTCGACTGCTCGGCCAGCTGGTCGATCGGATAGCCGCGGTGAAGCAGTATTCCCTTCTCGCCGTCGATATAGGTGATCGCGCTCTGACAGCTGGCGGTCGAGGTGAAGCCGGGATCGTAGGTGAACATGCCGGTCTGGCCGTACATCTTGCGGATATCGACGACGTCCGGGCCGACCGAGCCCTCGAGCACCGGGAATTCGTAATCCCCCTTGGCTGATTTCAGGGTCACCGGGTCGGTCATTCTGGTCGCTCCACAATCTGGTCTTCTATTCGCTTGAGGCTCTCGCCCTGCCCGAGCAGGGCCAGCACGTCAAAAATTCCGGGGCTGGTGGTCCGTCCGGTCAGCGCCGCCCGAAGCGGCTGGGCGAGCTTGCCGAGCTTGAGGCCCTCGCGCTCGGCGACACCGCGGATGCACTGGTCCAAAGCGTCATGGGTCCAGTCGGGGAGGGCGGCCAGCGCCTCGTGGGCCGCCGACAGCGTCTTTCGGCTGTCCGGCGTGAGCAGCGCCGCTGCCGCCGGGTCCATGTCGAGCGGCCGCTTGTCGAACAGGAATTTCGCCCCTTCGGCCAGCTCGTCGAGATCGTGCGCGCGCGCCTTGAGCTCCGGCATCGCCCGGACCAGAAGCTCGCGCTGGTCCGCGGTCAGGGCCGTGCCGATCCTCGGCGCCGCCAGCTGCGCCAGGCGCTCGTCGTCCGCCTCGCGGATATAATGGCCGTTGAGATTGCCGAGCTTCTTGAAATCGAACCGGGAAGGAGACTTTCCGACATGGTCGAGGTCGAACCATTCGGTCGCCTCGTCCCTCGAGATGATTTCGTCGTCGCCATGGCCCCAGCCGAGGCGGAGCAGATAGTTGGATACCGCCTCGGGAAGCAGGCCGAGCTCGTCCCGATAGGCGTCCACCCCGAGCGCCCCGTGGCGCTTGCTCAGCTTGGCCCCGTCCGGCCCGTGGATCAGCGGCACGTGCGCGTAGATCGGCTCGGGCCACCCCATTGCCCGGATGATCGCCAGCTGCCGGAAGGCGTTGTTCAAATGATCGTCGCCGCGGATGACGTGGGTCACGCCCATGTCATGGTCGTCGACCACCACCGCGAGCATGTAGGTCGGCGTTCCGTCCGACCGCAGAAGCACGAAATCGTCGATTTCCGCATTCTGCACCGCGACGCGGCCCTGGACCTTGTCGTCGATGACGGTCTCGCCCGCCTGCGGCGCCTTCAGCCGGACGACGAACGGCTTGTCCCCCCGGTCCTCGTCGCGATCGCGCCACGGGCTCCGGATCCGGAACGGCCGCCGCTCGGCCTGCGCCTTGTCGCGCTCGGCTTTGAGCTCCTCGGGAGTCATGTAGCAGCGATAGGCCTGGCCCCGGTCGAGCAGCTTGTGGGCTACCTCGGCATGGCGCGCCCAGAATTGCGACTGATAATATTCGTGGCCGTCCCAATCGAGCGCGAGCCAGCGCATTCCATCGAGGATTGCGTCCACCGCTTCCCTGGTCGAGCGGGCCTTGTCGGTGTCCTCGATCCGAAGCAGGAACTTGCCGCCGTGGTGGCGCGCGAACAGCCAGTTGAACAGCGCCGTTCGGGCGCCGCCGATGTGCAGGAACCCGGTCGGCGAGGGCGCGAACCGGGTGACGACGGTGGACTCGCTTGCGCCGGCCAATTTTTCTCCGCTTGCGCTCAGGCGCGCTTTCCTCTTGGTTCTTTGCGCAATGCAATGGACGAGCGCCCCTAACATAGGGGAAGCGCCTCTTCCACAGCGGGCTCGGGGCTATTGGAAAGAGCGTTTCGACGCCGGACGGGAAAGGGTGGAATCCTTTCTCGAGCGCGAACGCGCGCAGCTTCCGCCCTGGGCGGTGGTCGGCTTCGGCGGCGGAATTGCCGCCTGGTTCGCGCTCGGCACGCATAGCCAATGGCTTGCTTTCATCGCCCTCTGCGGCGGGGCATCGATCGCCGGGTTCACCGTCCGCGGCGGGCGGCTGGAGCGCGCCATCGGCTGGTTTTTCCTCGCGTTGGCGCTCGGCTGCGCGTTCGTCTGGGCGCGTTCCTGGCTGGTCGCCGCTTCAAGGCTCGACCGGCCGACCGTCGCCCGCTTCGAAGCCAGGGTCGAGCGGGTCGAGTCGCTGGTCACGAAAGGCGATTACCGGCTTACGCTCGCGCCAACCGATCCAGAACTGCCGATCCGGGTCCGGGTCTCGACTCCGATCGAGGATTCGCCACGAGGGCTAAGCGCCGGCGCACAGGTGAAGCTGCGCGCGCGGATGGTGCCGCCGCCGCCCATGGTTTTTCCCGGCTCGTACGATTTCGCGCGCGCGGCCTGGTTCAAGCGAATCGGCGGGGTCGGGCGGGCGATCGGGCCGGTCGAGGTTCTCGAGCCCGGGCCCGGCCGCGGCCTCGATCCCGTTCGTGACCGGCTCGGCCGGCATATTCGCGACGCGCTTCCCGGCGCCTCGGGCGGTATCGCGACCGCGCTCGCGACGGGCGACCAGAACGCGGTAGGCGCCGATGACGCGGAGGCGATGCGCCGAAGCGGGCTCACCCATTTGCTCAGCGTAAGCGGTCTCCACATCGCCGCTGTGATCGGCGCCGCGATGCTGCTGACGCTCAAGCTCCTCGCGCTGTCGGAGCGCCTCGCGCTCCGCTTCAACCTCGTCCTAGTCGCCGCCGCCGTCGGCGCGATTGCGGGAATCGCCTACACTTTGCTGACCGGCGCTCAGGTGCCGACAGTCAGAAGCTGCATCGTCGCGCTCCTCGTTCTGGCCGGGATCGCCCTGGGCCGGGACGCGCTGAGCATGAGGCTTCTTGCGGTCGCGGCGCTGGTCATCCTTCTGATCCAGCCCGAATCGCTCGCCGGAGCCAGCTTCCAGCTCAGCTTCGCGGCCGTCACCGCGATCATCGCGCTCCATTCGGCCGGCTGGGCGCGCCGCCTGTTCATGCGCCGGGACGAGGGGCCGATCGCGCGCTTCGGCCGCGCCATCCTGGCGATGCTTGCGACGGGGCTCGCCGTCGAAATCGCGCTGATCCCGCTCGCCCTCTATCATTTCCACAAGGCCGGCCTTTACGGAATCGGCGCCAACCTCGTCGCGATCCCGCTAACGACGTTCGTCATCATGCCACTTGAAGCCGGTGCGCTTCTGCTCGACCTGGCGGGTGTCGGAGCCCCGCTTTGGTATCTTGCAGGACGGGCAATCGATTTCCTGCTGTGGATCGCCCGCACGGTGGGGGATTCCAGCGGCGCGGTCGCGACCCTCGCTTCGATGCCGCCCTGGGCATTCGCCGTCATGATTGCCGGCGGGCTGTGGTTCTGCCTGTGGAATGGCCGAATCCGGCTACTGGGGCTCGTCCCGATCGCGGTCGGCGCGATTGTCGCGGCCTTCTCGCCGGTCCCCAACCTGCTGGTCACGGGCGACGGCAAGCATCTCGCGGTCGTCGCGGCCGACGGAACGCCGCGCCTTTTGCGCACCCGAAGCGGAGATTTCATCCGCGACGTGATTGCCGAAAGCGCGGGATTCGACGGCGACCCGCTCGCCCTCGAATCTGCCCGCTTCGCCGCCTGCTCGCACGATGCCTGCATTGCCGAGATCGCCGGTAGCGGCCGCAGCTGGCGCTTGCTTGCGACGCGCTCCACCGCCTGGCTCGAATGGGACGATCTGGTGAGCGCCTGCGCCCAGGCCGACATCGTCGTTTCCGACCGCTGGCTTCCGAGCGGCTGCACGCCGCGATGGCTCAAGCTCGACCGCCACTCCCTCGAGGCTACGGGCGGCGTCGCCCTCTACCTCGGAGATCCGGCGCGCGCCGAAACGGTCGCCGGGCGCGTGCGCGAACATCCGTGGGCGACGGCTACGACTTCTGCTAAATAGCCGCCGCGGTGCCGGGAGGAGAGCGACTAATGCCGGAATATGTGATCGAGCGCGAAATGCCGGGAGTCGGCAATCTTGGCCCTTCGGACCTCAAGGGCGCATCGCAAACCAGCTGTGACGTGCTCCGCGATCTGGGACCGCAGATCCAGTGGGTCCACAGCTATGTCACCGACAACAAAATCTATTGCATCTACCGCGCGCCCAACGAGGACATGATCCGCGAGCATGCCCAGCGCGGCGGCTTCCCGGCCAACAAGATTTCGCAGGTCAAGAGCGTCATCGACCCGACGACCGCGGAGTGAGGCTTTTCCGGCAAGGGTGACAGGCGACCGCAAACGAATCCTGATCAGCGGCGCCGGAATCGCCGGTCCGGCGCTCGCTTGGTGGCTGCTTCGATTCGGCTTCGAACCGACCATCGTCGAGATCGCTCCGCGATTTCGTTCGGGCGGCTACATCATCGATTTCTGGGGTAAGGGCTTCGACCTCGTCGAGGAGATGGGGCTGCTGCCCGAAGTCGAACGAGCCGGCTATCACGTGCGAGAAGTCCGGTTCGTCAATTCGGACGGAAGCCGCGCCGGCGGCTTTTCGACCGACCCCTTCTTCCAGGCTACCGATGGCCGCTTCACAAGCATTCCGCGCGGCAGCCTCGCGAAGATCATCTGGGAGTCGGTCAGGGACAGGATCGATTGCCGGTTCGGCGACGAAGTGGCGGCCATAGAGCAGGGCGGAGGCGGAGTCGCTGTCGAATTCGCCAATTCGCCGGGCGCGAACTTCGACCTCGTCATCGGCGCCGACGGCTTGCACTCACGCGTCCGCGAGCTCGTTTTCGGTCCCGAAGGGCAATTCGAGCATTTCCTGGGCTACCGTTTGGCCGCCCTCACCGTCGATGGCTACGAGCCCAGAGTGCCGGACTCTTACATGACCTACGGCGTCGCCGCGCGCCAAGCGTCGCGGTTCGCGATGCGCGAGGGCAAGACAATGATCCTGTTCATTTGGCGCGAGCAGGACTCGCGGCTCCCGCAATCCGAAGCGGAGCGCCGGGCGCTGATCCGACAGCGGTTCGGTGGGCTTGGGTGGGAAGTTCCGCGGATGCTCGAGTCGCTAGACAGTGCGGACGATCTCTACCTCGACAACGTGAGCCAGATACGGATGGCTGCGTGGAGCAACGACAGGGTGGGATTGACCGGTGACGCCGCCTGGGCCCCCTCGTTCCTCGCTGGGGAGGGGTGCGGGCTCGCGATCATCGGAAGCTATGTCCTGGCGGGCGAGCTTGCGCGCGCAAGCGGCGAGCCGGCGGCTTTTGCCGTTTACGAAAAGCGTCTTCGCTCATTCATCGGAGACAAGCAGAAAATGGCCGCGCGCTTCGGCGGGGCCTTCGTTCCCAAAACCACCCTCGGGATTATCGTTCGCAACTGGGCGTCGTCGCTACTCAATGTCGGCCCGGTGGCGAAGCTCGCGCTTTCAAGCGGTCTCAGCGACGATATCGAGCTTCCAGATTATTCGGCCTGAGGCTTCCGTTACTCGCCGTCCGCCTGCCAGACGGCGAGCTCGTTACCGGCCGGGTCCCTGAAATGAAACCGGCGGCCGCCTGGAAAGGTGTAAACCGGCCGGATGATGTCGCCTCCAGCCGCTTCGACCGCCGAAGCGGCTGCCGCGACGTCGTCGACCTGGATCACCGGCAGCGGCGCTTCGGGCGCGTCGGATTTGTCGCCCTGAAGGCCGATGTCGGTGTCGCCGGTCGTCGTCGCCGCATAGCTCGGCCCGAATTTCGTCAGCGTCCAGCCGAACGCTTCCTGGTAGAAACCGACTGCCTTATCCAGCGACGCCGCGGGCAGTTCGACATAGTCGAGACGCGGGTCTTTCATCGCCATCAATACCTCCGGATCAGCCCCGACAGCCGGCCCTGAATCTGGACCCTGCCTTCCTCGTAGCGCTGGGGCTCGTAGCGCGCATTGGCCGGGTCCAGACGGACGATCGGCCCCTCGCGGCGGTAGGTCTTCAAGGTCGCTTCCTCATTGTCGATGAGCGCGACGACGATTTCCCCGTCGCGCGCGGTGTCGACCTTGCGGATCAGCGCGAAATCGCCGTCGAGGATTCCTTGCTCGACCATCGAATCGCCGGACACTTCGAGCGCGTAATGTTCACCCGGCCCGAGCAACGCCGCCGGAACCGCGAAGCCTTCGCTGCCCTGGAGCGCCTCGATCGGCGTTCCGGCCGCGATCCGGCCGTGAAGCGGGATTTCGATCGTG
Organism: Sphingomicrobium sp.; assembly: GCA_035717805.1. Classification (GTDB taxonomy): domain Bacteria; phylum Pseudomonadota; class Alphaproteobacteria; order Sphingomonadales; family Sphingomonadaceae; genus Sphingomicrobium. The sequence continues at coordinate 6,866 of DASTIF010000066.1, forward strand.
TCGTTGGCGGGCGCCGGAACGACCGGCCTTGCCGCCGCCATCGCGGGAACTGCCGGCGGCGCGCTCGATTCGGGTAGTTTCATGACTTCGAGCGCCCGCGCTCGATTTGGAAGGCGGCGGATGAATCCGCGCTCCTCGAGCGCCGAGATCAGCCGGTGAACGCCCGATTTCGACTTGAGCGAAAGCGCCTCGCGCATTTCATCGAAGCTTGGACTGACCCCCGTCTCGCCAAGACGCTCCCTGATGAACAGGAGCAGGTCGCGCTGCTTTGCGGTCAACATCCGCCGGGCCCCTCATGCCATGGAACGAACGGTGAACGTCTAGGAAACAAACCCGCGCGCGTCAAGCGGCTCCGTTAGATGGCTCCGCCAGTGATCCTCTTCCGGGTTGCCTCGATCACCGGCTCGTTGCGCTCGACCCCCACGTCCTTTTTCACGGCGTTGAGGAATTGCAGCGCATATTCCTGGGCCAGCGGCTCTCCGAACTGGTTTTGCACCTGGGCGATGAGGCGCGGCTGGTTGAGCGCGTTGCCGGGAATGATCTTGTCGACCTTGACGACGAAATAACCTCGCCCCTGCGGGTCGATCCCGACCTTGGCCTTGCCCTCGGTCATGTTGAACAGGGTCCGTAGCGGCGCGGGCACCTCACCCCCCATTTCTGAGAGCTGGATTCGCTGCGCCCGCGCCGGCTCGACGGGCGGCAGCGGCTTGTTCGCCTGCTTCACGGCGTCGGCTAGCGAGGTCTTGCCGGTTGCCTTCGCGGCGATCGAATCGGCGAGCGCGCGTGCCTGCTGCGACGCCTGGGCCTTGATCCAGTCGGCTTTGACCCGCTCCTTGATGCTCGCCAGCGGGGCAGGGGCCGCGGCAATGACATCGGCGGGCGCGACGAGCACGAACGCGCTTCCGTCCGAATTTTGCTCGATCACGGGTTCGTCGCTGGGCGCAAGCTCGAATCCGGTCTTCAGAGCAGAAACCAAATCGGCCGGGAACTGATAGGACAAATCGCCTCGCGCGGTGCCGCTTCCGGTGATCAAGGGGGTCTTCATGACCTGCAAGCCGCCGGCCTTGGCGGCTTCCTCGAAATTCCCGCCGCCGTCGATGACGTCCTGGACCTTGTCGACGAGGTCGGCGAGCGCTTCCTGGCGCTTGGTGTCGGTGATCTGCCTGGCGATTTCGTCGCGCGCCTGATCGAGGCTCTTTCCCGCCTTGGTTGTGGCCGATTCGATTTTCACCACGTGCCAGCCGAGTGGCGACTGGATCGGCCCGAGAATCTCTCCGGTCTTCGCGGCGAATGCCGCGGCGGCGACCTTCGCTCCGGCGAGGTCGGCGAATTGCTCCTTCGTCTGCGATCCGACCGAAACGTCGGCGGCACCAAGGCCGGCGGGCTTTACCGCCTCGACGAAGCCTTGCCCGCCACGGGCCCGCTCCGCGATCTGTTTCGCCACATTCTGGTCGGGCACGACCGCCTGGCTGATCTCGCGAACGTCCTTGGCGCCGTAAACATCCTGGTGGGAGTTGTAGTAAGCGGCGATTTCCTGCGGGCTTGCGGCTACCGCCGCCACCTGGTCCGGGCCGATTTTCGCGAGCCGGAGGACCCGCTGTTCGGGCACGATGTAGCGGTCGCGGTTGGCCGTATAATATTGCTGGATCTGCTGGCCGCTCGGATCGAGGCCCGACGTGAACGCCGACAGCGGAACCAGCGCGACCGCGCCCTGGCGCTCTTCGAGAAGCATCGAGGCGTAAGGGGTCGCGATCCCGATCGGGACCTGGGCATTGCTTGCCGCCGGCGTGAGGATCATCCGCTGCAGCAACGTCGCCATCACCAGGTTGCGCACTTCGGCGTCGGTCATCCGCTGGCGGGCGAGGAAGGCCTGGTAAGCCTCGGTGCTGACCTGGCCGTTGAGTCCCTTGACGCCCGGAATGTTGGCGATTTCCGCATCGACCAGCCGCTTCGAGACGACCAGCCCGTGCTTTTGCGCGAAGGCTTCGAGTGCGCGAGCGTCGATCAGGCTTTGAAGGATCGGGCCGAAGTCGTCGGCCAGGTCGGAATAGGTCGCTTCCGGGTTCTGCTGGCGGACGTTGGCCAGCTGCCGCTGCATCGCCGAGCTGATGTCGTTGTCTGTCACCTCGAGCGATCCGGCCTCCGCGAGCGTCGAGCTCGACAGCCCGCCGCCCCCCAGGCTCAGGCTTTGAATGTCGCCCATGGCGAAGCCGATGAGGATCAGAAGACCGACGATCCCGATGATACTGGTGCCGATGGCCGATTTCGAAAGGCGGCGGAAAGACGAGAGCATATCGGGGTTGGGACTTTCTTGAGTGGAGAATTGACGGCCGCTTTACGGGCCGCCGCTTGCGCCTTCAAGCGGGGCGCGGCTACGGCGGCATTCCGATCGGGGGGACAGGAACGAATGGCTCGAACGAAGCTCGTTGTCGGCAATTGGAAGATGCACGGGCTCGCCGCCGATCTTGCACAGATCCAGGCGATAGCCGCCGCCGCGGCGGCTCATCCGAACGTCGAGGTCGGCCTGTGCCTTCCCGCCACGCTCATCGAGCGTGCCTCGATCGCCGTGCCCGGCCTCCCGGTCGGCGGTCAGGACGTTCACTTCGCCCGCGAGGGCGCGCACACCGGCTGCACGTCCGCGCCGATGCTCGCCGACGCCGGCGCATCGATGGTCATCGTCGGTCATTCCGAGCGCCGCGACGCCCAGCGGGAGAGCGACGAGGAGGTGCGAGCGAAGGCGATTGCGGGCCTCGACGCCGGCCTGCTGGTGATCCTGTGCGTCGGCGAATCGCTCGCGGTTCGCCAATCGGGCGATGCGGTCGCGACGGTCGGAGCCCAGCTCGACGCCTCGCTCCCGCGCGACATCGACGTCGACAGGCTCGCCATTGCCTACGAGCCGGTCTGGGCGATCGGTACGGGCAAGACCGCGACGGTGACCGATATCGCCGAAATGCACGCCGCGCTCCGGCGCAGGCTAGTGGCTGCATACGGACCGGCCGGCGAGACGATCCGGATACTCTACGGCGGTTCGGTCAAGCCGGCCAACGCGGCCGAAATCTTCGCGGTCGGCGACGTCGATGGCGCGCTTGTCGGCGGAGCAAGCCTCAGCGCCGCGCAATTCATCCCGATTGTCGAGGCGGCGGCGTTGAAAGGCTGACGCCGGCCCGCTAAGTCGCCGCCTCAATTCGCAAAAGGCCGCCTGATGTTCACCTTCCTCCTCATCGTCCAGACCATCGTCGCCGCTTCGCTCGTCGGCACCATCCTGATGCAGCGCTCCGAAGGCGGGGGGCTCGGCGTGGGTGGAAGCTCCTCGGGTTTCATGACCGCTCGCGGCGCGGCCGACTTCCTCACCCGCTCGACCGCGGTCCTGGCGACCATCTTCATCGTCCTGGCGATCGCTCTTGCGGCCATCGCCGGCGTCAGCCGCAAGGCCGCGACCATCGACACCTCGCTCGCCAACCAGGTCGCGCCTCCGGTCACCACGCCGGCCCCGCAGCAGCCCGTGCGGCAGCAGCCGGCGCCGGCGAACCGGACCGCGCCCGCAGTCCCGATCGCCCAGTAAGAAAATAAATATTTTCGCTGACGGGTTGCCCAATCGGGTGAACCCCCACTAAGCCGTAAGCCCCATGGCGCGGTTCATTTTCGTCACCGGCGGCGTGGTGTCTTCCCTTGGAAAAGGCCTGCTTTCCGCCTCTCTCGGGGCGTTGCTCCAGGCGCGCGGATTCAAGGTCCGAATCCGCAAGTTCGATCCCTATCTGAACGTCGATCCCGGGACGATGAGCCCCTATCAGCACGGCGAGGTCTATGTGACCGACGACGGTGCGGAAACCGACCTCGACCTCGGCCATTACGAGCGCTTCACCGGCGTTTCGGCGAAACAGTCCGACAACATCACCACCGGCCGGATCTATCGCGACATCATCGCTCGCGAGCGCCGCGGCGATTATCTCGGCGCCACTGTCCAGGTCATCCCGCACGTCACCAACGCCATCAAGGAATTCGCGCTCGCCGATATCGAGGGCCTCGACTTCGTCATCTGCGAGATCGGCGGCACCGTCGGCGACATCGAAAGCCTGCCTTTCATCGAGGCGATCCGCCAGCTCCGAAACGACCTCGGCCGCGACAATACCGTCAGCGTCCACACCACCTTGGTCCCCTGGATCAAGGCGGCGGGCGAGCTCAAGACCAAGCCCACCCAGCACAGCGTCCGCGAACTCTCCAGCCTCGGCGTCCAGCCCGACGTCCTCCTGTGCCGCACCGAAAAGGAGCTTCCCGAGAGCGAACGCGAGAAGATCGCGCTATTCTGCAATGTCCCCAAGTCGGCCGTCATCCCGGCGCTCGACGCGCGCTCGATTTACGACGTGCCGCTGCAGTATCACGCCGGCGGGCTCGACGACGAAGTCCTCCGCGCCTTCGGGATCGAGGATGCCCCGGCTCCCGACCTCGCCCGCTGGATCGACATCATGGACCGGCTCGACAATTACGAGGGCGAGGTGACGATCGGCGTGGTCGGCAAATATGTCGGCCTTCCCGATGCCTACAAGAGCCTCAACGAGGCGCTGGTCCACGGCGGCGTCGCCAACCGGGCCAGGGTCCATATCCGCTGGCTCGACGCGGAGATGTTCGAGCATCCCGACGCCAATCTCGCCGCCGAGCTGGAGCCGCTCCACGGTATCCTCG
>DASTIF010000067.1:0-9714 GCA_035717805.1 Sphingomicrobium sp.
GTCGACAAGGAACTGGTCGCGCAGAAGCGTCTTGAGCTGGCCCATGTTCATCTCGGGCACGAGGATATGCTCGAAGCGCCTGAGTAGGACAGACATATTTTTCGGCATCGGCCAGATGTGGCGAATGTGGATGTGGCTGACCTCAAGACCGCGCGATCGCGCCCGGCGGACCGCCTGGTGAATCGGGCCGAAGGTCGAGCCCCAGCCGACGACGGCCAGCTTCCCGCTTTCATTCCCCAGGCACACCTCCTGCTCGGGGATGCTGTCCGCGATTCCCAGCACCTTGGCGGCGCGGGTTTCGGTCATCTCCTGGTGGATCTCCGGCCGGTAATCGATGTTGCCTGTGCCCGGCTGCTTTTCGATGCCACCGATGCGGTGCTCAAGATCCGGCGTGCCCGGCTTGATCCAGGGCCGCGCGAGATCGGCATTACGCGCGTAGGGCATAACGCCCTCGCCTTCCGCCGGCGGAGTCGTGAAATAGTCAACCGGGAAAGGCTGGTAGGCGCTCATGTCCGGCACGCGCCACGGCTCGGCGGCATTGGCGATATAGCCGTCGGTCAGGAGCATGACGGGGGTCATGTAGCGAGTTGCGATTCGCACCGCCTCGATGGCGCAGTCGAAGGCGTCCGCGGGCGAGCGCGCGGCGAGCACGGCGACCGGCGTGTCGGCGTTGCGGCCGTACACCGCCTGATACAGATCGGACTGTTCGGTCTTGGTCGGCAAGCCGGTCGACGGCCCGCCGCGCTGTGAATTGACGACGACCAACGGAAGCTCGGTCATGACCGCAAGGCCGATCGCCTCGGTCTTGAGGGCGATTCCCGGGCCCGACGACGACGTGATCCCGAGCTGCCCGGCGTAGCTTGCCCCTATCGCCGCGCAGATGGCGGCGATCTCGTCCTCCGCCTGGAAGGTCGTGATCCCGAACTCCTTCAACCGCGCAAGATGGTGGAGAAGCGGGCTTGCCGGCGTGATCGGGTAGGAGCCGAAGAACATCTCGACCCCCGCGAGCTGGCATCCCGCGACGAGGCCCAGAGCGAGCGATTCCGCGCCGGTGACCGTCCGATAGAGCCCCGGCTCGACGGGCGCCGCGGCGATGTGATGGCGGTGAACGCCTCCGATCTCGACGGTCTCGCCATAGGCATGGCCCGCGTTGAGAGCCGCGATATTGGCTTCGGCGAGCTCGGGCGCCTTGGCGAACTTGGACTTGAGCCAGTCGACGATCGGCTGACGGTCGCGGTCGAACATCCACAGCGCCAGCCCCAGCGTCCACATATTCTTGCAGCGAAGCGCTTCCTTGTTGCCGAGGCCGAAAGGCTTCACCGCGTCCAGGGTCAGTTGCGAGATGTTGAAGTGGATGACCTGCCACTTGGCGAGGCTGCCGTCCTCGAGCGGGTTGGTGTCGTACCCGGCCTTGGAAAGGTTACGGGCGGTGAACTCGCCCTCGTCGGCGATGATCAGGCCGCCCTCGCGAAGTTGGTCCGCGTTTACCTTCAGCGCCGCCGGGTTCATCGCCACCAGCACGTCGGGCTGGTCGCCGGCGGTGTCGATCGCGGTCGATCCGAAATTGATCTGGAAGGCGCTGACCCCGAAGGTCGTGCCCTGCGGAGCGCGGATTTCCGCGGGGAAATCCGGGAAGGTCGCGAGGTCGTTGCCGGCGAGCGCCGTAGACAAAGTGAACTGGCCACCCGTCAGCTGCATCCCGTCGCCGCTGTCGCCGGCAAAGCGGACGACAACCGCCTCGGGCTCGGGGTGAGCGGCGGCTTCGGCTTTGGTGACGAGATGTTCGGCGGTGGCCATGCGAGTCCTTCTGGGATGAGATAAATAGGACGGGCTAGCGCCTTGCGCCACCTGCTTGTGCCAAGCTCGCATTCGGCGCCACCCGAACGCCCGCTTTCGACCCCATTGCGGACATTAGGCGATTGGCCGTCTCTTCCGTTCCCTGGAACGGAGGGATGCGGAAAAAGCAGGCTGGGAGGGGGTTGTGCGTTGTTCGAGCCATTGCGGACGCTACCGGACGAACACTGGGTTTTTTGGTCCTGAAGCGGTAACTTCCGGCTCCGCAAGCAGGAGCTCGCAGATGCACTCGTTCCTCCCTACGGTACTGATGGTCCCTCTTCTCGCTGCATCGACCGCTTCTGGCCAAGACCAGGGTTCAGCCGAGGCGCGCTTGCTCTCGAGCTATGCAGCAGCCTGGTCCTCCCACGATGTTGAAAAGGTGGCCGCATATTTCACCGATGATGCAATCTACGAGGACGTAACACTGGGGCAGGTCCATCAGGGCAAATCGGCAATCAAGGCGTTCGCGCAGGGGACTTTCGATATGCTTCCCGGATATGTGATGAAGCAGCAGTCGCTCGTCCTCGGGAACGGATCTGCCGCTGTCGAATGGGTGATGAGTGGCACCTATGGCGAGACAGGCAAAAGCTTCTCCGTTCGCGGCGTGTCGGTGATGCAGCTCGAGAATGGAAAGATCCGGCGCAATTCAGACTATTGGAACATGGCCGAGTTCCAGCGGCAAACGGCAGTTCCGGCTGCCAGCGGAGGCTAGCGGAGGGTCCGCCTTCCACGCATTGCGGACTTTGGGTGCGGGTTTAAACGGGGACGATGTCCGAGGACGACCATCTTTACCGCCTCGGCGTCGGCGTGATGCTGCTCAATCGTGAGGGCAAGGTGTTCGTCGGGGCTCGGATCGATAATCCCGAGGACGCGTGGCAGATGCCGCAGGGCGGACTCGAGCAGGATGAGCAGCCCTGGCCGTGCGCGCTACGAGAGTTGCAGGAGGAGACCGGGATCAATCCGGCTCTGGTCGAAATGATCGCCGAGCATCCGCAGTTGCTTCGGTACGAGCTGCCCGAGGAATGGCGCGGCAAGCTCTGGGGAGGCCGGTGGATCGGGCAGAGCCAGCACTGGTTTCTCGCCCGTTTTCTCGGAGTCGACAAGGACATCGACCTCGCCACCGAGCATCCCGAGTTCCGCGACTGGCGATGGGTCGACTCGTCGCGGCTTCCCGACCTCATCGTCCCCTTCAAACGCGACCTGTACCGACGGCTCGTCGAGGATTTCGCGACCTATCTCTAGGTGCGCCGCCGGGCATCGGCGGTGAAAAAGCCGATACCGCCGCCGACCAGCCCGCCGACGACGGGTCCCACGAACGGAAGCGGAATCGCCACGAGCGCGCCGATGACGGCCGCGATCGCGGTCCGCTTAGCGACTGGGTTTTCGAACATAGCCGTACCTCCTCTAATAGCTGTATTATACGAATAATACAGCTTGGAGTCCAGAGTGCTCACGTCCAGGCGTCCGACCGGCAGCGCGCTTGATTAGCCCAGCGGGCGGTCCATATTGAGCATATGACCGTGCTTTCCCAGTTCACGCGATCCGAGCTCCATCCGGGCAGCAGCACCGCACGATTCTAGCGCCCTGAGCGCACCGCCGCGCTGACGGCGGTACAAGCGCTCGGGGCCTCTCCCACGAGCAGCGCTCGCACTCATGCGAGCGCATCCACCACCTCGATCAGGAATGGCGGCAGTCGGGCGCATTTGCAGCTTCGCGGGCCGTCGGGAGTGCATTTTCGTGCTGAACCAACGCTTTGCGGTCGAATTCGACCGCCGCACCGTGGGCATCGCAGTGCGCGTGCCGGGCGGATTCATTTTCTACGCCTCCGACGATGATTTCGACGCGATGGACGGACGGCTGTTCGCCCGAGCACGGGCGATCGACCACCAGCTTCGAAAAGTTTCACGCCGAACGAGACGCTTCGATTTGAAAAGGAGCATTCAATGACCAACTGCCGATCCATCGCGGACCGCCCGCAAATTCACCTTCTGGCGACGGAATCCGATCTCGTCGCCGACCTGGCGCTCAAGGCGGAGCACCGGCATCCCGTCATCGCGTCGATGCTTCTCGAGGAGATTGAGCGCGCCGAACTACACGAGGCCGGCACGATGCCGCCCGGCCACGTCGCGCTCAACTCGACTGTCGCCTTCGTGGACGAGAAAAGCGGACAGATGCGCGAGGTCAGGCTCGTGCTGCCGCGCGACGCGAACATTGCCGAAGGACGGATTTCCATCCTGACCCCGATCGGCGCGGCGCTCTACGGCTTGGGTACCGGCGCCTGCATCGACTGGCCGGACCTGAGCGGGACGGATCGCCGCATCCGGATCGTCCGGGTGAAGGCGCCGAACGAGGCGATGGCGGAGCGAAACGCCGCCTGAGCAAAATCGCGCAATTCAGCGTGTGGCGTTCCGGATGCGGCGCGGCTAGGAGCCGCTGGCATGGGGGATTTGTCCACTCTCGAGCAAAGCGCGATCGAGCGCTCGGCAGCCGAACCGATGCTCGACCAGGTGCTGGAATGGAGCGCGGTCAACAGCGGGTCGCGCAACCTCCCCGGACTCGAGCGGATGGCCGCGATCCTGGCCGATGCGTTTTCGATTCTGCCGGGAGAGCTCGAGCTGGTCGACTCCGCGCCGGTCGAGAATGTCGATCCGGCGGGGCGGACGACCGCAGTCGAGCACGGCCAGAACCTGCACGTGAAGGTCCGCCCGGACGCTCCGCTGCAGCTGCTTTTCACCGGCCACATGGACACCGTCTTCGCGGTCGACCACGCCTTCCAGCAGACCGCCTGGATCGAAGACGGCGTGCTGAACGGTCCCGGCGTCGCCGACATGAAGGGCGGGCTGGCTGTAATGCTCGCCGCGCTGAAGGCGGTCGAGGCGGACGAGGCCGCGGATCGCATCGGGTATGAAATCGTCATCAACAGCGACGAGGAAGTGGGAAGCCTCGGCTCGGCCGGGCTCCTTGCCGACGCGGCTCGAGGCAAGAAAGCGGCGCTGACCTACGAGCCCGCCGCCCTGCCCGACGGAACTCTGGCAGGGGCGCGGCCCGGGAGCGGCAATTTCGCGCTGGTCGTCCACGGCCGCTCGGCCCATGCGGGGCGCAATCCGGAGGACGGACGCAACGCGCTTCTCGCGGCATCGGACCTTGCGCTGCGCCTCGACTCGCTGAAGCGCGACGGACTCAGCGTAAACCCGTCCCGGATCGAAGGCGGAAGCCCGAGCAATGTCGTCCCCGACCTCGCGGTGCTGCGGGTGAACATGCGACCGCGCACGCCGGAGATCGAGGCGGAAGCGAAAGCCCTAATCGACCAAGCCGTCGCCGCGATTGCGAGCGAGCGGGACGTGAACATCGATGTCCACGGCGGCTTCGGAAGGCCGCCAAAGCCAATGACCGCGGACATGGACCGCCTGTTCGGACTCGTGAAGCAGGCGGGCGCCGACCTTGGCCAGACGATCGCATGGAAGTCCTCCGGCGGCGTTTGCGACGGCAACAATATCGCCGCCTGCGGAGTTCCCGTGGTCGACACGATGGGGGTGCGCGGCGGCAAGATCCACAGCATGGAGGAATTTCTGATCGCCGAGAGTCTCGCCGAGCGCGCCGCTCTGTCGATCGTGACGATATTGCGAATCGCGGAGGGCCGTCTGTGAGCTTTCGAGTCCGCCCTGCCCGTCCGGACGATTTTCAGGCGATCTATCGGATGGCCAAGCTGACCGGCGGCGGCTTCACCAACCTGCCTCCCGACAAGGCGACCCTGATCGACAAGCTCGAGCGGTCGGCGAAATCGTTCGAACAGAAGAAGGACGAGCAGCGCGGCGACTTGTACCTGTTCGTCCTCGAGGATCCGAAAAAGGGCGCGATCCGCGGCACCTGCCAGGTGTTCGGCAAGGTCGGGGTGACCCAGCCCTTCTACAGCTATCATTTGAGCACGCTGACCCAACACAGCCCCGAGCTCGGCAAGACTTTCCACAACGAAGTGCTGACGCTGACGACGGACCTCGAGGGATCGTCGGAGGTGGGGGGCCTGTTCCTTCACCCCGACAGCCGCGCCGGGGGGCTCGGGGCCCTTCTCGCCCGAAGCCGCTATCTGTTCATGAAGCTCCACCGGGCCCGGTTCGGCGATTGCACCCTCGCCGAGCTTCGCGGAGTCATGGATGAGGCCGGCAACGCGCCCTTCTGGGACGCGCTCGCGGGCAAGTTCTTCGGGATGACCTTCCCCGAGGCCGACGATTTCAATGCCGTCCACGGCACCAAGTTCATCGCCGATTTGATGCCGCGCAAGCCGATCTATGTCGCGATGCTGCCGGATTCGGCCAAGGCGGTAATGGGCCAGCCGCACCCGAGCGGGCGCGCAGCGATGCGGATGCTCGAAAACGAAGGCTTCGTGTTCGATCATTATATCGACATTTTCGACGGCGGCCCGACGGTGACCGCATCGACCGACGAAATCCGCACGATCCGCGAATCCGGCCATCAAAAAATCGCCGAGATCGGGGACGGCGGACAGCAGAAATGCCTGGTCGCAGCTGGCCGGCTCAACGATTTCCGCGCCTGCTGCGCCTATGCCCGGACGGACTCGGACAAGGGTCTTTGCATCGACCGCGCCGCCGCCGAGCTGCTGGAGGTCGGCGAAGGCGACGAAATCCTCGTCGTCGCTCGCTGATGGCGCTGGACGAGATCAATTTCGACGGGATCGTCGGCCCAACCCACAATTATGCCGGCCTCAGCCTCGGCAACCTCGCCTCGACCCGAAACGTCGGGCAGGTGTCGAAGCCGCGGGCCGCGGCGCTCGAAGGCCTCGAAAAGATGCGCGCCAATATCCGGCTCGGCCTGGCGCAGGGCATCTTCATGCCCCACCCGCGACCGCACCGCGACTGGCTGGCGGCGCTCGGCACGACGATCGAGACTGCCGAACATGGGCTCGCCGCAAACGCGATGTCGGCCTCGGCGATGTGGGCGGCGAACGCGGCGACGGTGTCGCCGGCGCCCGACTGCGCCGACGGCAAATGCCACCTGACCGCCGCCAATTTGAAGACGATGCCGCACCGCAGCCACGAATGGCCGGCGACCCTGGCCCAGCTTCGACTCGCATTCGCCGACGGCGGGAATTTCCAGGTTCACGGGCCGGTTCCCGTCGCGTTCGGCGACGAAGGCGCGGCCAACCACATGCGGCTCGCTTCGGGCTATGGAGAGCCGGGGGTCGAGCTGTTCGTTTATGGCGTCAGCGGGGGCGCATTCCCGGCCCGCCAAAGCCTCCAGGCCTCGAAGGCAATCGCGCGGCGCCATCGCCTCGACCCCGAACGGACGCTGTTCGTCGAGCAATCGGAGGAAGCGATCGCGGCAGGCGCTTTCCACAATGACGTGGTCGCCGTCGCCAACGGCCCGGTACTTTTCGCGCATGAAAAGGCATTCGCCGATCGCGACGGCCTGATCGCCGCCTGCGAGCGTCTGTTCCCCGAGCTGCAGCTCGTCGAGGTGCCCGAGTCCGAAGTCCCGCTGGCCGACGCGATCAGCTCCTATCTGTTCAACGCGCAGCTGGTCAGCCCGCCGGGCGGAGAAACGACCCTCATCGTCCCGGCGGAGGCACGCGAAACCGAGACGGTCTGGTCCTGGCTGCAGCGTCATGTCGCGGGCAATGGACCGATTCGCCGCGTGGAAGTCGTCGACGTACGTCAGTCGATGTCGAACGGCGGCGGCCCGGCCTGCCTCAGGCTTCGAGTCGTTGCCGATCCTGCGACGGTCGATCCGCGATTCCTCGCCGACGACGCCAGGCTCGACCGGATCGCTACGGTTGTCGAACGCCACTGGCCGGCGGAAATCCATGGCGACGACATCCAGGACGCGGCTTTGATCAACGCGGTCGAACAAGCGCGTAACGCGCTTCTCGAAGCGCTCGATTTGTCCGAACTCGCCTGAGCGGGGAATCCCGAAACGGCACGATTTCGCATTCCTTACCGCCGATTTAACCTTGTCTCTTAGGGTTTGACGGCTCAAATCCGCCATCGGCACGTTCAGGCGTTAACGATGACGATGTTGAAGAAAATCGGCCGGCTATTCACGATCAAGACGCGCACCGAGGCGTGGCTGGTGACCTATGCGATCGCCGTCGGCGCGGTCGAGCGGGGCCAGCACTATCTCGCGCAATATCCCGGTTTCGGCGGGTGGATGCTCGCCGCCGCCTGCACGGGCGTGGTGTTCATCGCCGGCGCCAAGCTGCTCGATTCGGTAAAGCCCAAGCCCGCGATCGTCGCGGGACCCTATCCGGCGATGCCGCGCGTTCCTTTTATTGATAATCGGCCCAAAGCTCGCCGCCCGCGCTTCGATTCAGGGTCACAATCCTGGCTTCGCACAGGTTCACCCCCGACCATACGACCAGCCGTCCGTCCGGCAGCGTCGCCTGAAGATCGAACGCGCAATCCGGATTGGTGAAATCGACCGTGCCCTTGCCGCCTGATCGGGTGACGGGCACGGGCAGAACAGTTAGCGGCATCCACTGATCGGTCCCATACCGCCGCACCATCAATTTCGAAAAATCGATGTCGGTGTTGTTGACCAGCGTGAAGCTCGTCGCCTGTGCCTCGGCGGGAACCGGCGAAAGTGCGAGCGCGGCCGCCGAGAGGATCGCTGCCAGATATTTCATGAGCGCCTTTATAATCAGACAGAGCTAGCCGGTGAAGATGGGCCGATTTCAGCGCCTTCGATTTGAAGCATTTGCGGTTGCGAACGCCGTCGAATCCTGAGGATAAAGGCGCAGGTCGTTGCCTTGCCGAAATTATTGCGCGATGACTCCCGGCCTGCCGAGTCGCAGGGCCTGTGGATATTTACCATCTCTTAGCTCTTCGCGCGCATCGTCTCGGGGTCCAGGGGAGGGCTGAGGCATGGAGTCGAACCACCGTTACTATCGCCGGCGCGCGGTCGAAGAGCGCATGGCCGCGCAGCGCGCGGTCACCGAAGCAGCCCGTGCCTGGCACAGCAAACTGGCCGAAGACTTCGCGCAGCGGGCGGCCGCCTGCACCACCAGCGTCCTCGCCTGACACGTCCCCAGACGGCTCGCTCCAGAGCTGATCGATCGATTATCGCGCGCCTCGACCGCGTCCGCCGCAAGGCTTGCCTCAAAACATCGCTGTCCCTATGTGCCCCGCTGCTCCGTGATCCGGGGCATGCGCGCCCGTAGCTCAGCTGGATAGAGCACCAGACTACGAATCTGGGGGTCGGAGGTTCGAATCCTTCCGGGCGCGCCATTTTGCTCCTTTTCACCGACAGATTGCGCGGCGTCGGCGCGGTTCCTAGAGAGTCGTGGATGCGCCGCTTTTCGCTTCTGCTGCTGACGCTGGCCGGGGCTTGCGCCGCTCCGGGAACTAGGGCGCCGTCCCTGGCCCCGCGAGCGGCCGAAGCGATCGATCCCCGAATTCCCGTCCCGGCGCCGCCGGTGAGTGCGATCCCGACCGAGGGACTCGTCGAGCAACTTCGCGGGCTGGTCGCGCAGGCGAGTGCCGGCCACGAGCAGTTCGAGGCCGCGGCAGCGAATGCGGAGCGGCTCGCCGCGGCTGCCGGCACGCGGGAGAGCGAAAGCTGGGTCGTTGCCCAGCAGGCGCTATCGGCGGCTGTCGCCGCGCGCGCGCCGGTCGCGCGGGCGCTGGCCGATATCGATGCGCTCAGCGCGAGCCGGATCCGGCAGCTCGGCGGGATCGGCGCGGCTGACATGAAGGCGATCGGCGAGGCCGCGGCCCGGGTTGCCAAAATCGATTCGTCGGAAGCGGCGACAATCAGCCGCCTCCAGACACGGCTGGCGAGCTAGTCGCCGATCAGCTTCGCCGCGTCGAGCGCGTGGTAGGTCAGAACGCCGCTCGCGCCAGCGCGCTTGAAGGCAAGCAACGTCTC
>DASTIF010000068.1:0-7428 GCA_035717805.1 Sphingomicrobium sp.
CCGATCGGCTTGTAGCGCGATCCGTCCAGGGCGATGAGCGCAAGCCGGTTCTTCGCAACTTTGAACTGGGCGCCGGCATCGCGCATCTTGTTGCGGAGGTCGGTGGACTGATCCACCGAGAGGCCGTGGTTGCGCGTGACAACGACGACACTCGTCTCCGAAAAGACGTGCTTCAACTGGTCGACCAGATCGGCTTTTTGCGAACGATCCATGCCAACTCCAACATTTCGGCCGAAGACGAGGCTTCGACCGAGGTTCAACAAAAGCTCACCGCGATTGCTCGCGACGAGCAGGTATGTCCGTGGGGAGTTGGATCGGTGGCGCCGCAATCGGGGCAACGCACGACGAAGCGCACTTTGCGCTCCGGTGATTCCTGTCCCCGTCTAGGCTGCGGATTAAGTCCCGAAGGACGGCAGCTGTCTCGGACGGTGCACCGCCGAAGCGATGCGAGGGCGCGCCTATAGCGAAATCCGGCGCGGGATCAAGCGTGTGGGGACAACGAAAAGGCCCGGACGGAGCCGAAGCTTCGTCCGGGCCTGTCTCGTGCTTCCGGAAATTATCCGGAAAGCCGGTTTAGCCGCGCTCTCCGGGGGCCGGAGCCGGGGGCGGCGGAGGCGGCGGCGGCGGAGCCGGGCACATCTCTGTCGCCAGGATCACCGTTCCGTCCGGGCAGGTCTGCGTTGCAGGAGCCGGGGGAGGCGGCGGGGGCGGAGGCGGCGGAGGCGGCGGGGCTGCCTCGGCCGGAGCACCGAAGTTGAAGATCAGGCTCGCGAGCAAGCTGTGCGAGCTGAAGTGGCTCTCGTCCGAGAACAAGAGATCGGCGTCGGACGCATCGAAATTATCAGTGAAGTCGAGGCTTCCGGTGCGGAAGTACCGATACTTGAGACCCGCTTCGATAGTGTCGCTGACCGGTACTCCAACGCCGGCGATCAACTGGTAGGCCCATGCCTTGTCCCGCTCGCCGAACGCCTTGACCCAGGCGCGGCCAAACCCGCCGCCGCCGTAAACGCGCATTCCGCCTGTGTCGAAGTCGACAAGGGCGTTGGCCATCAATGATGTCGAGGACAGACGTCCATTGAGATCGAAATCGACATCGCTGAGGTCGGCGCCGGTGGCGTCCTCATAGGCATCGATGAAGTCCTGATCGTACTGGAGCTCATCGGCCTTGGCGCGCTTGTAGCCGCCTTCGAGCTCGACACGGAACATGCCGAAATCGTAGCCGCCGATAATGTCGATATCGTAGCCCTTCTTGTAGTCGAGATCGATCGCGTTATCGAAGGTCACGTCGCCGAGAAGCGGGTCGGTGTAGTCGACGTCGACATCGACATCGGTATCGCGCGGAAACAGGATTCCGCCCTCGACTCCGACATAGCCGCCGGTGGTGGGGCCGTAATCCTGGGCGGACGCCGGTCCGGCGATGGCGACCGCAGCCGCGGTCGCGAGAAGATATTTTAGCATTTGGACTGCCTCCATTGGGAACTGTCTGGCACCGAACAGTTGCCGCGGCAGAAGGTTTCAGGCAATCCGAAACGGCGTTGGCGACCTGTTGCATATCGGCAACAGAGTCAGCGCTGCCTTGAGATCCGGGCGCGGCGGATAGCCGCGCCCGGTCAATGACTTAGCTCACGCCGGATGGTGCGCCAGCCATTCGGCGACTTGCTTCTTGATCCGGGGTTCCCTCTCCAGGCGGACACGGATCACGTTGATCGACTGGTCGATCGGCTTGCGCGCGGAAGCCGCAATATGCTCCTTCGCATAGCTTTCGAGCTTGGCGATCGTCTCTAGTTCGTCGCTGCCCGAAGCGATCCGGGCTACGAAGCGCGACTGCGAGGTCGCATCGACAAACTTTTCGACCTGCGGCCAGTGCGAGAGGACGAAGTCGAGCGCCAGCTCGGGATGACGCCCCGAAACGGCGCCGATGATTCCCGCGCTGACGGTCTTGCCCGGCTCGTCGGTGAGCGCCAGATCGAGCGCCTTTCTGGCGAGCGCCTCGTCCTTGGCCGCGCCCAGGAGTGAGTAGAGGTTCTGCCGCTCGGTCGCGCTCGACGCGTTGCGCGCCATGACATGGAGCTTTTCCCAGGTGTCGGCGTCGGCATTGATGGCGATAAGTCCCAGCCAGGTGCGCTTCAGCCCGCCCGGAATGGCGTTGGGATCGGTTTGCATCGCAGCGAAAAGCCGCTTCGCTTCCGCCGTCACACCCGGATCGCCGATCCGGCCGAGCGATCCGATCAGCTGCGGTCGAAGAGTGGTGACGGTCGGCTTCTCGCCGTCTTGCGGCACAAGGCCGATCTGAGCCAGCACCGGCGCATAACGCTTCTCGATGATCGCGCCGACCTTATTTTGCGTCGCCTCGTCCTCGTCGAACAGGCCGTAAAGCCCGTTCCAGTTGCCAAGCCCCAACGAGATCAGCTCCGGACGCGCATTGAGGGGGATCGCCGCGTTGAAGTCGAGCGCCACGCTCATCGGCTGGTAATTGGCGTAGGATAGCGAAGACTGGTCCTCGACCAGTCCATATTGGTCGAGCGGGTCAAGCGTCGTGAATGCCGACAGCAGTTTTTGCGTTCCAGCCGGCTGGTAGAGGCTTCGGTAATAGCCGGTCTGGCCGACGTTGAGCAGAAGCGGCCCGCAACCGGGCACCGTGAGCTGGGTCTCGCGACCCTGGGTAATCGCCGTCGTGGCCTTTCCGCCGACGACCGAGGCCCGCACGGGAACGTGCCAGCTCAGCGGCTGGAAACTGCCCGGCTTGCGGTCGACGGAATATTCATCCTGCACCAGCGTGGCGACTGTCTGACCGTCCTGGCAGCGCGCTTCTCCGATGCGGATGAGCGGAACGCCCGGCTGCAGAGTGAAGTCGTGCGCCATCTGGGTGAGGCCGGTGGCGCCCGCCGCCTCGACGGCTTTCCACAAGTCGTCGGTGCGCGTGTTCCGATAGGCGTGTGCCTTGATGTAGGTCTGGATGCCTTTCTGCCAGACGTCCGAGCCGGCATAGCCCTCCAGCATCGTGATGACCGACTGGCCCTTGGAATAGGTGATTCCGTCGAATGCCTGGTTGGCCTGCTCGACGGTGCGGACCTGCTGGACGATCGGGTGGGTCGTGGTCAGCGAATCCTGGCCCATCGCGCCTTCGCGCGCGCCGATCGAATTGAACTCGGCGCCCCAATCGGGGTGGAAATGCTTGGTGGCCTTGGTCGCCATCCAGCTCGCAAATCCTTCGTTGAGCCAGAGGTCGTCCCACCATGCCATGGTGACGAGATCGCCGAACCACTGGTGCGCCATTTCGTGCGCCTCGACTCCGAAGATCGCGTGACGCTCGCCTTCGGTCGTCACTTCCGGATCGTCGAGGAGAACGCGCTCGAAGGTGAAGATCGAACCCCAATTCTCCATTGCGCTGAAGAATTGCGACTGGCCCGGGCCCGCGACGTTATCTAGCTTCGGAAGCGGGTAGGGCACTCCGAAATATTCGTTGTAATAGGGCAGGATCTGCGCCTCGGCGTCGAGCGCGGTGCGGGCCTTGGCTTCATTGCCGCGGCCCATCACGATGCCGACCTCGACGCCCGTATTCCCCGCCATCTTCTTCACACGGCCGAAATCGCCGGTGCCGAAGAACAACAGGTAGCTCGACATTTGCGGGGTCGGCTGGAAGGTTACGCGCTTCAGCCCACCGGCCATCGGTTCCGTCTTCGCGGCCGGCATGTTGTTGACCGCCATCTCGCCGGCGGGAACGATTGCGCTCACCTGCCACACCGCCTTGTAATCGGGCTCGTCCCAGCTGGGCACGAAGCGGCGCGCGTCGGCCGGCTCGAACTGGGTGAAGATCGCCCGCTTTTGGGCGCCGGCGGGATTTTTGTAGTCGAGGGCGAACAGGCCGTTCGCCTGCGTGTTGATCTTGCCGCTATAGTCGATCGCAAGTTTGTAGGCGCCCGGCTGTAGCGTCTTTCCGAAGTCGAGCGAGGCGGTCTGCGTCGCTTCGTCGAGCGTCACCTTGCCCGGCATCGCCGTCCCGTCCGCGCCGGTCAGAGTCGCCTTGGAAAGATCGAGGTCGACCGCGTTGAGCACGAGCGTGTCGGTCGCCTTGGTGACCTGAAGGTCGATGGCGACCGATCCGTCAAAGGTGAGCTTGTCGGCGTGGGGCGTGACGGTCAGCGCGTAACGGCTCGGCACGGCAGTGCGCGGAAGCTGCGTCGGAATGCTGAGGTCCACTGTGTCGGCGGGAACCTGTGCGAGCGCCGCGCCGCCAATTTGTCCGCCGATCGCGAGCGCCGCCGAAGCGAGCAAAACCGTCATCACCTTCATAGTGCGAGTCCTCATATGTCAGGGAATTTCGAGCCTGCGCCCTAGCGCGGCGAGGCGTGCGATTCCTACGGCCTTTCGACGAACGGCGGACGCCGTTCGCCGCCGGAGCGCGGCGATCTTCATCTCGACGGGCCGAAGCCCGGGAGCGCTCAGGCTCCCGAAACTTCCGCCAGATCGAGCTTGACTCCGGGGCCCATGCTCGAGGTCAGCGCGACCTTCTTGACGAACTTGCCCTTGGCGCCCGACGGCTTGGCCTTTGCGATCGCGTCCATGAACGCGTCGAAATTGGCCTTGAGGTCGGCTTCGGAGAAGCTCGCCTTGCCGATGCCCGCATGGATGATCCCGGCCTTCTCGACCCGGAATTCCACCTGGCCGGACTTGGCCGCCTTGACCGCCTCGCCGACGTTGGGCGTGACCGTCCCGAGCTTCGGGTTGGGCATCAGCCCCTTGGGACCGAGAACCTTACCGAGCCGGCCGACGATGCCCATCATGTCGGGGGTGGCGATCACCCGATCGAAGTCCATCTTGCCGTCCTGGACCTGGCTCATGAGGTCCTCGGCACCGACCACGTCGGCGCCGGCGGCCTTGGCCTCGTCCGCCTTGTCGCCCTTGGCGAAGACCGCGACCCGGACGTCCTTGCCGGTGCCCTTGGGAAGCGACACGACTCCGCGGACCATTTGGTCGGCGTGGCGCGGGTCGACTCCAAGGTTCATCGCGATCTCGACCGTCTCGTCGAACTTGGCTGTCGCGTTCTGCTTGACCAGGCTGATGGCCTCATCGACCGGATAGAATTTCTCGCGGTCGACCGCAGCGAACTTCTGCTCGCGCTTGCTCTGTTTGGCCATCGTCAGCCCTCCACCACTGTGAGGCCCATCGCCCGGGCGGAGCCTTCGATGATCTTCGAGGCGGCGTCGAGGTCGTTGGCGTTGAGGTCCTTCATCTTCTGCTCGGCGATGTCGCGAAGCTGCGAGCGTTTGATCGTGCCAGCGCTCGTCTTGCCGGGCTCCTGGCTGCCTTTCTGGAGCCGCGCCGCCTTTTTCAGAAGGAAGGATGCCGGCGGAGTCTTGGTCTCGAAGCTGAACGAGCGGTCCGCATAGACGGTGATCGTCGTCGGGATCGGAGCGCCCTTTTCGAGTTCCTGCGTGGCGGCGTTGAACGCCTTGCAGAATTCCATGATGTTGACGCCGCGCTGGCCGAGCGCCGGGCCGATCGGCGGCGACGGGTTGGCGATGCCCGCGGGCACCTGCAGCTTGATATAGCCGGTGATTTTCTTTGCCATTTCACTCTCATCTGTCTCCTGCGTAGCGCGAGGCCAGGCAGGACGTTGAAGTTTAGCGGTCCAGACGGCGAGCGTTTCGGCTCACCTCCCGCAGGTTTCCGAATGTTCGGAAGGGCGCGCCATTAGCGGCAATGCGCCTGATCATCAAGCATCGGCGCGCCTGGAGGTGATCGCTTCGCGGAGACCCGCGATTTCCTTTCGAAGCGCCCGGATCTCCTTCTCCCCGGCAAGGTCGCCGTCGGCGCTTTGCGCATCGCGGCCGATGAAGAAGCTGGCGATGGTCGCGGTCATATAGCCGAGAATCCCGAGCCCGTAGAGCGCGAGAAGGAAGCCGAGCACTCGGCCCTCGTCGGTTTGCGGCCAGTATTGGCTGCCGATGCTGGTCAGAAGCATGCCGGTCCACCACAAGGCGTCCCAATAGGAGGTGAAGCCGCCGCGCACCTCGCTCGCCGGCTCCAGGCTGTACATGCCCGCCGCCCCGGCGAGCAGAACCGCCGCCGTCAGGGCGAACACATAGCCGAACGCTCGCCGGCGGAGAGTCCGCTTGAGCGCGTTCATGCTCCGGTTGATGGTCCCGACGACGCTGATCAGGCGCGCCCCGCGAAGCAGGCTAACCGCCCGCAGCGCCGCTATAGCCCGGAACAGCCGAAGCGCTGGCACCGCCAAAGCGGCGATCGTCAGCAGATTGCGGCCGAGGAACCGCCGCTTCTGCGGCGCGATCGCCAGGCGAAGCAGGAACTCGGCGATGAAGATCACCCAGATGACCGTCGTCGCCGCGGTCAGCACCGGCCCGCCGTTGCCGGTCAGATCGAGGACGATCAGGATCAGCCAGACGACGCTCAGCGCCGCCATCGGCCCGCGCAGCCAGGCTTCGAGCGCGAACAATACCCGCCAGCGGTGGCTTTGCGATTCCCCATGCGCCGCAAGGGCGGCGGGTGCGGACTGGCGTGGTGCTTGATTGGCCATTGGCATGGACAACGAGCTTGGGCCGCGAGAGGTGCCGAGCCGTTGCCGGCTGGCGCTCGCGGGGCCTTTGGCGAATGCGGGCCGGAGTGCTACGAACGCGGCGCGGTGGCGAAATTCAACAGGGGGTTTGCGATGACTCGTTTGCTCGTTCTTTCGCTCGGCGCGGCGCTCGCCGTCGCCGGCTCGGCGGCACCCGCCCAGATGATGCCCAACGATCTCAAATGGGGCGCGGCGCCTGCGGCGCTTCCCGCCGGAGCGCAGATCGCGGTCCTGTCCGGCGACCCGACCAAGGAGGGCATGTTCACCATCCGCCTGAAGTTTCCGGCCGGCTATTCGGTCCCGGCGCACCATCACCCGACACCCGAGCTGGTGACGGTGATGGAAGGGCAGCTGTCGCTCGGAATGGGCGACAAGCTCGACAAGGCCAAGGCCGCGGCGCTCGGCGTCGGCGGCTATGTCGTCGCGCCCGCGACCATGAACCATTTCGCCTTCACCGACGGCGGGGCGACGGTCCAGATCACCAGCCACGGCCCGTTCGAGGTCGTGTACGTCGATCCGGCGGACGACCCGAGGGGCGCGGCGAAGGCTGCGGAGGCGGCTGCGCCAGCGGCGGCGGATGAACCGGCCGCCGATGAGCCCGCGGACGGCGGAGAGTAAGAGAAGAAGTTGGCGGCGCCGAGTGAATCAAGAGCCGCTGGTTCGTCTACCTGAGCTTGCTTATCTTCAACCGGTCCGCCTTCGCACGGTCCCGCACCGACTCCTCGCTCCGAGTCAGCGCCTTGGCGATGGCGCGGACGGACATGCCCTTGCCGGCGAGCTGGTGGAGCTTCTGGAGCTCGTCCTGCCGCCAGGGTTGGCGGTGGCGTTCGAATTTGTCGCCGGTGGCCATG
>DASTIF010000069.1:0-15627 GCA_035717805.1 Sphingomicrobium sp.
GTGCGGATACACTTCGCCGAACAGCGTCTGGAATGTCCGGTCCCAGCTGAACTGGCCCTCCACATGCTGGCGAGCGGCCCTGGCCATGGCGGCCCGGTCCGAATTCCACACGTCGAGGATGTTGGCCGCCATCGCCCGCGCGTTGTCGACCGGTCCCAGCCGCCCGGTGGTCTCATCGACCCGGTCGAGCATCGCTCCCGCCGCCACTCCGACAACCGGGAGGCCCGAGGCCTGGGCCTCGATCACCGACACGCCGAAGGTTTCGTCGGCCATGGCCGACACATAGATGTCGGCGCTCGCCAGCCACCGGGCCAGCTCCGTGCGGTCGCTGAGATAGCCCG
Source organism: Sphingomicrobium sp. (assembly GCA_035717805.1). Classification (GTDB taxonomy): domain Bacteria; phylum Pseudomonadota; class Alphaproteobacteria; order Sphingomonadales; family Sphingomonadaceae; genus Sphingomicrobium. The sequence goes on from DASTIF010000069.1 coordinate 342, forward strand.
GGGTAAGGATCCGGTCGCCGGTGGATTGGGCGATGGAATCGCGAACCGGCCCTTCGCCGACCAGCACCAGCCGCGCGCCGAGCGACTTGGGAAGCTTGTTGAAAGCCTCGACGACCAGCTCGGCGCGGCGCTCCCTGTCCAGCCTGCCGACATAAATGAGGAGCGGCTCGCCTTCCCCGATACCTAGCGAGCGGCGAAGCTGTTCATCGCGCCGGCCGGGGCTGAACTCGTCGATTTCGACCCCGAGCGGGACGACGCCGACATCGGCGACCCCGAGCTTGCGCAGCCGCGCCGCGCCGCCGGCCTCGCTGAGCGCGTAAACCGAATCGAAACGGCGGTAGAGAAACCCGCAATAGCGGTAGGAGAGCGATCGAAGCTGGCCGGCGATCGCCCCGCCGACGATGCCTTTCAACGGCCGATGGACATAAGCGGTCGGAAAGTCGGTGAAATATCCCGCGACGACAGCGACGTCGGGGTGCTTGCGGCGATGCGCCAATGCCGCCCAGGGGAGGTTATAGGCATCCTGGCACTCCACCAGGTCGGGCCGGAACCGCTCGAGCGCGGCACAGACCGCGCCGTTGCGGAGCAAAAGTCGATAGCGCGGACTGCCTGGTACGCGCGGCGAAGCGATGGTGACCGTGGTCGCGCGTCCGTCCTCGGTGACCTTGTCTTCTTCGCCGGGGACAATCAGCAAATGCCGATGGGGGGTGTGCGACAGAATGTAGTCGCGCTTCCTGCGCAGATAGGTGCCGACTCCGCCTCCGACGCTTGACCAGCTCTGGGTCAGATCGCAAATCAGCTGAGAACCGGGCGCGTTCGCGGAGGTCTTCATGGCACCATCAACCCCGGGGGCGAAGCAAAGTGCCACGGATAGCGTCCGGCGCTAGAGTGTCGGAGTTGTTTACACATGGTGCCGGTCGTCAGCCTTCCATTCTTCAGAAAGTAGCGGAAAACCGCGCATTTTTCCATTTGGCACGGCCATTGCTTCAAAAATCACGTCCACTTGGTTCCACAACCAACCAAAGGGGCGGCGGCACGGTTCTCTGGTCCCGTGCCGCCGCCCCTTTTCGGTTTTCAGGCTGCCTCGGCGCCGACCAGCTGGCCGAGCTCGCCGCTTTCGAACATCTCCATCATGATGTCCGAGCCGCCGACGAACTCGCCTTTCACATAGAGTTGCGGGATGGTCGGCCAGTCGCTGTAGTCCTTGATCCCCTGGCGAATTTCGGCGTCCTGCAGGACATCGACGGTCTTGAAGGGCACTTTGAGATGATCGAGGATCGCAACCGCGCGGCTTGAAAATCCGCATTGCGGGAACAGCTCGGTTCCCTTCATGAACAGGACGACAGTGTCGCCGCGGACGATCTCTTCGATCCGCTCTTTCGCGCTGGTCACTGATGCTCTCCTTCCGGCGCCGCGGTCTGAAGCTGCAGCGCATGCAATTGGCCGCCCACCCGGCCGCCGAGAGCCGAATAGACCTTCTGATGCTGTTGAACGCGCGTGAGCCCTTCAAAGCTGCGGCTAACTACCCGTGCGGAATAATGGTCGCCGTCGCCTGCCATATCCGCGATCGTCACTTCGGCATCGGGGATCGAGGCCTTGATCAGCTCTTCGATTTCACGCGCACTCATTGCCATCGGACGCGGCCCTACGATTGCTCCTGGATGATCTGGCGGCGGGCCTCGATCATCTTGTGGCCGAGCGCTTCACGAATTTGCGCTTCGTCGACATCGACTCCCGCCGAAGTGAGGTCGCCGATCAGCTTGCGAATGACGTCGTCGTCACCCGCGGATTCGAAGTCGGAACGCACCACGTCCTTGGAATAGGCCGCCATTTCTTCTTCCGAGAGGCCCATCTTGCGCGCCGCCCATTCGCCGACCAGCCTGTTGCGGCGGGCGATGATGCGGAAGTTCATTTCCTCGTCATGCGCGAATTTCGCCTCGTAGGCGCGTTCGCGATCGTCGAATTGGGTCATCCGCGGGCCTTCTCGCTTGTTTCGGCTGCGAGATAGGGGGGCGGGCTTGTTCCGTCCAGCGGGCTTTGCGGGGCCCCCACTGCCTCAGCTGGTGGCGACGCAGCGGCGAAGCGTGGCCACGACCGCGCGGCCGAGGAACAGCAAAAGCTCCGATCCGTGCTTCGAATCGAGATCGAGCTCGGCCCGCTGGCCGAGCGCGAGCAGGCCCTGCGGCAACGGCTGGGCGGAATCGATCCGGATCAGTGCTTCGGCGCGTATCGTCCGAGCAACCCCGCCGAACAGAGGATGGCCACGCTCGACCGATCGAACCTCGACGAGGTCGCGGCCGGCGATATGCCGCTCGACGAAGGCCGCTTCGACCCGGTGAACTCCCCTGGAGTCCGCCAGAAATCCGCGGTCCCCCACGACCAGCGCGATGACGGCGGCATCAATCCCCAGGATATGGGGCCAGCGCCTGGCGACGACTTCGAGCACAGCGTCGACCGACGCCGCTTCCATGACCGCCAGGACTGCTTCGTGAATGGTGGCCACGGCGCCGGAATGACCGCGCGCGAAGGCGATCAAATCCTCGTTCGCCTCCTCGGCGGCGCCAAGGCGCTCGCGAAGCCGGGCGAGAGCATGCTGCTCGAACTCAATCAGCTGCGCCATTGCCGCAGCGTTTAGCGCGCGGCGGTTAATTTCCGGTGGCGGCCGCAAACGCCCGCAATCCACCCTTTTTCAGCGAAGCCTCACCTCTTGCTCATGCCGCTCATCCCTTGGTTTGCGAATGTGACGCTCCACGACGGAGTTGGAAAAGTCATGGCAACAAATGCGGAAGCGGAACTGCGCCAGTGGCGGCGGCGTGCAAAATCGACATGGGCCGGCCTGGCGGCGGTTCTCGTCCTTGCCTTTGCGGCAATGTTCGTCATGGCGGCGATGGACGACACCGACAATATTGCGCTCAGCCAGAACGATGCGGTGCGCACGGCTTCGGGCGAGCGAGTCTGGCGCGGCACCTTCTGGAACCACACCGACAGCCTCTACACGAAGCTCGACGCGGTGATTCTGTTTCTCGACAGGGATGGGAAGCCGGTGGGCCAGGCGCGCGGCGCTGCAGACCGGCTCGATCCCGGAGAGACGTTTCACCTGCAGGCACCGCTGCCTGAAAAGGCGGTGCGGATGCAGGTTTATCAGCTGCGGTGGACCTCCGGCGGCGGCGGCGGTTTGGCGCTTGGTCCCTATCAGTCGTGGCCGTTCGGCTATGTCATGGATAGCGAATGCAGCGACCTCAGGCTCAAAATCGGATCCTGCGAGCCGCAGCGCGAACGCAGCTGAGGCGTCAACCGATTCGCTGCCCGGTCTTTTCCCAATCCTTGAGGAAGGCCGCCAGCCCGGACTCGGTCAGCGGGTGCTTGAACAGCTGATGGATGATCTTTGGCGGCGCGGTCATGACGTCGGCCCCGATCTTCGCGGCTTCGACCACGTGCATCGGGCTGCGGACCGACGCGACGAGTATCTGCGTCGGATAGTCGTAATTGTCGTAAATCAGGCGAATGTCGGAAATCAGCTCCATTCCGCTGAAGCCGACGTCGTCGTGCCGGCCGACGAACGGCGAAATGAAGGTTGCGCCGGCCTTTGCGGCGAGCAAGGCCTGGGCTGCCGAGAAGCATAAAGTCACGTTGACCATCGTTCCGTCCAGCGTGAGAGCGCGGCAGGCCTTGAGCCCGTCTTCGGTCAGCGGCACCTTGATGACGACATTGTCGGCGATCGCCCGAAGGACGCCAGCCTCCCTCATCATTCCGTCATAATCGAGCGCGACGACTTCCGCGGACACCGGACCGTCGACCGCCGCGGCGATGTCCTTCACGACGTCCAGGAATTCGCGGCCGGACTTGTGGACGAGGCTCGGGTTGGTCGTGACTCCATCGAGGAGCCCCGTCGCGGCGAGCTCCCTGATTTCGGCGATATCGGCGGTGTCGGCAAAGAATTTCATGGTTCCGTCCGGGCTGTTTGCGGCGCGATAGCCTCTGAGACACAAACAGTCACCCGATTCGCGAGGCGCTTGATGACCGAACATGTTCGAATCCACAGAGACGAAAGCGTGCTTGCGATCACGCTGGCTCGGCCGGAGCGGCGCAATGCGATTAGCGTCGCCATGTATGAAGCGCTCGCGGACGCCTTCGAGAAAGCCGCGGGCGACCGCTCGCTGCGTCTCATTACGATCGCGGGCGAGGGCCAGGACTTCACGGCAGGCAACGACCTAAAGGACTTTCTCGCTGCGCTTCCGCGCGATTCGGACAAAATCCCGGTCTGGCGGCTGCTTCGCGCGCTCGCCCGCAACAGCGTTCCCCTGGTCGCGGCGGTCCAGGGAAATGCGGTGGGAATCGGCACCACCCTGCTGCTTCACTGCGACCTGGTGGTGGCCGCGCAAAGCGCGCGGTTCAGGCTTCCGTTCGTCGATTTGGGACTGGTGCCGGAAGCTGCAAGCTCGCTCATCCTGCCGGGCCTGTGCGGGCGCCGGCGCGCCGCGCGCTATCTGCTGCTCGCCGAACCCTTCGGTGCCGACGAGGCTTTCCACGCGGGCATCGTCAGCCATGTCGTTCCCGATGGCGAATTAACCGCCGCGTTCGCCGGCATTGTCGAACGGCTGCTCGCGAAACCCCCGGAAGCGCTTCGGCTGACCCAGTCGCTGCTCCGGCAATCGGCAAGCGGCGAGGTGATGGAGCGAATGGAATTGGAGAGCCGTCATTTCGCCGAGCGGCTGACGTCGGACGAAGCCAGGGAGGCGATCGCCGCCTTCTTTGCGGCGCGCGGCGCCGCGGCGGATCAGGCCGAGAGGTAAATGACCTTCGAAGCGGTCAGCGTAACGGTCGGACCGTCGAAGAAGAGGAAGTCCAGCTGCTGCTGGTAGCTTACGTCGATGGTCTTGGTCTTGGCGGTCGTATCGTCGGTAATGACGGGGTCGTCCCATTCGCCATTGCCGAGGCCGAACTTGTGCGACGTGATCATCGACTGGATCTGTGTATCGCTGGGCGTCGGGAAAATCGTCGCATAGCGCGCGGCTTCGCCGAGCGCGTGCCGCATGCCAGCGTTCGCCTGGAAGATCAGGCCGATCTGGAACATGCCCCAGACCATCGAGATGAGCACCGGTAGAGCCACGGCGAATTCGATCGCCGCCGAACCTTTACGGTCGCCCGTCAGGCACCTGATTAGCCGAGTCATTGCGCGCGAATCCCCGCGGTTGAGCTGATGGTCACGGTGCCGTTGTCGTTGGCGCCCGGGAAGAAGCGCGTCCCGAACAGCGGCGTGAACGGCTTGCTCACCGTGATTTGAACGTAGCGGGCGTAAGCCGCGCCGTCGTCGCACGTGGCGTCGTCATAATCGAGATGGACTCCATCGCCGTCGCACTCGAGCCAGGCGGTGACGTCCGCCGACGAACCGTCGCCGGCAGCGGCCTCCGCATCGGCTTCGAGATCGGCATCGTCGTCGGTTTGATAACTCGCCCTTTGGACCAGCTCGATCGTGTGCTGGGCCGCCTGCTCGAGCCTGAGCTTGTCCGAGCAGGCGCGGCTGATGTCGATCGTGCCAACCAGGAGCGTGGCGATCACCGGGGCGACAAGGGCCATCTCGATGAAGGAATTGCCGCGCTCGTCGGCGCCGATCTGGTGAAGAAGGCGCATCATGCGACAAGCCTCACGACCACGGCCTGGACAGTCTTGTTGGCTTTGCAGCCCACCGTGTTGTTCTGCAGGTTGGTGTTCCCGCTGAAGCTCACCGTATAACCGACGACCATGGCGCATTTGGTCATTGCACCGGAGCTGCCGGTGAACTCCACCTCGCCGTTGGGGAAGTACATGGCGCCGTCGTAATTCGACGTGTTGCTGCCATTGATGTTGTTTCCGTTATCGACCTCGGCGTTCGGGCTTTGGATGAACAGCATGTCTTCGTAGGTGCCGCTTGTCGGCGCGATCAGCTGAATCGTGGAGTTGCCGTTCGTCTTCATGCTTCCGGGGTCGGCACCGGTCAGAATGATCGTAACGCCATCTCCAACGACCGTGGTCCCGCCGGCGACATCGAAGTCCGTGCTGTCCAGATAATAGACGCCAGGGGCGAGCGTATACGTCTTGTTTCCAGTGAACTTGAACTCGCTGTAGCAGCCCGGCGACAAACTGTCGGCGTTGGCCTTCTTGTTGCAGTTCGATCCCGCCGGGATGTCCGTCGGATATTTTCCCGCGAAGGGGTCGGGTATTGGCATGTGGTGCGGTTGCAGTTCGTCGACGCCGTTGATCGAGTCCGGCAAGGTGCCGGCTCCGGCGACGACCGGGGCGATGAAATTATATGCGCCGCCGTTGGTGGCGACGGCCGGATTGGCGTTGGAATTGGAAATGCCGCCGCAGCCCATGTTGGCCGTCGAGCTGCCCTGCATGGTGATTGCGGCCCCCCCGCTCTTCTTCAGTGCGACAAGGCAGAATTCGCCGTCGTCGACCATTGCCGCAGTCCCGGACGCGATGATGGTCGGAGCGGCCGACATGAACAGCGAAGAGAAGCCGAGCGTCTTGCGGATCCCGAGGGTCACTTTGACGCCGTTGCTCCAGCTTCCCGACGTCGGATATTCGATCTGCGGATAAGTCGAGAGCAGCGTGATTCCGGTTTTGTCATTATTGTCGAGATCGGTATCGACCGCCTCATCGACCGACTGGTCCTGCGAGATTGCATAGACGCCCGCATAAGCCGCCGAGTCCGCCGCCCGCTGAAGCTCGCGCTTCCACACCACCCACTGGATCGTGTCGGTCGCCAGGCCTGCCGCACCGACGATCAGCGGCATCGCGGCACCGGCGATCAGAATCGCATTGCCCCGACGATCATTCCAAAGCCGTTTCATGAATTGGATCATTGCCTGCCCCAGAAACTGTGCGCGATTGCAAGGGTCTATCGCGAGTCAAGGTGAGGAATTCGTTCAGTGCTGTGGTTAACGTTGCTCAACCGTACCGATATGGGTCGGTGCTTGCCTGCTGGCGTGTTACACCTATAATACAGTCAATTCGGCTTGCATGCGCCTGTCGCGCCGTTCACGAGACAGCGGCTGCAAGCATCAAGAGGGCAGATGAGATGGCCAAGGAAAGCACCGAGACCGCGACCAAGCTTAAGCTCGACCCGCCCGAGGCCTTGCAGGCGCTTGCTCCGGCCGAAGCGGCGGGCCTCGTTCCGCTGAAGGATTCCGAGACGACAGAGCTCGACAAGAGAGTCGCCCAGTTCGTCGACGAGCTTGCGGCGATGGACAGCAACAGCCCGGAGTTCGGGAAGAAGGTCGACCAGCTGACCGCTATGGGCCGCAAGGAAATCTCCGAGGCGGCCGGCGCGTCCAACCGCTTCCTCGACCGGCCGGTCAAGGCGATCGACAGCGATACGGGAATCGGCGCCGACCTCACCGAGCTTCGGCGGACGGTGGAATCGCTGGACCCGAAGGAAAACAGCCGATCTTTGACCACCCGCAAGCTGTTCGGGATCATCCCGTTCGGCCGGCGCATCAATCATTATTTCGACAAATACCGAAGCTCTCAGACACACATCCAGGCCATCCTCGGCCGGCTCGCCAACGGCAAGGACGAGCTGCTGATGGACAATGCGGCGATCGACACCGAGCGCGCGAACCTTTGGAAGACGATGCACAAGCTCGAGCAGATGGTGCACATCTCCAAGCGGCTCGACCAGACGCTCGAGGACAAGGCGAACGAGCTCGACGCCACCGAACCGGCCAAGGCCAAAGCCATCCGCGAAACGGCGCTCTTCTATACGCGCCAGCGTACGACCGACCTGCTCACGCAAATGGCGGTGACCGTCCAGGGCTATCTGGCGCTCGACCTGGTCAAGAAGAATAATGTCGAGCTGGTCAAAGGCGTCGACCGAGCCTCGACCACGACCGTCTCGGCACTCCGGACCGCAGTGACCGTCGCCCAGGCTCTGACCAACCAGAAGCTCGTTCTCGAGCAGATCGGCGCCTTGAACACGACGACGGCGAGCATGATCGACACGACCGGCGAGATGCTCAAGACTCAAACCGGCGCAATCCACGAGCAGGCCGCGTCCTCGACGATCCCGCTCGAGACTTTGCAGCGGGCGTTCCAGAACATCTACGACACGATGGACCAGATCGACCGCTTCAAGCTCGAGGCGCTCGACAATATGAAGCAGACCGTGACCACGCTTTCGACCGAGGTCGAAAAGTCGAAGGGCTATATCGCGCGTGCCGAAGGGGTCGAAAAAGGCCGCCTCGAGAACCTCTCCTCGCCGCTGACCCCGATCGAGAGCAAATGAACCGATGAGCGAGGTCAACGCGAAGGTCGAGCGCGCCCTTGCCCGCTTCGAGCGGGTGACAAGGGCGCTCGACGAACGCGACGGCGCCCCGCGCGAAGCGGCTCGGAGAGAACGGCAACGCGTGAATCGCGATCTCGGCCGCCGCGCAGCCCGTGTGGGGATCGGAATCGGGGTCGTCAGCCTGGTCACGATCGTCGTCGGGCTGATCGCTCCCATCGGAATGTTCGGCTTTCTCGCCGCGGTCGGCCTCGCGATCGGGATCGCGGCGCTGCTGGCTTTCATTCCCGGAGAGCCGGCCGCGAAGGCGCCCTCCGCCGACCTTCCCAACGGCGAGATGGTCCAGCGCTTCGATTCCTATCTGTACCGCACGCGCGCGGCGCTGCCCGCCCCCGCCAGGTCCGAGATCGACGCGATCAGCGCGCAGCTTCCGCTGCTCAGGCGCAGCCTGGAGCGGGTTCAGACCGTCGACCCGAAAGCACAGGACGCGCGTCGGCTGATGGCGCTTCACCTGCCCGGGCTGATCGACCGCTATCTCAACGTCCCGGCCGAGTTCCGCAAGGAAACGGACGGGGAAGGCCTGACCGTCGATCAGCGGCTGATCGAAGGTCTTGGCGCCGCGCGGACCGCGCTCGGCGAAATTTCCGAGGATCTCGCACGAGGCGATCTCGCCGCCTTCGAGACCCAGGGCCGCTTCATAAAGTCGCGCTACGGCGAGCAGACGATCGACAGCGACGGCTGAGCGCTAGCGCTCTCAAAATTCAGGAAAAGCTTGCAGCCTCGTCCGCAGGGAGGCACTTCTTGCCGCCTGGGCGGGCAAAAGGGGGCGGCGAATGACATCGTGGCAGTCGTTTCGATTGCGCGCCTATCGCCAGCTCGAACCGACGGCCTGGCCTCGCAAGGGGTTGTCGCCGACCAACTGGCTCCTCGCCTTCCTGATAATCCTCGCCGTCGCCTCGGCTGTCCTGGAAACCGAGCCGACCATCTCCAACGGGCACGAGATGTTCTTCGACGAATTCGAAGTGGCGGTCGCGAGCATCTTCCTGGTGGAATATCTTTTTCGTGTGTGGACGGTCGTCGAAAACCCGAGATTCAAGGCCTATCGTTTTCCCCGCCTTCGCTACGCGGTCACACCGATCGCGATTATCGACCTCGCCGCCATTCTTCCGGCCTTTTTCGCCTTCGGCGGAGCGTCGAGCCTGGTGCTCCGCTTCTTTCGCGTCTTCCGGATGATCCGGCTCGCCAAGCTCGGCCGGACCTCGCGGGCCTGGCGGACGATCCGCGAAGCCATATTGGAGCGCCGCCACGAATTCGCTTTGGTGCTGGGCCTTGTCGCGGTGACGATGCTGATATCCTCCTCCCTGATGTACTGGGCCGAGGCGGACGCACAGCCGGAGAAGTTCGGAAGCATTCCAAGAGCATTGTGGTGGTCGATCGTGACTCTGACCACCGTCGGCTACGGGGACGTCTATCCGGTCACCGTGCTCGGGCGAATCTGCGCGGCCGTTATAGCGATGACCGGGGTGATGCTGATCGCAATCCCCACCGGCATCTTCGCCGCATCGTTCAGCGAGGGCTTGCAGCGATTTCGCGATTCCTCGCTGCGCGACGACGAGGAAGCCGATGCCTGAGTTGCGGGGCCAGACGCAGTGACGGCGCAGCTCGCCATCCCACAGAAGTTTCGCCCGTTCGGGGGCCGGTTAGGCGTGCCCAAGAAGGTGCCGCCGTTCAACAAGGCCGCTTATCTTATCTTCACCGCGATCTGGTTGGCGGCGCTCCTTCTTGCGGTCGCCGGGCCGGCGATGGGCCTTTACGACCGCTACACGACGCCGCGCGACAATTCGCAACTGGTTCTCGGAAGCCGCGCCGGTTTTGCGGTCTCGCCGCAGGACGCGACCAGGATCCGGTTCCGGGTCGGACCTTTTTCGCGCGACGCCGGAATCCGCAAGGGCGACGACATCGTCGCAATCTACGGAATTCCATTGCCGAAGACGATGCCGGTGACCGAGCCGGCGCTCGCCGCCCACGCGGACGACCCCGCCTATATCGCGATGGGCAACCTTCTGTTCGGAACGGAGAAGCTGCCGATACCACTGACCGTACGCGGCACCGACGGCGATCTCCGCGAGGTCACGGTCACGACCGGCGAGCAGCATATCAACGCCGCAGGCCGGGAGCGCGGCGTCTCTCCGACCTTGCTGAGCTTCGTCGATCTCGTTCACGTCATCTTCTATCCGTTCCTGATCTGGGCCGCGTGGATATTGCATCGCCGCAATTCGCGAGACGCGGTCAGCTCCATCCTGTCGCTTGCGATCCTGCTGACGATCGGCTCGGAGTTACCGGCTTCCGCGTTCCTCGCCAGCATCGGCGTCCCGCGCGACATTCATGTCGCCATCTACGACCTCGGCAACATTCTGCTGATCGCCGGAATCCTGCTGTTCCCGCACGGCAGGCTGAACGGCGGCCTTGCCGGCCTTCTGGCCTGCACGCCCCTTTTGATGTTCCTCCACGGCAAGACGTACCAGGCCTATCTTCTGATGCTCCTGATCAGCGGAGTCCTCATCCAGATCAGGGCGCTCCGGCATGCCGAATCACCCGACGTCCGCCAGCAGATACGCTGGGCCCTGTTCGGCTTCACCGGCTACGCCTTGTTCCGTGCCGCCTCCTATGCCGCCGACCTTCTGAAATGGACTGCGGGAAGCTTTTCGACCCAGCTGACGCTGGAGGTCGCGGCCGGCCTCGCCTTCGGTCTTTCCGTCCTCGTTCTTCAACTCGGGCTGCTCGTCGCGCTTCTCCGCTATCGTCTCTACGACGCCGAAGCGATCATCAGCCGCACGGCAAGCATCGCGATCATGACCCTGGCCCTGGGCGCGGTCTTCGCGGGCGTGATGGAAGGCATCATCACCAGCCTTCAGAACATTTATCCGAATTCCCAGACCGAAGCGGCGATGGCCGGAGCCATCGTTGCCACCGTCCTCATTCACCCGCTCCACCAACGCGTCGAAAAATGGACCGAGCGGCGCTTCCACAAGGCGCTGATCGAAATACGGGAGGAACTGCCCGAGCTGATGCGCGACACGCGCGATTCGGCGAGCCTAGACCCGTTCCTCGACGACATGCTCACCCGCATAGTCGGCGGCGTCCACGCCACCCGCGCGGCGGTCATCCTCGAGCGCGAGGTCCGCCAGACCGTCGGGATCACGCCGTCGGAAGTGACGCAGTGGTTCGCGGAATTTCAACCCAAGCCCGACGAGCATTCGCTCGACTGCGTTCCCGAGGATCGGGTGTTTCCCTTGAGGATGGAAATCGAAACCACGGCCGGAGCCTTCGGCTGGCTGCTTGTAGGCCCGCGACCTGACGGCAGCATCGCCGGAAACGACGAGCAGGAAGCGCTGGAGAAGATCGCCACCACGCTCGGCCGCTCGATCCGGATCGTGCTCACGCGCGAGAAGGAAAAGGACGAGCTGCTGGCGATGATTCGCGGCTACGGCGAGCGCATCGAACGGCTCGAGAACAAGCTGAAGATCGAGCCCCGCTAATATTCCGGAAACCCCGTTTCGTTGACCCGGCATTTTCGCGCTAATAGGCTGTAGCGACTCAGGGGAGTCGTTTGATGCGCATCTTGCTGATCGCGGCAATGCTTCTTGCAGCGCCCGCCGTTCCTCTCGTGCCGGACCGGGCCGCCGCTGCAGCCGACCCGGCGACCCAATGCGCCGACACGCCGCAGAAGAAGGCCCGGCGCTCAATGTTCGGAAGCGTTCTTAGCGGCATCGCCGGAAGCGCGCTCGGACGAATCGGCGGCACCGCCGGCGCGGTGGCGTCCGCGGCTTTGCCCGCGACCTCCTATCTCACCGACGAACTCTTGAAGATCCTCGACTGCAAGGAGCAGCAGCAAGCGGCCAAGGCCACCGACGCCGCGATTCGGGGAGGCGTAGGCAGCGAGGCGTCATGGCAAAGCGAAACGCGGCCCAACGTCCACGGATCGTCGAAAGTGACCGCGGAGCAAAAGCTGGCCGACGGCAGCCAATGCCTGACCGTGACCGACGTCGTCATCGTCGACGGCGAGGAAACGACCGTGCCCAAGCGCATGTGCCGGGCGAACGGCGCGTCGGGATATGTGAAAGTATGAGGCGAGCGCGTTGCCTCCTCCTGATGACGGCGTCGGCTGTCCTGCTCTCGGCGCCGGCCGCCGCGGCAAGCGAGCCCGACCCCAATAATCCGAGCTGCCCGAAGTCGCTCAACTGGTCGACCTATCGCCAGATGCGATTCGCCGTGGAAACCGTCGGCGACTCCCGAATCCTCAAGGCCGAGGGACTGATCGACGAAGGCGCTCCCGACCGGCTCCGCGAGGCGCTCGCTGCAAACGGGTCGATCAGTGAAATCTGGATTCGTTCGCCGGGCGGCAACGCGCGGGCCGGAAATGCCGCCGGCAAAATCATCCGCGAATCGATGCTGCCGACGCGAATTCCATCCGGCTGGGCGTGCTTCTCCGCTTGCAACTTCATGTTCATGGGCGGGGTGATCCGCTATGTCGACGACGGCGGGCTGTTCGTGGTCCACATGTTCACGCATCTCGGCGACAAGGACGCTGTTCGCGAAGAGGTCCAGCGCGACGCCGACAGCGCAATCGCCTTGATCGGCGACGTCGAGCAGGATTCGGCGCTGCTCGCCAGCGAGGACAACGACTTTCTGATCCGGATGGGCGTGTCCCGCAAGCTGCTCACCGACGTCATGTACCAGCAGAAGGCCGTCGCCGACGCCGAGGACAAATCGACCCGCCGCTGCCTCACGCGCGAGGAAACGGTGAAATACAATGTCGCGAACGCGCATTAGATCGAGTTTGAGGAGGACCGGGAAATGAAAACTTGGCTATTGAGGATTGGAGCGGCGACGCTCGCGATCGGGGTGCCGTCGGCGTCATTGGCGACCGTTCTGGTGGTTCGGGCGGCGGGGCCGTCGGCGAAAATCTATCCGCCCGGAAAGGCGCTCCCCGAAAGCGCCAAGATCAAGCTCCAGCCAGGCGACAGCCTGATGCTTCTCAACACCAGCGGGTCGCGGATGCTTCGCGGGCCGGGTACGTTCTCGGTGGCCGGGGGCGAAGGCCTCACCGCGGCAGCCAATCGCCGCGCCCGATTCAGCGCCATGCGCAGCGGCGAAACTCGCCTCAACCCGAGTCCCTGGAACGTCGACATCACACAGAGCGGCAAAGTGTGCGTTGCGAACGCCGGCAAGCTGACCTTGTGGCGCCCGATCGCCGAAGACGCGATCAAACTGACCATCCGCGGCAATGGCAGCGAACAGACGCTCGACTGGCCCGCGGGCAAGGACACGATCGCCTGGCCGGCTTCGATGGCGGTCGCCGGCGGAACCGAATATCAGCTGAGCCAGGCCGCGAGCGGCGACATGGCGAGGGTCACGTTCGTTACCCTCGGCAGCGCACCTGGCGATTCCATCAGTACCGCCCAATCGCTGATCGCCAACGGCTGCGACAACCAGCTCGACGTGCTTGTCGAGGCGACTCCGCGAGTCGACTGACCGGCTTCAGCCGCCGACAATTCCGGCGGTTTTGAGCCGATCCAGCTCGGCGGCCGAAAGGCCGACGTGCGTCAGGACCTCGGCGGTGTGCTCGCCGAGCTTCGGCGGCGGCAGGTCGGAATCCGCGCGCTCGCCATCGATCCTTACCGGCGAGCCGACCACCGGCGTTCCGGCCAACGTCCTGACCATTGCGCGATGCTTCGCCTGGACGTCCGCTAGCGCCTGACCGACGCTGTTGATCGGCCCGGCCGGAATGCCCGCTTTCTCCAGCTGATCGAGCCATTCGCCGGCGGGCAGTGCCCGGATGCATTCGCCAATCGCAGAGACGATTTGGGACCGGTTGGCGACGCGCGCTGCGTTGGTCGCGAAACGCTCGTCGTTCGACCATTCGGGATGGCCGCACATTTCCGCGAGGCGAGCGAACTGACGGTCATTGCCCACCGCGATGATAATCGGCTGATCGGCCGCCTCGAACGGCTGATAGGGGACGATATTGGGGTGCGTATTGCCCTGCCGTGGTGGGTCCTGGCCGGAGACCAGGGCGTTCGAGGCCTGGTTGGCGAGCATCGCCAGCTGGGTATCGAACAGCGCCATGTCGAGGTGGGCGCCTTCGCCCGTCCTCTCGCGGCGGTACAGTGCCGAGACGATCGCCACCGCCGTATACATCCCGGTGAACAGATCGGCGACCGCGACCCCGACCCGCATCGGTCCGCCGCCCGGCTCTCCGTCAGGCTGGCCGGTGACGCTCATCAACCCACCCATCCCCTGGATGATGTAATCGTATCCGGCCCGCCCGGCATAGGGCCCGTCCTGGCCGAAGCCGGTAATCGAAGCGATGACGAGCCGCGGATTCACGGCATGGAGCGAAGCCGCGTCGAGACCGAATTTCCGGAGGCCGCCGGCCTTGAAATTCTCGACGACGACATCGGCGCTTTCCGCGAGCTTGCGGACTAGCACGGCGCCCTCATCGCTGGCGAAATCGATCGCCGCGGACCGTTTCCCGCGGTTGGCGGAGAGGAAATAGGCGGCGACCTTCTCGCCGTTGAGCTCGTGCCAGGGCGGTCCCCAATGGCGGGTGTCGTCGCCCGCGCCGGGACGCTCGATCTTGACGACCTCGGCGCCGAGATCGGCGAGCAATTGCGTGCACCATGGACCCGCAAGCACCCGGCTGAGGTCGAGCACCCGGATTCCGGCGAGCGGCGGGTTCATCGGCGCCTGGACCAAGGCTTGCGGTCGGCAAGGATCGCCTGGGCGGCATTATGGCCGGGCGCGCCGGTCACTCCGCCCCCGGGATGTGCTCCCGACGCGCACAGATACAGGCCCTTCACCGGCATTCGATAATCGGCGGCGCCGATCATCGGCCGCGCGCTGAACAGCTGATCGAGGCCCATCTTGCCGTGGAAGATGTCGCCCCCGATGAGCCCGAAGCGCCGTTCCAGGTCGAGCGGCGAATGGATTTGCCGGCCAAGTACCGATTTGGCGAAGCCC
>DASTIF010000070.1:0-15631 GCA_035717805.1 Sphingomicrobium sp.
GCGGAGTGGGCCTGTTCGTCGCGCCCGGCGCCCGCGCCCGCTTGCGGGACTCCGAGCGCAGCCGCTTCATGACCGAGGAATGGCCGGAAATCCGGGATCGCATGAAACGCCTTGGGATCGAACCGGCGCAGCTGCTGGACAAGGAACGGGCCTGAGAATTTTGACGTCGCCCTGAACTTGTTTCAGGGCCCATGTTCGTGACGGGCCGAAGACCTCTCCCAAATGGATGCTGAAACGAGTTCAGCATGACGAACGTGCTACCGTTCAGCGATTCATCGATTGGCGAGGCCGCGCGCCTCGTTCTCGCGGGCAATCCCGTGGCGGTTGCGACGGAAACCGTTTACGGCCTGGCCGCGGACGCGACCAATGGCGAGGCCGTCGCCAAAATTTACGAAGCTAAGGGAAGACCGTCGTTCAACCCTTTGATCGTGCATGTTTTAGACCTTGAGTCGGCGATTCGGATCGCGGACTTCGGAAAGCGCTCCTTGTCGCTTGCCGAGGCGCACTGGCCCGGGCCGCTGACGATCGTGGCGCCGTTGAGGCGCGGCAGCGGAATAGCCTCGCTGGTGACCGCGGGGCTGCAAACGATCGGCATCCGCGTCCCCGCCCATCGCGCAATCCGGGCGCTGCTAGGCTCGGTCGGCCGTCCGCTGGCGGCCCCGTCGGCCAATGCCAGCGGTTCGATCAGCCCGACCCGCGCCCAGCACGTTCTTCGCAGCCTCGATGGCCGGATCCCGCTTATCATCGATGATGGCCCTTCGCCGGCCGGCATCGAATCGACGATCGTCGCCGAAACCGACGGGCAGCTGCGGCTCCTTCGCCCGGGCCCGATTGAAATCGCGGGTGCCTCGCCTGCCTCCGGCGAAACGATCGAGGCGCCCGGACAGCTGGCCAGCCATTACGCGCCATCCAAGCCGCTCCGGCTGCGCGCACCAGGAGCCGAACAGGATGAATATCTGATCGGCTTCGGCGATGTGGACGGCGATTCGAATCTCAGCCGCTCTGGCGACCTTATCGAAGCCGCGGCGCGACTGTTCGACCTGCTCCACGCCGCCGACTCCTCGGACAAACCGGGAATCGCCGTTGCGCCGGTGCCTGGCGAAGGCCTCGGTGCAGCGATCAACGATCGGCTGATTCGAGCCGCCGCGCCCTAGACGTCTGCGGCGACGTCCTTGACCCGGCCGTGAAAGCTTTTGCGCAGCTTCTGAAGCTTGGGCGGGATCGAGGCGATGCAATAGGGGTTCCGCTGCCCCTCCCCTTCCCAATAGCTCTGATGATAATCCTCGGCCGGCCACCAGTCCGACTTCGGCTCGATGGTCGTCACGATCCGACCGTCCCAATGCGCCTCCGCCCGATCGAGGGCCTGATGCGCCTCGCGCTCCTGGTCCTCGTCCTGCGGGAAGATCGCCGACCGATATTGGGTGCCGACATCATTGCCCTGCCGGTTGAGCTGGGTCGGGTCGTGGGTCGCGAAGAAAATGTCGAGTAGCTCGCCATAACTGATCGCGTCGGGATCGAATGTAATCCGGATCGCTTCGGCATGCCCCGTGTCGCCGCCGCAGACCTGCTTGTAAGTGGGGTCGGGGGCCGCGCCGCCCGTGTAGCCGCTTTCGACCGACTTCACCCCGATGACGTCGTTGAACACCGCCTCGGTGCACCAGAAACAGCCGCCTGCGAGAACCGCGACATCTTCAGCCATCACCTGTCTCCTTCAATCAAGGAGATAGGACGGCGCGGCCAGCTTTGCGAGATGACTAATTGTGGTTGTAGCTGGCCTTGAGGCTTGCGACCTCGAGCCGTTTGCCGACCCATTCGGCGAGCTCGTCGAATTCAAGCGGAGTCTTGAACACGATTCCCGCGCGCCGGTCCGAGTACCAGCGAACCTCGCCCTTGATCGGCTTCAGGCTCTCGACGACGACGATCACTTCACGGCCGACGCAATATTCCTCGATCGGCTCGACCTTCATTCCGCCAAGCGAAATGTCGTGAACGTCGACGGTGTAATAGATTTTGCCGACCCGCACCGAAGCCTTGCACTCGACTTCGAGACGCGGCGGACGCGGGCGGAAGCCGTGACGCGGCTTGCGGCCCGCGAGTAGCTCGCCGAGATCGACGGTCTGGTCGAACTTGACCCCGACCAGGCCGTCGCGGACCCAGATCACGCTCGACGGGATCTTCTGCGACGACAGCTCGACGGAAACCTGCTGCCCGACCGCGGGACCGTCGACGATCTCGCCCATCAGCCCGCCGGCCGAGATCTTGCGGACCCTGATCAGCCGCTCATTGCTGTCGGTGACCAGCTTGGCGATCTTGAGCAATGGCGTCAGCTTCTCGTCGCCGCGCCGCTCTTCCGGGCGCGGGACCGCCGTCGTCAGCGAAAAAGTGGTCGATTCGAACGCCGTCTGCTCGTCGGTGCCCGAACTGACATGCTTGCGCTGGATCAGCGACTGAAACATCGGCGGCCTTCCTTCACCACGCTTGTGTGCCGTTTTGAACGTATCACGGTTAAAAAGCGGTTTCCTTCCGCGCGCGCCGGGCGCAAAGCCCCAATCCGGTCTTTGGGAGGCGTTATGAAGCGGCTGCGGCTGCTTGTGATCGACGACGAACCGGCGCTCGCTGAATTCGTCGCGCAGGTCGCAAGCGAATGCGGTTTCGATGCGGCGCTGACTGCCGACGACGGCGCGTTTCGCGAGTCATTTCGCGACGAAAGGCCGGATGTGATCGTGCTCGACCTGGGAATGCCGGGAATGGACGGGGTAGAGCTGCTCCGCTTCCTTGCCGACGAGGACAATCGCGCTCCGGTCCTGATTTTCAGCGGCTTCGATCGCCGGGTCCTCGAATCGGCTTTCCGCCTCGGGCAGGCGCTCGGCCAGGAAATGGTCGGCCCGCTCGAAAAACCGGTCCGCTACCAGCAGCTCCACGATCTGCTTGCGGGGCTGAAGGCGAAGCTGGTGCAATGAACGCCGAGCCGGAACGCAAGCTCGTCCAGGGTTTCGAGCGGGCGCTTCAGAGCGGCCAGCTGCACATGCTCTATCAGCCCAAGGTGCGGCTCGACCGGGGGACCCTGACCAGGCTGGAAGCCCTGGTGCGCTGGGACGAGCCGGGCCTTGGACCGGTCGCTCCCGCCCGCTTCGTTCCGCTCGCCGAAAGGCACGGGCTGATTGCGCAGCTCACCGAATGGGGCCTGCGGACGACCCTCCGGCAGTGGCGCGAGTGGCAGGCGCACGGGCTCGACACTCACATCGCCTTCAATATCTCGGCCATGAGCCTGCAAAGCCTGGATTTTCCGGACCTCGTCGAAAGCATCTGCAATGAGCTCGACGTCCCGACCGACCGGCTTGTCCTGGAGCTGACGGAGGGCGCCACCCAGCCTCTGATCAAGCTGATGGACACGCTGACACGGTTCCGGATCAAAGGCATCGGCCTCGCGATCGACGATTTCGGGACCGGCTATTCTTCGCTGATGCAGCTTCGCCAGCTGCCTTTCACAGAGGTCAAGATCGACCGCCTGTTCGTGAAAGACCTGCCCAATGCCCATGATTCCTGCGTTATCGTGAAGTCGATCGTCGACCTCGCCCACGGACTGGGCCTGTTCGCGACCGCCGAGGGTGTGGAGACGACCGGCCAGCTAAGGTTTCTCCGGGACATCGGCTGCGACGTCGCTCAGGGCTATCTCATAGCGGAGCCGCTCGAAGGGGAATCACTCGAGCGATGGTGCGAGGATTTCGAGCGGCGCTGGTCCGATCTGATCGCCTGACTCTATCCCAGAAGCGCGCGCGCTTTCGCCATCGCCGCGACGCCCTTGTCGATGGTCTCGTCGCATTTGGAAAAGCACAGGCGGACCAGATGCCGCGGCGGGTCCTGCTCGGCGAAGGCCGACGAGGGAACGACAGCGACGCCCGCCTGTTCCACGGCAGCCGCCGCGAACGCTTCGTCGTCCATCGCGATCCCCGAAGCGGCCAGGTCGACGCACAAAAAATAGGTCGAGGCCGGGTGCAGGGTCTCGAAGCCTGCGGCGCGGAGGCCTTCGATCATGCGGTCGCGGGCCCGGGCGAATGAGGAGCGCATCGGCTCGATCCAGGAATCGCCTTCGGCCATTCCGAACGCCACGGCTGACTGCAGGTTCGGCGCGGTCGAGAATGTCAGGAACTGGTGCGCTCGGGCGGCAGTTGCCGCGAGCTCCGGTGCGGCGGCGATCCAGCCGACCTTCCATCCGGTCAGAGAGAAGATTTTGCCGGCCGATCCGACCTTCAAGGTCCGATCGGCCATGCCTGGCAAGGTTGCGAGCGGCGTGAAACCCTGGCCGTCGAGCAGGATATGCTCCCAGACCTCGTCACTGATCACCAGAAGGTCGTTTGCGACGGCCGCCTCGGCGATTGTTCGAAGCTCTTCAGGGCCGAACAGGCGGCCGGTCGGGTTTTGCGGGTTGTTGAACAGAATGCAGCGGGTTTTCGGGCCGATCGCCGCGTCCAGCGTTTCCCGCTCGATCCGCCATTCCGGCGGCTTCAACGCGATTTCGCGCACCGTTCCGCCGGCCCGGCGGATCATCGGTGCATAGCTGTCGTAGGCCGGCGTGAAGATAATCACCTCGTCGCCGGGAGTGACGGAGGCGAGGATCGCCGCGCCGAGCGCTTCGGTCGCGCCCGAGGTCACGCAAATGTCGTCCGGACCCATCTGCTGACCGAAATGCCGGCGATAATGATCGGCGATCGCCTGCCGGAGCATGGGCAGACCGCGCGAGGGCGGATATTGGTTGGACTCTTCCGTGACGGCGCGCGCCGCCTCCTCGAGAATCGCCTTGGGCCAGCCGAAGTCGGGGAACCCCTGCCCCAGGTTCACCGCGCCATGCTCGATCGCGAGCGCCGACATGCGCTCGAAGACGCTGGTTCGCATCTGCTCGTACAGGGGATTCAAGACGTGCCGCCTTCCTGTTTCGGGAAACAGGCCTCATGCACCGCGCGAAGGCACGGTTTCAAGCGGTGGCGTTTTAGCGCGTCGCCAGTGCCGCGCTGACCGCCAAAATCGGCCCGCCAGGGCTTCGCGGCCGCTTCAGAGACGCGCCGCCGCCGGCACGGCGGGCAAGGCGTGGAACGACCGCGGATCTTCCCTGACGGCGGTGCGATATTGAATTGCGATCACGATCAGCGCCCCGATCGCTATGGCGACGGCATAGGGAACACTCTTGGACCGCTTCGACGCGCTGATCTTTTCGCGCTTGAAAAGCAGGCGGGACAGGATAACCCCCAAAGCGAGCAAGCCGCCGCTGATGAAGATCGCGGCAAGCAACACTATCGCTCGCTCGAAATCGGCCCATAAACCCACCGCGGCGAACAATTTGACGTCTCCGCCACCGACGTTGCCGGTGGCGAAAAGCAAGGTGCCGCCGGCAAGCAAAACGATTGCGAAGACCACATTCTGCCACACCGATATAGAGAACGGAGTGAGCGCCATTGCCGCGATCGCCCCAGCGGCCACCGCAACGACCAGGATGTTCGAAATCCGAAGCCGCATCGCGTCCTCGACCGCGGCAATGACAAGCAACACGCAGAGCAGGATCAGCAGCCAGTCCGGAGCCAGCTTCAAAAGATTCATTTGCCTTGCAACCTCGCCAGATTGTTCGCCGCGCGGGCGTACCAGTCTTCGCTGACGGTCAGCGCCTGCGAGAACGCGGCAATCGCGCGCGACGTGTCGCCACGGGATTGGGCTGCGATGCCCGCATCGTTCAGGCGTGCGGCGAAGCTGGCGCTGGTTTCGCCCGTCCGGCGCTTTGGAAGGCCCCCGGCGAGCGCTGCCCGCGCAAGCTCCAGATTGTTCGCGATCCGCGTGGACTTTGGATCGAGCTCGGCGGCCCTTTGAAGCGGAACGACCGCGCTTTCCCATTCGCCGCGCAGAAGCAGCGACCAGCCGTGATTGTTGAGAACCTCGGCATTGTCGGGCGAAAGCTCGTCGGCGGTGGCGAAGGCTGCGTCCGCCCCGTCCCAGTCGCGCTCCAGGTCGCATACGATCCCGAAGCCGTTCCAGGCTTCCCAGGAAGCATGGCCGGATGTGATCGCCTGTTTGAGATAAGAACGCGCTCGCGTTGTGTCGCGCGCCATGATGCTCGACAGGCCAGCGCGCTCGGCGCTTCGAATGTTCTTTGGATCGGCGGCGGCAAGCCGCGAATAGCGTGCCTGGGCTTCGCTCCAAAGGCCATCGGCATAGGCAAGGTCGGCGAGCAGTTGTTCCATCTGCGGTCCGCTAGCGCCACGCGCCACGGCCTCGCCGAGCATTCGCCGCGCCTGGACGAGCCGATGCGATTCGATCGCTCGGCCGATCTCCACGAAATCGACGGGAACCGGAGTGGCAGCAGCAAGCGCCGCCGCTGCGGCAAGCAGGATCATGCCGGGCGCTGTCTCTCGCGGCGGGCGGCGTCGCGGCCGAGAAGGACGACGATGCTCGATCCGGCGAACTGATGAAGCTGGGCAAAGCCGAACTGCTTGGCGAGGCGCTCCGCCATTTGCCGCTTCGAAGCGGGATAGACTACGAGTGTCTTTTCACGGACCGCGGGCGCATCGCCGATCTCGATCGGCTTCCAGCCCTTGTTTGTCAGCCGTTCGCGGGTCCGCGCGGCGAGACCCTGCTTGCGCGCGGCGTTGAGAAGCCTGGCGACGGGCCGGACCTCGACAAACTTGAAGGTCACGCTCTGTGCCGACTGGCGGACGAGCTTCGCGTCCCACACAGGCTGGGCGCGCGTCAGCAGCGCCACCTCGCCAAGCGACAGACGAACCAGCCGGGGCTCTTGTCGCTCCGCCTGGCTTTTGGCGGCGACTGTCGTGGGCGCCTCCTTTGCAGCCTCGGGCTTGGGGACAACGGGCGCCGGCGGCGGAAGCGCGACCGTAACGGACGCCGCCCCTGTTGCGGCCGATTCCGCTGGTTGCGAAACGGCCGCCACCGCCTCCTCCAGAGTCGGAGCGGCCGAGCCTTCCGGCTGTGCACTCAGCGCAGGCCCTGCCTCGACCGTTCGAATGGCGTTGGCCTGCGCCGGGAAGCCGTTACGCTCCAGGCTCGTCGCATATCGGTTGAGGACGTTGGCATCGCGGGGCGCGGACGCAAGCGCCGTTTCGTACCAGCGGCGCGCGACGTCGAAGCGGCCCATGCGCTCATAGGCTCGGGCGATGCCGACCTGCGCGGCAACGTTGCCCGGCTGACCGCGAAGCGTCTTCTTGAAGCCCTCGAGCGCAAGCGCGACATTGCCCAGCGCCAGCTGCGCCTCGGCATATTCGGTTCCCGCATCCGGGACATTTGACGAGGCAGCGCGAATCTCGACCGCGGGTTGCGACGAGGCACAGGCCGTCGCCAGAAGAACGATCGTGACCCCGAGCGAAGAGGCGGTTCGCATCGTCACCCTCCCTGCAATGTTGGCATGAGCGTGCGTATCACTCGAATGACCGCGGGCAGCATCAGAACCCCGATCATCACCGGCAACATGCAGGCGACGAGCGGGATCGAAAGCAGCACCGGCAGCCGATGCGCCTTTTCCTCCGCCCTCATTCTCCGGCGCTCGCGCATTTCCGAAGAATAGACCCGCAGCGTGGTCGCGATCGAGGTTCCGAGGTTGGTCGACTGGATCAACAGGGTCGCAAAGGCACGAAGTTCGTCCGACGCTGTTCGGTCGGCCATCCGGCGAAGCGCGTCCTCGCGGCTTCGTCCGGCACGAAGCTCGAGAACGACCATTCCGAACTGCTCGGAGAGAATTGGATGAGACAAGGTCATCTCGCGCCCGACGCGATCGAACGCGCTTTCCAGGGCCAGGCCGGCTTCGACGCAGACCAGCATCAGGTCGAGCGCATCGGGAAAGGCGTTGACGATCGCTCGCTGCCTCTGGTCGGCCTGAACACGAATGAAGATCGAGGGGATGTAGAGCCCGACCGCGGCGGAAATCAGCAGCGTGAAATAGAGCTTCATCAGGCTCGGCGTCGAGCCGCTCATCCACATCAGGATCAGGACGATCATCGGTAGCCCGACGACCAGGGCGAGCCGCAGCAAGGTGTAGACCCGCGGCGCGTAACTGCTGGTATAACCGGCCATGGCGAGCTTCTTGCGAAGCGACTCGTCCTTGGTGTCGACCAGCGACAGACCGGCCTTTTCGATCTCGTTGACGAGCCGCATCCAGGCGTTGTTCGCCTGTTCAGCGCGAAGCGACGTCGTAATCGTCGCCGTCTCGTCACTCGACGAAGTTCCCCCGAAAAGCCTTTGCCGGGCAAGCCTGCGCTCTCCGAAGACACCGGCCGCGAGATAGGAGCCGCCCGCGACCAGGATGAACAAGGCGGCCAGCAGCGCGGCTTTCAGAAAGGCGTTGGAGGCTATCAGATCAGTCATCTCAAACCTTCAGATCGACCATGCGGCGGATGGTGATGAACCCGATCGCGTACAGGATGAGCAGGAAAACGAACCCCGGTACGAACGCCCGGTCGTCGGCCACGTCGAGGTAGAAGCTGGGGCTGATGATGAAGAGCAAAGTGAAGGCGAAAACCGGCAGTCCGGTCAGCATGATCGCGGTCATTCGCCCCTCGCTCGAAAGCGCCCGCACTTTCATCATCATCGCCGCCCGCTCGCGGATCACTCGCGACAGATTCTCGAGGATTTCGGCAAGATTGCCGCCGGTCTCGTTCTGGATTGCGAGCGACACGACGAACATCCGGATGTCTTCCATGTCCCAACGCTCCGCCATGTCGGCCAGCGCATCGCGAAGCTCGGCGCCATAGGTCACTTCGTCGGTCACCGTGCCGAACTCCGTCCCGATCGGGTCGGGCATCTCGACGGTGAGCAGATCGAGCGCGGCGGCGACCGGGTGGCCCGCTCGAAGGCCGCGCACGAACACGTCGAGTGCGACGGGGAACTGCTCCTCCATCCGGCGGCGCATCCGGCTCGCCTTTATCCGAAGGACCATTAACGGAAGCCCGGCGCCGACCGCGATCGAGAAGGTGAGCAGCAAAACCAGCCGCCCGAAGGTGATGGCGCCGTGGCTGACGAGGATGAGCACGATAAGGACGAGGAAAACCAGCGCCGGAGCAAGGGCGATCAGAAGCATCAATCGCGACGCCGACATCGAAAGCCGCGCCGAAGTGACGAGCCGGTCGAACTTGCGCGCGAGCGGCTGAAAAGCCGAGGGCGCCTGCGATTCGAAATCGGAGCGGGCGCGTCTCAACAAAGTCAGGGCCTCGCTCCGGGTCCGGCCCTCGCCGATCAGCTTCATTCGAAGATTGATCGCCTTGCCATGTTCCCTGCTCTCGCCAAACGCCCGGACCAGAGTCTCGACCAGGAGAAGCACCGCGCCGAACACGCAGACCAGGACGATGGCTTTGATCCAGCTGTCGTTCATGCTTCGATCTCGGCGTCGGGACGGAACAGGCTCGCCGGCAGATTGATACCGTGACTCTGGAAGTCGTCCACGAACCGCGGCCGGATTCCGGTCGCCTCGAATCGTCCGATCACGTTTCGCTCGGCATCGACTCCGGTCTGCCGGAAGCGGAAGATTTCCTGCATGGTCACCACTTCGCCCTCCATGCCGGTAATCTCCGACACGCTCATCAATTTGCGGCGTCCGTCGCTCAGGCGCTGGACCTGGACGACGACATGGATGGCCGAGGCGATCTGCGAGCGGGCCGCTCGCGCCGGAATGTCGATCCCGCTCATTCCGATCATCTGCTCGACGCGCGACAGGGCATCGCGCGCGGTGTTGGCGTGGACGGTCGTCATCGACCCTTCGTGGCCGGTGTTCATCGCCTGGAGCATGTCGAACGCCTCCCCGGCGCGAACTTCGCCGACGATAATCCTGTCGGGGCGCATCCGGAGCGAGTTCTTGACGAGATCGCGCTGGGCAATCTCTCCGCGCCCCTCGATATTGGCCGGACGGGTCTCGAGCCGGACGACATGGCGCTGCTGAAGCTGGAGCTCGGCCGAATCCTCGATGGTCACGATCCGCTCGCGGTTGTCGATATAGGCGGACATTGCATTGAGGAGCGTAGTCTTGCCCGATCCGGTGCCGCCCGAAATAAGCACGTTGCGGCGCGAGGCGACGACCGCCTTCAGCACCTCGGCCAGCGCCGGCGGGACGCTCCCGATCTCGACCAGCCGGTCCATGCTGATCGGAACGCGGGCAAACTTGCGGATCGACAGCAGCGAACCGTCGAGCGCGAGCGGCGGGACGACCGCGTTGACCCGGCTTCCGTCGGCGAGGCGCGCATCGACCATCGGCGAACTCTCGTCGATTCGCCGGCCGACGGCGGAAACGATCTTCTGGATGATGCGGATGAGGTGCCGTTCGTCCTTGAACCGTACCGGGGTCGGCTCGAGAAGGCCGTAGCGCTCGACGAACACATTTTCCGCGCCATTGACCAGGATGTCGGTGATTGTCGGATCCTTGAGCAGCGGCTCCAGCGGTCCGAGGCCGAGCAGCTCGTCGAGCACGTCGGCGACCAGCTGCTTGCGCTCCGACTGGTTGAGCGCGTGATTCTGCTTGGTCAGCTCCTCGTGGATGATGTGGCCGATCTCGCTCTCGATCTGCGCCCTCGACATTTTTTCGAGAGCGCCGAGGTTGATGATGTCGATGAGGCTCTGGTGGAGCTGCACCTTCAATTCGGTCTGCGCGTCGCGGTGCGTGAAGGCACCGGCGTCGCCGAGCGTGACAAGCCGCTGGTCCTCGGAGCGACCCGCATCCTCGGCCACCGGAGCCGGGGCCGCGGGCGAGCGCCCGGATTTCTTGACCTGCCACATGTTCACCGCTCCAGCCCGAGAGCGACCGCAAGCGCCGCGTCCAGCGTTTCGATATCCTTGCCGACGGCGCTCTTTCGCTTGACCTCGCCGATAGTCACACCCCGCTCGGACGCGACCTGCATGACCGCCGGATCGTTGGCGACGGTGAAATCGACGTCGCGCCGAAGCGCTTCGCGAATGTCGCCCGGCTTGATCGTGCGATATTTTTCGAACCGGTTGATCACCAGCCTGATCTCCAGATCGCCGAGGCCCTGGTTGCGGATCAGGTCCAGCACGCGGCGCGCGCGGTGGATGCTCGGCACATTGAGCTCCGCGACGAGCAAAATCAGGTCGGACCGGGCCAGAAGCGACAGCGACCAGTTGGTCCAGTTGGTCGGAAGCTCGACGAAGGCAGTCCCGAACTCGTGAGCGGCGTAATCGACGATCCGCAACAGATCGTCGCTCGCGAGCCCCTCGACCGGCATCAGCTCCTTGGGCGCCGCCAGCATGTTGAGGCCGCTTTCGTGCTTGGCGGCGGTCGCCCTGACCAGATCGCCGTCGATCCGCGAGCCCGCTTCGAGCAGATCGGCGACCGACAGGCTCGGGCTCATTCCGAGCTGGAACGCCGCATCGCCGAACTGCAGGTCGAGGTCGAGCAGACAGGCTTCGCGCCCAAACTCGGCCTCGTTTGCGGCGAACCGCGCGGCGAGTTGGGTGATGAGCGCGGTGGCCCCTACCCCGCCGACGGTCTTGACGACGGTGACCACCTTGCCCCGACCGGTCGTGCCGGGCCCGTCCGACGGTGCGCTCTGCTGCTCCTGGATCGCACGAAGCGCCGTTTCCAGCTCCGCCAGGTCGAGCGGCAAGGGAAGCACGTCGGCCGCGCCCCCGCGAAGCAGCGACCGGACCAGCGCCAGAGGCGGGTCGTAGGCGGTGACGATGATCGGCGTTTCCGACGCCTTGGCGAGCTTCTGGACGCGCTTGACCGAGCCTGGCGTGCCTGGGTCGACCTGCACCACGGCGACCGCCGCCCCGGCCAGGTCGTCAGGATCGATCCAGTCGGTTACCGGCACCAGGTTCAGCTCTAGCGGCAGACCCGCGGCGCGAACGCCAACGAGATCGGCGGTGTCGCCTTCCGCGCCCGAAAGATACAGGCGCACCGGAGCTTCGCGGCGCTGCGGCCGCCAGCTGGTCGCCGGGTCATGTTCGGTGAAGGCTGTCATATCAATTCGATCTCGTCCCGGAGCCGTCTTCCATCGACAGCGTCGAAGCAAAGGACGGAATTGGTATTTCGATGCCGAACACGGCCCCCAGGCCCGGATGATAGGTCATGCCGGTAAGGGTGACGGTGATTAGCGGATTGACGTCGGGCCCGTAGGGGTCTCCCGAATAGCCGAGGCCGGAATAGCCATATTCGATCGTGACATTCTCGGGATCGATCTCGGGCATGAACGACTGCATTCGGGTCACGACATTCGTGAAGGCAGCCGCGGAAAGTCCGTCCACGTCGCAAACAGCGCCGCCGGTACACGTGCATCCGGTCGAGGTGCATGTCGTGCCGCCGAAAGACGATTCCGGAATCACCGCGCCGCGTGGAACGCCCTCGTCGAAGAAATCGTAAGCCTGAAGACCGAGCGAAGCGGCGTCCGTCACCGAGGCATAGCGAACGCCCATCTGCGCGGCCTTCTCGGCGCGGTTCCAGGTCCACATGAATCGGCCGACATCGATGATCCCGATCAGGAACACCAACAGGATCGGAAGGATCAGAGCGAACTCCGCGCCGATCGCTCCGCTTCGGGCTGACCAAAGGCGGTTGCTCATTCTCATATGCCCGTCACCGGCGATTCCTGGGTTGCCGACAATGTCAGCGTCGTGCTCGTCAGACCGAGTTGCCCGACGACGGGGGTATAAGGCACCGAAGCGCTTACCGTGACCACGGGCACCCCCGGAGCTGTCGGGTCTTCATAGATCCCGCTGTACGTCCCTCCCGGCGAGCTATCGCACGCCGCCGTTACGTCGACCGAGTTCGGGTCCGTCCAGTATCCAAGCTTCGGCGTCCCGCCGGTCGCTACCTGGCCGGTCATCGTCACGTTTCGAGTCTCGTCGACAACTGTCGCCGACGGCGAGCAGCCGGGATATTCGCTGAACGGCTGACGAGCCGCATAGCGCGCTCCGTCGCGAACGGCTTTGACCACTTTATGCTCGGTCAGGAAATAATTGCCGAGCTCGAGCGAGCCGAAAATCAGGACGAGCAGGATCGGCAGCGACAGAACCATTTCGACTGCCGCCGAGCCGCGCATGTCGCGCTTAAGGAAGAAGAGGATCCCGGTCATCGCCGCTACTCGATCAGCCTGGGCACATCGCGGCGCAGGACCTCGCCGATGCTCTGGTTGACTCCGGGCAGCGGCCGCGTCCCGATGATCTCGACATAGACGTCGCTGCCGTCGGTGCGGACGCCAGACCCGCCACCGTTTTCGGTTCGCGTAAAGCTGGGTTCGACGAGGAAGACGTCGATCCATTCCCTTGGCTTGACGGCGCCGCGTCCGCTCAATCCGGTGCAATCGACGACCGCGACGGCGGTCACTCGGCGATCGGTGTCCAGGTTGCCGGGAGCGATCGGTGTTTCCGGGCGACAGACCGGTACGTCATCGGTGTATTTGTCGGTCGAGCCGCCACCCTTCCCTTTCGGAACGGGAAAAGGTCCTCTTTGAACGCCGATGCCGAAGCCCGGCGAACCGATTGGCTGGGGGTTAGCGGCCTCCCAGAGATAGACTTGATAGCGGGTTGCGTCGGAGGCGAGCCCGGTTTTCGTCGTCCACGCCTCCGGGGTTCCCGATGCAGCGCCATCCCAATTGTAATTGACCTTGAAATAGGCGTCGCGATCCCAGTTGCCGTCGCCGACAATATGATCCGCGTCATAGGTACAAGTGCCTGCCTCGCTTACGGCGTGGCACAAATCGCGCGGGTGACCCATGACTTTCGGGTAGGTGTTGGTCGCGTTCATCGGATTTGTCGGGCTCAAAGGACTGGTATTGGGCGCGCGATAGCGGCCCAGCTCACCGATTTCGCTCCAGCCCTGGTTTCCGCTCGAACTGCAATTGTTGCCATTATCGGCGTGAACCAGATCCTTGCGGACATTGGTCGATGGCGCGCAATCGCCGCCGGCAGGGCATTGCTGTCCGCTTTCCGACATGTCGAAGCGCGTGTTGATCGATGAGCGGACCGATTCCTTGTCGCCCGGTTCGGTCACGACTCCCTTCGCGGCGACACAGCCGCCGGCCGAATCGTTCCAACCGACCGCCTTCGCCAGATTGTTGGCGCCGCTACCGTAGCCGGTCTGTAGGAAGCCGAAATTGCCCGGCGCCAGAGTCCCGGAAGAAGTGACCAGCCGCAATCCATCACCGATATGTTCGGAGGCGTCGAAGTCCGCGGTTGGCTTGCACATCATGAATGGTGGCAGATTGCAGTAGGCCGTATCCATCGTCGCCAGCGCCGAGGCGACCGCATCCCCCGACAAGGCCGCGACGATCGGGGTCAGCGCGAAATTGGCCGTCCTCGTCTCGACCGTGACCTTGACGTAATTCGCCGTTGCATCGTTGGTCGTCACGCCAGACGGCCCGGTAGCGGGATCGTAACTGGTGTAAAAAGTGACTGTGGGAACGTCGATGTCCGTGCCGCCGCTGTCGTTGGCGAAATAGGTCAGGTTGGTGACCAGGTTCTGCGCGGCCGCCGTCGCTCGCGAAATCGAGCCGGTTTCCCCATCGAGCTGCGTCGCGGCGGCGAGCGCGGCCTGGTCGGCGGCATTTTGAAGCTCGGTGTCGAGGCTCGCCAGATGCGCGTAATCGAAGGCAATGCCGCCGGCCGCGATGAGGCCGAACAGCGACAACGCGATCGTAGGGGCGACCGCCCCGCTATTGCTCCGTGAGAGCGTTGTGACCGAGCGCCGCAACATCGTTCATCCTACTGTGATCCGCCCGAGCCGCCGATGCCGCCCGCGCCGCCGGCGCCGCCAGCCGCGCCCGCACCGCCGCCCGAGGTGCCCGAACTCATGTCCTTGACCGCGTCGGTGCGATAGCGAACGACGGCCTGCACGCCCTTGTCGCCATTGTCGCCGGGCTGGGCTCCGCCCGGCGCATAGACCGGGTCCGGATTGATGGTCTGGATTGCGGCATCGTATTTCAGCGCCTCGCCGAAAGCGATGTCGCGGCTTCCGATCGGCTCGTTGAACGGCGCGCAGGACGACAACAGGACGGGCGCCGCGGAGAGAAGCAGTGCGGTTCTAGATTTCATGGCCGTAATCCTTCTCGAAGCCGATCGGCTCGCGTTGCGACGAAGCCCCCGGAGCAAGCGGTGGCGGCGGCAGTCGCGGCGCCGTCGGCTCGACGTCGGACGGCGGGACAGCGGTGTCGGTGCGCCCGTTGATGAAGAGGTCGGATTCGTACGGGGGCCGTGCGCGGTCGGTCGGCACCTTGAGCGTGCCGGCGGGGACCGGGCGAACGAGCCGCGGAGTGACGATGATCACGAGCTCGGTTTCCTCGTGCTGGAAGCCCGTCGAGCGGAACAATGCGCCGATGATCGGGATCGAGCCGAGCAAGGGCACCTGCCTGATCGTGTCCTGGAAATCCTTGCGGATCAGCCCGGCGAGAGCGAAGGATTCGCCGTCGCGAAGCTCGACCACGCTCTTGGCGCGCCGCGTCTGGATGCCCGGGATCGTCAGATTGTTGATGACGATCGATGCCGAGGAGTCGATCGAGCTGACTTCCGGAGCGACGATCATGTTAATGACGCCGTCGGCAAGAACGGTCGGAGTGAACGACAGGCTGACGCCGAACGGCTTCCATTGGACCGTATAGGCGGCATTGCCGTTGTCGCCGGCGTTCTGGACGGTCGGCACGGG
>DASTIF010000071.1:0-2837 GCA_035717805.1 Sphingomicrobium sp.
CGGACATTGGGCGTGCCCATCTTCCAGGAGCAGGCGATGAAAATCGCCATCGACGCGGCCCGGTTCAGCGCCGGCGAGGCGAACCAGCTCAGGAAAGCGATGGCGACCTTCCGCAGCAAAGGGAATATCGAGCTGCTCCAGGACAAGATGGTCGGGCGGATGGTCGGGCGTGGCTATGACCCGGATTTCGCCCAGCGCTGCTTCGACCAGATCAAGGGCTTCGGCGAATATGGCTTCCCCGAAAGTCACGCGGCGAGCTTCGCTCACCTGGTTTACGTGTCGAGCTGGCTTCGGTGGAAATATCCGGCGGCGTTCGCGGCGGCGCTTTTGAACTCGCAGCCGATGGGCTTTTACGCGCCGGCGCAGATCGTCCGCGACGCCAAGGAGCATGGGGTCGAGGTGCGGGCGGTGGATGTGAATGAAAGCGAGTGGGATTGTACGCTTGAAACGCCCCTCTCCTTCAGGGGAGGGGAAGAGCCGCGTAGCGGCGAAGGGGCGGGGGAGTCGGGCGAACCTGGACTGCCCCGCCCCCCGACCCCCTCCCCTAAAGGAGAGGGGGAGCCTGGTCCCGCTCTCCGTCTCGGCCTTCGCCAGGTCGAAGGTTTGCGCGGCGGCGATGTCGAGCGGCTGGTTTCCGGCCCCCGCCCTTATTCGAGTGTCGAGGACCTGCGCAGGCGCGGGCGCGTGCCGGTGCATGCGATCCAGCGGCTCGCGGCAGCCGACGCCTTCCGCTCGATGGGCCTCGATAGGCGGGCGGCGCTGTGGGATTCGCGCGCTCTCAAACAGGCGCCGGACCTGCCCTTGTTCGCGGCCGCCGAAGCGCGCGACGAGGGAATCGAAAGCGATCTCGCCGAGCTTCCGGCGATGCCGCTCGCCGAGCATGTCGTCAGCGACTACCAGACGGTCCGGCTGAGCCTCAAAGCACATCCGATGCAGTTCCTGCGCGACCATTATCGCGATCAGGGCTTCGTCGCCGCCGGGGAATTGAACAGCCTGCGCGACGGCAAGCGCCTATCGATCGCCGGCGTGGTGCTGGTCCGGCAGCGTCCCGGCACGTCAAAGGGCGTCGTCTTCATCACCATCGAGGATGAAACCGGAATCGCCAATCTGGTCATCTGGCCCGACGTGTTCGAAAAGCAGCGCAAGATCGTCATGGGCGCCCGGCTGATGGCGGTTCGCGGGATCGTCCAGAAGGATCCGGACAGCGAGGTCATTCACGTCATCGCCAGGACGCTTGAAGATCACACCGCGATGTTGCGGCGGCTGAGCGGCGGAAGCCTGCCCTCGACGCTCGAAAGAGGCGATCATCCCGGCAGCTGGGCCCGGCCGCAAAACCGCCATCCGCGCGACGTCGCGATCGTCCCGAAAAGCCGCGATTTCCACTAAGCCGTTCATCTGACAGCAATTTCGTTGAACCATTGCTGCCACAAAGCGCGGCTAGGGAAACAGCAATGAAACGGATTCTCCTGACCATAGCAGCGGTGGTCCTGGCGCTTGGAGCCTCGGCGCCGGCATTCGCCCAGAATCTCGAAGGCAAATGGACCAACGCCAAGCGCAGCGTGATTGTCAGCGTGTCGCGCTGCGGCGATGCCTGGTGCGGCACCGTCAGCTGGGCAACGGCGCACAATCGCGAGAAGGGCACGACCCCCGGCACGCGAGTGCTCACCGACCTGCGCCCGCATGGCGACGGCGTGTACAAGGGCAAGGCGTTCGAGCCCAAGCGCAACATCAGCGGCTCGGCCACCGTCCGCCAGGTCGGGCCGAACGTGATGATGGTGAAAGGCTGCGCCGTGCTCGGCCTGTTCTGCAAAGAACAGCGCTGGACCCGCGTTAGCTGAGCGCGATCGAATCTCCGCCGATCTCTCCCGCGAGAACCGCTTTCTGAAGCGAAGCGATGTCGTCCGCCCAATAACGGTCGGAGGTGAAGCGGGGAGTCAGCTCGCGGACCTTCGAATGGATGCCCTGAAGCTTGCCTGACGTCTTGAGCGGCGCGTGGAAGTCCACGCCCTGCGCGGCGGCGATCAGCTCGATGGCGATCACTCCGGCCGCGTTGCGCGCGATCTGGCCTGCCTTGCGCGCGGCTATCGGGGCCATCGACACATGGTCTTCCTGTCCCGCCGAGGTGGGGATGGAATCGACGCTGGCGGGATAGGCCAGGCCCTTGTTCTCGCTGACCAGCGCGGCGGCCGCGACCTGCGGGATCATCAGCCCCGAGTTCAGGCCCGAATCCTCGACCAGGAAGGGCGGGAGGCCGCTCATCTTGGGATCGACGAGCACCGCGGTTCGCCGCTCCGAGATCGAGCCGACCTCGCACAAAGCCATGGAAATCATGTCGGCGGCGAAGGCCACCGGCTGGGCGTGGAAATTGCCGCCGCTGATCGCGGTGTCTTC
This sequence comes from Sphingomicrobium sp., assembly GCA_035717805.1. Classification (GTDB taxonomy): domain Bacteria; phylum Pseudomonadota; class Alphaproteobacteria; order Sphingomonadales; family Sphingomonadaceae; genus Sphingomicrobium. The sequence goes on from DASTIF010000071.1 coordinate 2,392, forward strand.
GTCCGGAAACACTATCGGATTGTCGGTCACGGCGCCCGCCTCGATGGTGAGAGTGCGCGCCGCGTTGGCGAGCAGGTCGAGCGCGGCGCCCATGACCTGCGGCTGGCAGCGGAAGCTGTAGGGGTCCTGGACCTTTCCGCAGCGGCCGTGGCTGGCGAGGATTGCGCTCCCATCTAGGAATTGGCGCAATGCGGCGGCGACGCGCATCTGGCCCGGTTGCCCGCGAAGCTTCGAAACGCGCGCGTCGAACGGTTTGACCGAGCCCTTGAGCGCGTCCACCGACAAGGCTCCTGAGGCGATGGCGGCGGCGAAGACTCGTTCGCCCGTGAAGAGGGCGTCGAGCGCGATCGCGGTCGACGCCTGGGTGCCGTTGATCAGCGCCAGACCTTCCTTCGGCCCGAGCTGTAAGGGTTCAATCCCGACGCGCGTCAGGGCTTCGCCTGCGG
>DASTIF010000072.1:0-7922 GCA_035717805.1 Sphingomicrobium sp.
TTCGCCGGGTCGCGGCCCATCAGGCGCTCGACGAGGTCCTTGACCGGCTGGCGGTCTTCGTAGGCGCCGGGAAGCGTGACCTTGAGCATGGACCGGGTCTTCGGGTCCATCGTCGTTTCCTTGAGCTGGTTCGGGTTCATCTCGCCGAGGCCCTTGAACCGCGAGACCTCGACCTTCTTGCCCTTGAACTCGGTGGCTTCGAGCTCGGCGCGGTGGGCGTCGTCGCGGGCGTACAGGGTCCTGGCGCCGCTGGTCAGGCGGTAGAGCGGGGGCTGGGCTAGAAACAAATGCCCGCGGCGGACCAGCTCGGGCATTTCCTGGAAGAAGAAGGTCATCAGCAGGGTGGCGATATGGGCGCCGTCGACGTCGGCGTCGGTCATGATGACGATCTTTTCGTAGCGCAGCGCCTGCTCGTCGAAGCGGTCGCGGGTGCCGCAGCCGAGCGCCAGCTGGAGGTCCGCGATCTCGCTGTTGGCGCGGATCTTCTCGGCGGTGGCGCTGGCGACATTCAAAATCTTGCCGCGGATGGGGAGGATCGCCTGGGTCTTGCGGTCGCGGGCCTGTTTGGCCGAGCCGCCGGCGCTGTCGCCCTCGACGATGAACAATTCGGTGCCCTTCGCGTCGTCGTTTGCGCAGTCGGTGAGCTTGCCCGGCAGGCGCAGCTTGCGGGCGCTGGTGGCGGTCTTGCGCTGGACCTCGCGCTCGGCGCGACGCTTGAGGCGCTCGTCCATCCGCTCGACGATCGAGCCCAGCAGGGCGCGGCCGCGGTCCATGTTGTCGGCGAGATAATGGTCGAAATGGTCGCGCACGGCGGTCTCGACGAAGCGCGCTGCCTCGAGGCTGGTCAGGCGGTCCTTGGTCTGGCTCTGGAAATGGGGGTTGCGGATGAAGACGCTGAGCATCAGTTCGATGCCGTTGAACGCGTCGTCGGCGGTGATGGTCTTGGCCTTCTTGTCGCCGACCAGCTCGCCGAAGGCGCGGATGCCCTTGGTCAAGGCAGCGCGAAGGCCCGCCTCGTGGGTGCCGCCGTCGGGCGTCGGAATCGTGTTGCAATAATAGGATTGCGCGCCGTCCGAATAGAGCGGCCAGGCGACCGCCCATTCGGCGCTGCCCTGATTGTCGGGGAAGTCCTGGCGGCCGGTGAAGGGCTCGTTGGTGACGCACGGCCTGTCGCCCAATTGCTCGGCCAGATGGTCGGCGAGGCCGTTCTTGAACTGGAAGGTGGCGGCTTCGGGGACGTCCGGCGAGGCAAGCGCAGGATCGCAGCGCCAGCGGATTTCGACTCCTGCGAACAGATAGGCCTTCGACCGGGCGAGCTTGTACAGGCGCTCGGGGCTGAACTTCGCGTCCTCGCCGAAGATTTCCGGGTCGGGCGTGAAACTGACGGTGGTTCCGCGGCGGTTCGGCGCGCCGCCGACCTCTTCGAGCGGCGAGGTGGCGTGGCCTCGCGCGAAAGCCTGGCGGTAGAGAATCTTGTCGCGGGCGACCTCGACAATCGTTTCGGTGGAGAGCGCGTTGACGACGCTGACTCCAACGCCGTGAAGCCCGCCGGAAGTGGAATAGGCCTTGCCCTCGAACTTCCCGCCCGAGTGGAGCGTGGTCATGATGACCTCCAGCGCCGACTTGCCGGGGTACTTCGGGTGCTCTTCGACCGGGATTCCGCGGCCGTTGTCGAAGACGGTCAGCCGGTTGCCGGATTCCAGAGTGACCTCGATCCGCGACGCGTGGCCGGCGACCGCCTCGTCCATGGCATTGTCGATGACCTCGGCGGCGAGGTGGTGGAGGGCGCGCGCGTCGGTGCCGCCGATGTACATGCCGGGGCGGCGGCGGACGGGCTCGAGGCCTTCGAGCACCTCGATCGAGGCGGCGTCGTAGGTGTCGGACGGATCGGGCGCTTTGGAAGACGAAAACAGGTCGGCCATTTGCTGCAGGCTATAGGGCGCGGATTCGAGGCGTGCCAAGCGCGACGGACATCCTTTTCCACAAATGGTTCGAAGAGCGGCTCATGACGCCGCGGCCGGCGCCCCGAGCAAGTGTCGAAGGCGGACAAGCAAGCTCCACCGTCTCAAAATAGGCCATTTTGTCCAAGGGCTTGCCACGCCCCCTCTTTTGTTTAAGCTCGGTCGATTAGCACTGCGGCGGGACGCCGAACCTGTCGCCAACAGGGGAGCTAATGCACATGCGTAACGACCGGTTTGATTCATTCTCCGACGGCGTCGGCAATTCGGGTTTCGGATTGGCGCATCAAGGCCACCAGCTCGACCTCCGGGTCAGCCTACCGATGTCGACCGACAAATTGGTCGGCGTCGATCTCACCCACGTCATCCACACCAACGAAGTTGCCGACGCCAAGGGCGGCAACGGCGGTGGCGGTGGCGGCCATGGCGGCGGTGGTGGCGGCGGCGGCGGCGGCGGGACCAGCTTCGATCCCTATACCGCCGGCCCTTCCGACGGCTCCGATGGTTACAACATCACGATTACGTTCAGCGGCACCTGGACCCAGGCGCTCCACGACGTCTTCGTCACTGCCGCGGACCGGCTGGTCGACCTGATCGTCGGCGAGATTCCCGACGTCACCGTCTATGGCGGCAAGGGCGGCCCGAAGACGATCGACGATATCCTGATCAGCGCCGAGCTGGGCAATATCGACGGTCTCTACGGCATCCTAGGCCAGGCCGGCCCGACGTCCGTCCGAACGGCCAGCTCGCTTCCAGCGACTGCCCAGATGAAGTTCGACATCGTCGACGTGAACGACATGGGCAACGACGTCTTCTCGCAGGTCGTGCTCCACGAGATGTCGCACAGCCTCGGCTTCGGCTCGATCTGGGACCGGCTCGGCCTTGTTAGCGACGGCGAGTTCACCGGCGCCAATGCGACCTCGGCCTATCATGACATGGGCGGCAGCGGCTTGATCGCGGTCGAGCAGGACGGCGGTGCAGGCACCGCCGGCTCGCACTGGGACGAGGAAAGCTACGGCAACGAGCTGATGACCGGCTACATCAACGACGGGCCGAATTATTATTCGGCGATGAGCGCGGCATCGTTCGCCGACCTCGGCTATGTCACCACGGGTGACTTCGACGGCTGGGCGGATTCCGGCTACGTTCTCGCCTGATCCATCCCGCACCTTCCGGTGCATCGGATAATTTGCCGGGCCTCCCTTCGCGGGGAGGCCCGGTTTCGTTGGGCCGGGGCTTTTCGCGGGCGGCAGGCTGGGAGTAACGTCCGGTTCGATGACCGACGCATCGTCCGACAAAGCGCTTGAGACGGCGGCCGAACAGGTCCGGCTGTGCCTCGCCGGCCGGACGCCACAGCCCGAAGTAACCGGCTTCTTCCATAAGCCGACCTTCACCGTCTCCTATATCGTCGCCGATCCCGCGACAAAGCGCGCCGCGATTATCGACAGCGTGCTCGACTTCGACGATGCCTGCGCCCGAACCTCGACCGAAAGCGCGGAGTCGATCGCCGCCTTCGTCGAAAGCCAGGGCCTATGCGTCGACTGGCTGCTCGAAACCCACGCCCACGCCGATCATCTCTCCGCCGCTCCCTGGCTTCAGGAGCGGCTGGGCGGGACGATCGGAATCGGGAGCGCGATCACGGCGGTCCAGTCGGTGTTCGGCGACATATTCAACGAGGACAGCGGCTTCGCCCGCGACGGCTCGCAGTTCGGCCGACTGTTCGACGACGGCGAGACGTTCACGGTCGGCGATATTCCGGCCACGGTCCTCCACGTTCCCGGCCACACGCCGGCCGACGCCGCTTACGTCATCGGCGATGCCGTTTTCGTCGGCGACACGATGTTCATGCCGGATTACGGCACCGCGCGCTGCGATTTTCCGGGCGGCGATGCTCGCCAGCTCTATCGCTCGATCCGCCGCCTGACCGCGCTGCCCGACGAAACCCGGGTGTTCCTTTGCCACGACTATAAAGCTCCGGGCCGGGACGAGTTTGCCTGGGAGACGAGCATCGGGGCCGAGCGAAGCGGCAATATCCACGTCCACGATGGAGTGTCCGAAGAGGCGTTCGTGGCGATGCGCACCAGCCGCGATTCCGCGCTGGGCACGCCCGAGCTGCTGTTCCCGTCGGTGCAGGTGAATATGCGCGCCGGGCGGCTTCCCGAGCCGGAGGACAACGGGATCCGCTACCTCAAGCTCCCGCTCAACCGGCTTTGACGCTCTCGCTGCTGCAGTATCTGCTCGGAGTCGGCTCGGGCGCGCTCGTCGGCTTCGTTCTCGGCCTGGTCGGCGGCGGCGGCTCGATCCTCGCCGTCCCGCTGATCGTCTATCTGGTCGGAGTGCGAAACCCGCACCTCGCGATCGGCACAAGCGCCCTCGCGGTCGCCGCCAATGCAGCGACCGGTCTCGTCCATCACGCCAGGGCGGGTCATGTCAGATGGCGCTGCGCCGGGCTGTTCGCGATCGCCGGTATCGCCGGCGCCGCCGTGGGCTCTACTCTCGGCAAAGCCTTCGACGGGCAGAAGCTTCTGTTCCTGTTCGCGCTTCTGATGATTGCCGTCGGCATCCTGATGCTCCGGCGAAGGGCGTCGTTCGGCAATCCCGACGTGACTCTGGGCAGGGAAAATGCCGGCAAGCTTATCGGCTACGGTCTCGGCACCGGCGCCTTTTCGGGCTTTTTCGGGATTGGCGGCGGCTTTTTGATCGTACCGGGGCTCACCGCGGCGACGGGCATGTCGATGATCAACGCGGTCGGCTCCTCGCTGGTCGCGGTCACCGCCTTCGGTCTGACCACCGCGATCAACTATTCGCTGTCCGGGCTGGTCGACTGGGCGCTCGCTTTCGCATTCATCGCCGGCGGCCTTGCCGGTTCGCTTGGCGGAACGCGCCTCGCCCGCCGCCTGTCGAAAGAACGCGGCCGGCTTTCGCTCGTCTTCGCAGCACTGATTTTCGCGGTCGCGGCCTACATGTTGTGGAAAAGCTACGAAGCGGCCTGGGGCTAACGCGAGCCGAAACCGGTCAGCATCACCTTCACCGTCCGAAGGAAAATCAGGAGATCGAGCCAGGGCGAGAAATATTTAATGTAATAGAAGTCGTACTGAAGCTTGCGATGGACCTCGTCCACTTGCGCGACATGGCCCTGGTTGACCTGCGCCCATCCCGAAATGCCCGGCTTCACCACGTGCCGATACCGATAGAAAGGCAGTTCGCTGGTGTACCAGACGGACAGCACCTGCGCTTCGGGCCTGGGGCCGATCCAGCTCATTTCCCATTTGAGGATGTTGAACATCTGCGGAAGCTCGTCGAGCCGCAACTTGCGGAGCAGCCGCCCGACGTTCGTGATCCGGCCGTCGCCGTCCTCGGTCATCGCCGCGCGCCGCTCGTCTTCGATTTCGAGCGGGCGCATGGTCCGGAACTTGTAGATTGTGATCTCGCGACCCGCATGTCCCACCCGCTTCTGCCGGAACAGCGCCGGGCCTTTGCTGTCGAGACGAATGGCGAGTGCGATGCCAACCATCAGCGGAAGCGCGAGGGGAAGCAACAGAAGCGCAAAGCCGAAGTCCAAGAGGCCCTTGAGGTGGAAATAGCCGCGCGCCGGAACCAGCGACCCGAAGCTGTTCTCCGACAATTGCTCGAGCTCGACCCTCCCGGTCAGCGATTCCCCGAGTTGCTTGTGCTGATAGACGATCCGGCCAGCCAGCGCCGCGTCCGCCAGGAATGCTTCCCATTCGTCGGGCAGGTCGGACGAGAAGTCGGCGACGATTGCATCGCAGCGCGCCGCATCCCTCAGCCGCGGACGCTTGAGCATCGCCCATTGCACGCCCCTGATCGAAAGCAGCCGCTCGACCGATCCGAATGGAACCACCGCGATCCGGCGGGTCACCCGTAGCTCGCCGTAGATGTACAGCAGGTAGAGGATGAGCACGTGGAAGACGAAGCCGAGGCCCAGCGCCAGCCGGTCGTAGGGAAAGCGGGTCAGAAGGAACCAGACGACGACGACCCCGTGGCCGGTCAATGCCGAGGGAAAGATGACGTAGCTTCGGCGGATGCCGGGATAGGTTTCGACCGAAAGCCGGGTCCAGAAGGCGATGACGACCGCCAGCGCGTTGGCGATCAGCGCATTGGTTGTCGCGGCTTCGAGGAAGCGGCCCGGAAGGACCAGGCGAAGGGACCAGGGAAGAAGTGCGCCGGCCAGAATGGCACAGGCAAATTGAAACCGCTTTCTCGACGCGATCGAGCGACGCCCCCGCGGCGTGGCCTCATCGTCGATTACAGAGTCCACCGGTCGATCTCGGGGTCGAGCTGATGCGAGCGCCACATGCCCTTGAGGTCCGCGAGAGTCCCGCCCGGTTCAACCAGGGCTTCGAGGTCGTTCGCGGACATCGCACGATAGCTGTCGTGCGGAACCGCGCCGACCACCAGATCATAACGAACGCCGCCGGGACCGGTCATTTCGAGCCCGAACTCGCGCTCCACCTCGGCCGGATCGGCGAGGGGGTCGGCGATTTTCACGTCGTGCCCTAGCCAGCGGAGGCGGCGAATGACGTCGATGGTGCGGCTGTTGCGAAGGTCCGGCACGTTCTCCTTGAAGGTCAGCCCGAGCACCAGTGCGCTTCCGGCCCTGGAGCCGCGCCGCTCGTGCAGCGTATCCGCGATCCAGCGCCCCATCCCATCGTTGATTCCGCGGCCGGCGAGGATGACCTCCGGATCGTGCCCAAGCTGCTGCGCCAGGTGGCTTAGATAATATGGGTCGACTCCGATGCAGTGGCCGCCGACCAGCCCCGGCTCGAACCCCAGGAAATTCCACTTCGTCCTTGCCGCGGCGAGCACGTCCCAGACCGAAACCCCGACACGCGAGAGGATTTGCGCGACTTCGTTCATGAAGGCGATGTTGATGTCGCGCTGCGCGTTCTCGATCGCCTTGGCGGCCTCGGCGGTCTTGATCGACGCGGCGCGGAAAGTCCCGCCGGTCGTGATCGCTCCGTAAATCCGGTCGAGCTGGTCGAGCACTTCGCCGTCCTCGCCGGCGATGACCTTGGTGATCCTGTCGACCGTATGTTCCTTGTCGCCCGGGTTGATGCGCTCCGGGCTGTAACCGAGGCGAAAATCGAGACTGCGCACCAGTCCCGAAACCTGCTCGATCTCGCGACCGCAAATATCCTCGGTGACCCCGGGATAGACGGTACTTTCGAAGACGATCGTCGGACGGCGCCTTGCATCGATCAGGCCGGCAACGGCCCGGGTCGCCGCGAGCAGAGCGCCGAGGTCGGGCCGATTATGCGCATCGACCGGAGTCGGGACCGCGACGATATAGACGTCGGCTCCGCGAGCCTCGCCGGGATCCGATGTCAGCTCGATCGCCGATCGGGAGAGCGCCTCGCAATCCACCTCGCGAGTCCGGTCCTGCCCGGATTTAAGCTCTTCGATCCTCGAGCTGTCGACATCAAGGCCGGTGACCGGAAACTTGCGCGCAAGCGCGATGGCGAGCGGCAATCCCACATAACCGAGGCCGACAACGACGATGCGCTCGGCCCCGGCCATCTTTTACTCGGCCCCGGCCATCTTCGATGGATTCGTTTGGGCCGCCCGACCGATTCCGCAATAATCGAGACCGGCTTTTTCGGCCTCTTCGGGATCGTAGACGTTTCGCAGATCGACCAGCGCCCTCCCCCGCATCGTGCCAGCTATCCTTTCGAGGTCCAATGCCCTGAACTCGTCCCACTCGGTAACGATCACCAACGCATCGGCGCCCTCGACGGCTCCATAGGCGTTGTCCGTATAGTCGATCGGCGGCAACAGCGGCTCCGCCTGCTCCCTGCCGACCGGATCGAACGCGACGACTTTCGCGCCCGATTCGACGAGGCCCTTAATCAAGGTAATCGACGGCGCATCGCGCATGTCGTCGGTGTTGGGCTTGAACGTCAGCCCAAACACGGCGATCCGCTTTCCGTCGAGGCTTCCGCCGAC
>DASTIF010000073.1:0-8039 GCA_035717805.1 Sphingomicrobium sp.
CCGGACGTCGATAGCCGATTCAAGTTCTGCGCGATGATCTTCGGCGGGGATGCGCGCCGCTTCGACGAGGCGCGGTTGGGATTTTTCCTGCCCGGCGCCGGCGACGCCGATGTCGCCTTGGCCAGCTTCACCCTGACCGCGCAGGATTTCGCCAACGCAAACCCCAACACGGGCACCGCGCCGATCTTCCGCTCGCCCCGCGACGCCGAACTGACGCTCGGCATCTATGCGCGCCTGCCGGTGCTCGTCGACCGCCGCACCGACCCACCGGCGATGCCGTGGCCGGTGAAGTATTTGCGCATGTTCGATATGACCAACGACAGCGGCCTGTTCCGTACCCGCGCCGAGCTAGACGCCGACGGCTTGTTCCCGGTCGCCGGAAACCGCTGGCGCGGCCAGGTTGGCGGAGAGCCGACGGAGTTCGTCCCGCTCTACGAAGGCAAGATGGTCCAGGCCTTCGACCACCGCGCCGCCAGCGTCTCTGTTAATCCGGCCAATTTGAACAGACCGGCTCAGCCCTCTGCCACGACGCCAATGGAGCACAGCGACCCGTCGTGGTTGCCGCAGCCACAATTCTGGGTGGAAAGCTCAAATTGCGTCGCCGTTCAGGCGCGGCCGTGGGTGCTTGGGTTCAAGGAAATCACAGCTCCGACAAACGTGCGGACCTTCATCGCCGCTGCATTACCGTCAACGGCCTTCGGCAACACGCTTCCGATACTCATTCCATCGGAAAAGACCATTCCGTTGGAACTGCTACTCGGCAATCTGAACAGTTTCGCGCTTGACTACCTCGCTCGCCAGAAGGTGCAGGGTCAGCACTTGAACTGGTTCATCGTCGAACAACTCCCCGTCATCCCGCCCGCCGCCTACGCCACCCACTTCGGCCCCAAAGCCGCCGCCGAGATCGTCCGCGACGACGTGCTGGCGCTGACCTACACCGCGCACGACATGGCGCCGTTCGCCCGCGACCTGGCCTATGTCGAGGAACTCAAGCCTTCGTCATTGCGAGCGCAGCGAAGCAATCCAGAGCTGGATCGCGTCGTCGCTGACGCTCCTCGCGATGACGTCAGGGTCAAACCGCCGTTCGCCTGGGACGAGGACGACCGCCGCACCCGCCGCGCGCGCCTCGATGCGCTCTATTTCCACCTCTACGGAATCGGCCGCGACGACGCCGACTACATCCTCTCGACCTTCCCGATCGTCGAGCGCCACGACCGCGCCGCCCACGGCCGCTACCTGACCCGCGACCTGATCCTCGCCTGGATGAACGCGCTCGCCGCCGGCGAGCCCGACGCAAGGATCGTGCTTCCGCCGGCCTGACATTTTTCGCTGTCCTACAGCCCCCGAAATGTGAAACGCTGCGCGCCGAGTCTCATCCTCGCCAATGCACTGCACTGGCCGCGGGTGAGACTGGCTCTTTCGGATTGTCCGCGCCCCACGTCATCCCGGCCTCGAGCCGGGACCCCCGCCTGCCCCTGAACCGACACGCAAAGGTGACGAAGTTGGCGAAGTTGGCGACCCCCCGATTCGACCCCCCCTCGCGGTGACGATCGCGTCCCCTCGCCCCTACTTCCGGACCGCCGCCCCACGCCCGCGCAAAAAAATGGGGAGACGCCCGGTCCCGGACGCCTCCCCCTGTTTGGCGATTGCTCGCGGTCGCTCGGCGGCTTTACTCGCCGGCGTCCTTCAAGTTGCACGCCTTCTTCTTGCCGCGCTGGTCGTCTTCGACATCGTAGGAGACCCGCTGGCCTTCGCGCAGACTGCTCATTCCGGAGCGCTCGACGTCGGAGATGTGGACGAACGCGTCCTGGCCTCCGTCCTCGGGCTGGATGAAGCCGAAGCCTTTGGATTCGTTGAAAAACTTGACTGTTCCTGTGGGCATTTTCGCGTTCCTTCTCGTTCGTGGATCCGGAGGTTCCGGACCTTCAGTGCTAAGAGTGGCGACAGAGAAGGAAAAAGGAGCCGCAAAGCGCCAGTCCCGTTCGTTTGCGACCGGTAGCGCGGCCACCCATAGCGCAATTGGGCCGCCAGCCCTAGCGTCCAGATTCACACCGTATCGGAAAGCTACCCCAGCTCAGGCGACCCCGGGCAATCCCGGGCGGGGGCGGCTGTCACTTGCACGACCGCCTTCGCCGCGTTGCTCTCGGCGGCCGCGTCGGCCAGGGCCAGGGCGGCGACCCCGTCCCGATAGCCGACCAGCGGTTCCTGCTCGCCGGCGACCACGCCCGCGAAATGCGCCATTTCGGCCCGGTAGGCATCGCGGTAGCGGTCGAGGAAGAAGTTCTGCAGCGGGTCGCTGTGCGATCCGCTTGCCTCCCAGCTTTCGACCGTGGTTTCGCGGACGTTCCCGGCGCGGAGCAGGCCGTTCGAGCAGAAAGCCTCGATCCGCTGGTCGTAGCCGTAGCCGCTTCGACGGCTGTTGCTGATGACGCAGATCTTGCCCGAGCCGGTTCGAAGCACGGTCTTGGCGGTGTCGATGTCGCCCGCCTCGCCGATTCCCGGGTCGATCAGGCAGGCGCCTGCCGCATAGACCTCGACCGGCTCCTCGCCGAGCAGCCAGCGCGCCATGTCGAAATCGTGGATCGCCATGTCCTTGAACAGCCCGCCCGACACGCGGACATAATCGATCGGCGGCGGCGCCGGGTCGTGGCTGACGATGTGCAGGGTCTCGAGCGCCCCCAGGGCACCCGAATGGATTTGGTCTCGAAGGCGGCGGAAGTTGGGGTCGAAACGTCGGTTGAAGCCGAGAAACAGCCGCGCCTCCGACTGTCCGAGCGTCGGGGCCGCGGCTTCGGCCTTGGCGAGATCGAGGTCGAGCGGCTTTTCGCAAAAGGCCGCCTTGCCCGTCTCGATGGCGCGCAGGCAGAGCTCCAGATGCGTGTCGGTCGAGCTGGCGATGACGACCCCGGCGATCGAGCCGTCCGCAAAGATTTCGTCGAGCGGCGCGACCCTGGCGCCGGTTGTCCGCGCCAGCTCTTCGGCGGCCGCGCCGACCGCATCGACGACATACGCAAGCTCGATGCCGGGCTGGGCAAGCGCGTTGGCGGCGTGGATTTTGCCGATCCGGCCGGCGCCGATCAGGGCAATTCGGTTCACTGAGCGGCGCCCTCCAGTTTGACCGGCCGTTTCTCGGCAAAGGAGCGTTCCGCGGCGTCGGCCAGCCGAAGCGCCCGAAGGCTGTCGCGTGGCCCAGTCTCGGGTGTCGACCGGCCGTCCAGGACATCGGCGAAATGGTCGAGCTCGGCCCGATAAGCATCGGCATAGCGCTCGACGAACGAATAAGGGAATGGCGCGCCGTTCACTCCGCCCTCGCCCAGCTGCTCGACGGCTGTCGAGGGGACATTGCCAACTCGAAGCGCGCCCTTCGATCCGAACAGCTCGACCCTCTGGTCGTAGCCGTAGCCGGTGCGGCGGCTGTTGCTGATGACGCAGAGGCGGTCGGTGGCTGTCCTGAGCACGAGCTTGGCGGTGTCGATGTCGCCGAGCTCGGCGATCCGCGGGTCGACCAGGCAGGCGCCGGTCGCGAATATTTCGACGAACGGCTCGGCGAGCAGCCAGCGCGCGGTGTCGAAATCGTGGATTGTGAAATCCTTGAACAGACCCCCGCTGCGAGGGATGAACGCGAGGTCGGGCGGTGCGGGATCGTGGTTGACGATGTGAAGCGTTTCGACGCCGCCGATTTCGCCTTGATCTAGCCTGCTCTTGAGCGCCTTGAGATGCGGGTCGAAGCGCCGGTTGAAGGCGATGAAGACGGGCTTTCCGGCCGCATCGATCGCCGGCAGCGCGGAAGCGAGCGTCTCGGCATCGAGCGACAGCGGCTTTTCGCAGAAGACGGCCTTCCCCGCGCCAAGCGCAGCCGACACATTTTCGAGGTGAGAACTCGTCGAGCTTGCGACGATCACCGCTTCGATCGACGGATCGGCGAGGACTTGCTCGTAGGTCGCTGCTTGTGCCCCGTTCGCTCCAGCGAGCCGCTGGGCGGATTCGAGCGTCTGATCGGCGACGAAGGCAAGGTCGAACCGGTCCGAGCTCGCGGCGTTGCCGGCGTGGAGCGAGCCCATCCTACCGGCGCCGACGATGGCGATTCGATGTGCGGTCACGCTCGGCCGGCCCCCTGGAACGAATGTTCCGTTCATAGCCGAACTGGAAATCGCGTAAATGGCTTTTGCTTTCCAGCGCGAGAATGAATATTCCAGCAATGCTCGGCGTGGAGGCTTGAATGGACAAGAAGCGAAAGCCCCCGGCGTCCGCCGATGAATTCCGGACTCTTCTGCTCGAGCGCTACGATGGGCTGAGCAAGCGGCTGAAGCAGGTCGCACGCTATGTCCTCGACGAACCCAACGAGGTCGCTCTCGAAACATTGACCGTGATCGCCCGGCGCTGCGGCGTGCAGCCTTCGGCGATCGTCCGCTTCGCCCAGTCGTTCGGTTTTTCGGGCGCGAGCCAGATGCAGCGCCTGTTCCGAGATGGACTGCTCTCGGCCAATGCGGCGATCGGTTATGGGGAGCGGGTGCGGCGCTTCAGCGAATCGGTCAGCCGCACCCCGGCGGGGAACGGACTCCTCACCGAATTCGTCGACGGCAATATCCTCGCCCTGCAGAATCTCAGCGAGACGGTCAGCGAGCAGGAGATGCGCGAGGCGGTCGATTTGATCGCCAAAGCCTCGGTCGTCCATGTCGCGGGTTTCCGCCGCTCGTTCCCGATCGCCGCCTATCTCGCATATTCGCTCCAGCAACTCGGCAAGCATGTGCAGTTCATGGACGGCGTCGGCGGCCTCACGCGTCCGCAGTCCAACACCATCGACAGGCGCGACCTGGTGATCGCGGTCAGCTTCCGGCCCTACGCGCCGGAAACGGTCGAACTGGTCGAAACGGCGGCTCGCAAGGGCGCGAACATCCTTTCGATCAGCGACAGCCGGGTGAGTCCGATCGCCAAGCAGGCGACGGTCGCGCTTCAGGTGCGGGATTCGGAAGTGCGCAGCTTCCGCTCGCTCGCTGCCTCCATGTGCCTTGCCCAGGCCGTCGCGATCGGCTTCGCTTTCGAAGCCGAGCTCGGCCGCGGCGGAACGCGCGCAAAGTGAAATGTTTGTTGCAGAATTAGCATTGCTGGAATAGCCATTGCGAGGGAGCGAGGCGATTGTAGCTGGCGCGGGGTAGTTTCTTGGCAAAATCGTTGGACCTCGTCGCGATCGGCCGCTCCAGCGTCGACCTCTACGGAGAGCAGGTCGGCGGACGGCTGGAAGACATGGCCTCGTTCGCCAAATATGTCGGTGGAAGCCCCACCAACACCGCGATCGGCCTTGCCCGCCTGGGGTTGAAGTCGGCGCTGGTCACTCGCGTCGGCGCCGATCACATGGGCCGATTCATTCGTGAGCAGCTTCAGCGCGAGGGCGTGGACGTCAGCGCGGTCGTCTCCGACGCGGATCGCCTGACCGCACTGGTGATCCTGGGAATCCGGGATCGCGAGCATTTTCCGTTGCTCTTCTACCGGGAGAATTGCGCGGACATGGCGCTGGACCCCGGCGACATAGACGAGGAGCAGATTCGGGCGGCCGCCGCCGTGCTCATCAACGGCACCCATCTCTCGACGGACAATGTGTTCGAAGCCTCGATGAAGGCCGTTCGGCTCGCCCGGGAATCCGGCGGCCGAGTGATCTTCGACATCGACTACCGACCCGTCCTGTGGGGCCTCGAAGGCAAGGACATGGGCGAGAACCGCTTCGTCGCCTCGCCCGAAGTCACCGAGCGGCTGCGCGAAATGCTTCCGCTGTGCGATCTCATCGCCGGCACCGAGGAGGAAATACACATTCTCGGGGGAACAGCCGACACGGTGGCGGCACTCGAATCCATCCGCCAACGAACCGCGGCGCTACTGGTCTGCAAGCTCGGCGCTTCGGGATGCGCGGCAATTCCCGACGACGTCCCCGCCGACCTCAGCGACGCGCTCGTCGTCCCCGGCTTTCCGGTGGAGGTGTTCAACGTGCTCGGTGCGGGCGATGCCTTCATGGCCGGCTTCCTGTCCGGCTGGCTTCGCGGCGAGCCGCTTGAGCGCTGCTGCGTGCTTGCGAACGCCTGCGGCGCCATCGTCGTCTCGCGGCACGGCTGCGCTCCGGCAATGCCGACCAGGGAAGAGCTCGATTGCTTCCTCGCCCGCGACGACCTTCCGTTTCGCCTTCGCGAAGACAAGGCGCTCGAGCATCTTCACTGGGCGACCACGCGACAGGGCGACTATGACTCGCTCAATGTCCTCGCGATCGATCATCGCAGCCAGTTCGACGATCTCGTCCAGGAACTCGATTGCAAGGAAGCGCAAATCAGCGCGTTCAAGAAGCTCGCGTTCGACGCGCTCGGGCGAGTGGCCGGCGAGGACCGCGGGTTCGGAATCCTTGTCGACGATCGGTTCGGCTTCGACGTTCTCGCCGAGGCCGCGGGCCAGGGTTACTGGATCGGCCGCCCGATCGAGATTCCGCGATCGCGTCCTCTCGAATTCGAGGGTCTCGGCGATGTCGGGCTGGAAATCGGCAGCTGGCCCTCGACCCATGTCGTCAAATGCCTCGTTTTCTATCATCACGATGACCCGCCCGAGCTTCGCGAGCGGCAGGAGCGGCAGCTCGTCCGGCTGTTCGCCGCGTGCCGGGAAAGCGGCCACGAGCTGCTTCTGGAGGTCATCGCGCCTTCGGGCGTGGCCATCGACGGTCACTCGACTGCGCGCTCGCTCGAACGGCTGTATGATCTCGGAATCATGCCCGACTGGTGGAAGCTCGAGCCGACCCCAAGCGCCGCGGCCTGGCGCAACATCAGCGCCGTGATCGCCGAGCGCGACCCTTATTGCCGGGGAATCGTCCTGCTCGGCCTGTCGGCGCCGATCCCCGATCTCGTCGAATCCTTCGAAGCGGCGGCTCCGTTCCCCGTGGTCAAGGGATTCGCGGTCGGCCGAAGCATCTTCCATGATGTCGCCCGCGAGTGGCTGTTGGGCGACATTGGGAACGAGGAAGCCGTGGAGGCGATGGCGGCACGATTTTCGACGCTGGTCGAGGCCTGGCGAAGCGCGCGCGCCCGCGCGGCCGAGGCGGCATGAGCAGCGTACGCCTCACCGCGGCGCAGGCCTGCGTTCGCTTTCTTGCCAACCAGATGGTCGAGACCGATTCGGGAGAGCTGCCCTATTTCGCCGGAGTCTGGGCTATCTTCGGGCACGGCAATGTCGCCGGTTTGGGCGAAGCGCTGGCGGGCGAGCGCAATGCCTTGCCGACGTTCCGGGCGCACAACGAACAGGCGATGGCGCATGCCGCTATCGCTTTCGCCAAGCAGAATCGCCGCAAGCGGGCGATGGCCTGCACGACCTCGATCGGGCCGGGCGCGACCAATATGGTGACGGCGGCCGCCCTGGCGCACGTCAACCGCCTCCCGGTGCTGTTCCTGCCCGGCGACGTTTATGCGAGCCGGAGGCCGGATCCTGTGCTTCAGCAGGTCGAGGATTTCGGCGACGGGACGGTGTCCGCGAATGACTGCTTCCGCCCGCTGTCGCGCTATTTCGACCGGATCACGCGCCCCGAGCAGCTGCTCGACGCGCTTCCGCGGGCGCTCGCGACGATGACGGATCCGGCAAGCTGCGGCCCGGCGACCGTGGCCTTCTGCCAGGACGTGCAGGCCGAGGCCTTCGATTTCCCGGAAAGCTTTTTCGAGCCGCACGTCTGGCACTCGCGGCACAGCCCTCCCGACCGCGTAGCGCTGAGCGCATTGGCGGAAGCCCTGAAGAACGCAGCCGCACCGTTGATCGTCGGCGGCGGCGGGGTCCATTATTCGGGGGCGTGCCGGACGCTGGCTGACTTCGCCGCCGAGTTCGGGATTCCGGTAGCCGAGACCCAGGCCGGAAAGGGCTGCCTGGCCTGGGATCATCCGATGGCGCTTGGAAGCATTGGCGTCACCGGCACCAGCGCGGCGAACGCGCTCGCGGCCGACGCCGACCTGGTGATTGGCCTCGGCACCCGGCTTCAGGATTTCACGACCGGCTCCTGGGCATTGTTCGGTCCCGATTGCCGG
>DASTIF010000074.1:0-8245 GCA_035717805.1 Sphingomicrobium sp.
GATCCGGCGAGCGGAAGAAGCAACGCGGTGCCGAGGGCCGCCCCAAGGAACGGACCGGCGCAGGGCGTCGCGACAAAGGCTGCGAGGGCGCCGGTCCCGAAACTTCCGGCGGGCCGTGCCCCTCCGGCCGCGGCTGGAAGCACGAACAGGCCGACCAGGTTCGCGGTGATCGCGGTCGCCAGCAAAAGCAGAAGCATGATGGTTCGCGGGTCCTGGAGCTGGAACGCCCAGCCCGCCGCGCTTCCACCCGCGCGGATCGCCACGAGCGCCACTCCGAGCGCCCCGGTGCCGAGAATCGCGCCACCCGCATAAGCCAGAGCATCGCGGCGCGTTTCGCGCTCGTCGCCGCCGCTGCGCGCCAGGTGAAGCGCCTTCAGTGCGAGGATCGGGAATACGCAGGGCATGAGATTGAGAAGGATTCCGCCCGCAATCGCGCCGAGCACGGCCCAAAGCAGGGCTTCGCCGTCCGTCACGCCGATCGGGCTTCCGCCCTCGGGCACCGGGCCTGGAACAGCGCTGATATCGAGACCACGCCCATCGCCGAGCGCCAGCACGCCGGTCAGCCGCGATGGCTCACCGCGCCGCCGCGGGAGTTCGGCAATCAGCAGATCGTCGCTTCGGCTGAAGCGCTGTTTCGCCGCATAATCGACCGGCCCGTCGACCGCCGGATAGAAATAGGGTTCTTCCACCTTCACGTCCGACGGAAGCGGAATTCCGAGCCGGATCCGGTCGCCGTCGAGCCGGAAATGCGCCTGCGCGGCAAGCGGCCTTGGAAGCGCCCGGCGCCATTCGTCGAACCGCGCCCGGTTGGGCGTCCCGTCGCCGACCGGAATGTCGAGCGCCAGAGTCCCGCTTTCGGGAACGCAAATCTTGTCCGTGCAGGCGAGCCATTGCGCGCTGGCCCGGACCGGCACCGTACCCGACGCTCCCGGCGGCGCCTTCAGCCGGACCAGCACCGCATAATCGCGCTCGTACACATAGTTCATGAGGTCCGCGATCGTCAGGCGCGTCGGCACCGGATAGCGAAGCTCGCCGACCGAAGCGCCGGCAGGCAGGTCCCACTCGACCCGCATCGGCAGTCCCGCATCGCCGGGGTTGAGCCAATAGCCGTGCCAGCCGGGCCTGGTGTGCATGACGATGGCAAGCTCGACTTCGCCGCCGGCGGCAACGGGCCCTTCGGCGACAAGCTCCGGGTCGATCCCGCGCGCGTGAGCGAGCGCGGGCGCGAGGAGAAGCGCGAGAAGGATGAGGAGACGGCGAAGCATTATTTGACCGTCATTGCGAGGAGCGGAGCGACGAAGCAATCCAGTCTTCGACCAACGCCCGTCTGGATTGCTTCGCTACGCTCGCAATGACGATGAAGGCTAGTCCAGGTTCGGGCGAAGCCACCGCTCGGCCTGGTCCACCGAAACGCCCCGGCGGCCGGCGTAATCCTCGAGCTGGTCGCGGCCGATGCGCGCGACTCCGAAATACTGGCTGTCGCGATGGCCGAAATAAAAGCCGGAGACGGCCGAGGTCGGAAGCATCGCGTTGTTCTCGGTCAGCGTGACTTCGCCCGGCTTGCCGCCGAGCATTTCGAACAACATTGGCTTCAAAGTGTGGTCGGGACAGGCGGGATAGCCCGGCGCCGGGCGGATTCCGGCATATTTCTCGCGGATCAGCTGCTCGTTCGAGAAATGCTCGTCGGCATAGCCCCAAAGGCGGTTGCGCACCTCGGCGTGCAACACTTCGGCGAAGCTCTCCGCGAGCCGGTCGGCGAGCGCTTTCAGGAGGATATCGGAATAATCGTCATTCTCCGACTTGAACCGGTCGAGGTGCGTTCCGAGGCCGTGGATTCCGACCGCGAACCCGCCGATCCAGTCTTCGCCGTCGGGATCGATGAAATCCGCCAGGCACATGTTGGGTCGGCCCTCGCGCTTCTTGATTTGCTGGCGGAGCATGGGGACTTGCGTCCAGTCATTGCCCGCAAGGACGAAAATATCATCGCCCTCGCGCTTGCAGCGCCACAGGCCCACGGTGGCCTTGGGGGTCACCCATCGCTCGGCGATGATCCGGTCGAGCATCGTCTGCGCGTCTTCGAACAGGTTGCGCGCGCTCTCGCCGACGACCGGATCTTGCAGGATCGATGGGTAGGTGCCGGCAAGCTCCCAGGCTCGGAAGAAGGGGGTCCAGTCGATCGACGCTTTCAGATCCTTGAGCGGCCAGTCGCCGATATGATGCAAGCCCGGATATTGCGGCGGCGACGGCTTGCCGGCCGGATCGTAGGGAAATGCATTGGCGCGCGCGTCCTCGAGCGAAGCCAGTTCGCTCTGCCCGCTTCGCTCGCGCGATTTCCTGAGCTTGTCGTAATCCTCGGCCGTCGTCGCGATCAGCGGCTCGCGCTGGGTGTCCGAAACCAGCGACGATGC
Source organism: Sphingomicrobium sp. (assembly GCA_035717805.1). Taxonomy (GTDB): domain Bacteria; phylum Pseudomonadota; class Alphaproteobacteria; order Sphingomonadales; family Sphingomonadaceae; genus Sphingomicrobium. The sequence continues at coordinate 2,409 of DASTIF010000074.1, forward strand.
GACTCCCACGGCCCGGCTTGCGTCGAGGACGTGGATGACTGGCCCTGCATAGGCCGGGTCGATCCGAAGCGCCGTATGCGCCTTGCTGGTGGTCGCCCCGCCGATCAGAAGCGGCAGCGTCAGGCCCAATCGCTGCATTTCCCCCGCCACCGTCACCATCTCGTCGAGCGAGGGCGTGATCAGCCCGGATAAGCCGATCATGTCGGCGCGGTTGTCGTTGGCGGCCTGGAGGATGTCCTGCCAGGGCACCATGACTCCGAGGTCGATCACTTCGAAGCCGTTGCACTGGAGGACGACGCCGACGATGTTCTTGCCGATGTCGTGAACGTCGCCCTTGACCGTCGCCATCACCACCCGGCCCTTGCCCTGGGTGGCGCCGGTCTTTTCCTTCTCCGCCTCGATGAAGGGGATGAGATGAGCGACGGCCTTCTTCATCACGCGCGCCGACTTGACGACCTGCGGAAGGAACATCTTTCCCGACCCGAACAGGTCGCCGACGATGTTCATTCCGTCCATCAGCGGCCCCTCGATCACCTCGATCGGCCGGTCGAAAGCCAGGCGCGCTTCCTCTGTATCGTCCAGGATATGCGCGTCGATTCCCTTGACCAAAGCGTAGGACAGCCTTTCGGCGACCGGCAGGCCGCGCCACTCGGCGAGCTTCTTTTCCTCGGCCGCGTCGGTGCCCTTGAAGCGCTCGGCGAGCTCGACCAGCCGCTCGGTGGCGTCCGGCCGGCGATCGAGGATGACATCCTCGCAGGCCTCGCGAAGCTCGGGATCGATCGTGTCGTAAACGTCGAGCTGGCCGGCGTTGACGATGCCCATGTCCATCCCCGCGGGAATCGCGTGGTAGAGGAAGACGCTGTGCATCGCCCGGCGCACCGGCTCGTTGCCGCGGAACGAGAAGCTGAGGTTCGAGAGGCCGCCGGAAATGTGGACTCCGGGGCAGCGGCTGCGGATTTCGCCGGCGGCCTCGATGAAGTCGAGCGCATAGCGGCGATGCTCCTCGATCCCGGTCGCGACGGCGAAGATATTGGGGTCGAAGATGATGTCTTCAGGCTCCGTCCCGTCGTCCACCAGCAGCTTGTAAGCGCGCTCGCAGATCTGGACTTTTCGAGCCGCGCTGTCGGCCTGGCCGGTCTCGTCGAAGGCCATGACGACGACGGCTGCTCCGTAGGCCCGGCACTTGCGCGCCAGCTCGAGGAACGGGCCCTCGCCTTCCTTGAGACTGATCGAATTGACGATCGGCTTGCCCGAAACGCATTTGAGGCCAGCCTCGATCACGCTCCATTTGGAGCTGTCGACCATCACCGGCACACGCGCGATGTCGGGCTCGGCGGCGATGCGTTTCAAAAAGATCGTCATCGCCTGCTCTGAATCGAGCAAGGCCTCGTCCATGTTGACGTCGACGATCTGCGCGCCGTTTTCGACCTGTTGGCGAGCGACCTCGACCGCGGCGTCGTAATCGCCGGCGAGAATCAGTTTCTTGAACCTGGCCGATCCGGTGACGTTGGTCCGCTCGCCAACATTGACGAAGCGGGCGGCCGCTCCCCCAGCCTCCGTTCGTTCCGAGCTTGTCGAGGGACTGTCTTGTTCTTGATTAGCAGAAGAAAAGGGCAGCCCTTCGACGGGCTCGGGGCGAACGGTTTTATCCATGACTAGGCCGCGAAGATCATGGGCTCGAGTCCGGCGAGCAAGGTTTGCCGGCGAACGGCGGGAACCGAACGCGGCGGCTTTCCACCAGCCACATCCGCGATTGCGCCAATATGCGCGGGCGTCGTGCCGCAGCAGCCACCGACGACATTCACGAGCCCGTCGCGCAACCATTCGGTTACCTGCGCCGCCGTTTCCGCCGCCGCCTCGTCATATTCGCCGAGCTCGTTGGGAAGCCCGGCGTTGGGATAGGCCATCAGCAACGTATCCGCCTGCGCCGACAACGCCGCCAGATGCGGACGGAGCTGGGCGGCGCCGAAGGAGCAATTGAGGCCGATAGTGAGCGGCCGCGCATGCCGAACGCTGGCCCAGAAGCCCTCGACCGTGTGACCGGACAGGTTGCGGCCGGACAGATCCGTGAGTGTCATCGAAATCATCAGCGGAAGTGCGCGGCCCAGCGCCTGCTCCGCTTCAAGAGCCGCCATGATCGCGGCCTTCGCGTTCAGCGTGTCGAAGACCGTTTCGACCAGGATGAAATCGACTCCGCCTTCGGCCAGCGCGCCGATCTGCTCGCGATAGACCGCCTTCATCGTGTCGAAATCGACTTCGCGGAAAGCGGGGTCGTTCACGTCGGGAGACAGCGACAGGGTCTTGTTGGTCGGCCCGACCGCGCCGGCGACCCAGCGCGGCCTGCCGTCCTTTTTCGCAAAGGAATCCGCGACCTTGCGAACGATCTGCGCGGCTGCGCGGTTGATGTCTCCGACCAGATGCTCGGCACCGAAATCGGCCTGGCTGATCGCATTGGCGTTGAAGGTGTTGGTCGCAAGCACGTCCGCGCCGGCAGCCGCGAAGCTCTCGCAAATCTTGCGTACCAGCTCTGGGCGGGTGAGGTTGATGAGGTCGTTATTGCCGCGCTGATCGCGTGAAAGGCCGAGGTCGCCGGCATAAGCGCGCTCGGGAAGCTTTTCGGTCTGGATCAACGTGCCATAGGCCCCGTCCTTGACGAGTATCCGTTTCGCGGCCTCAGCGCGGAATGTATCTGCCGCGGTCATTGCGCGCGCACGCCGAGCAGATGGCAAATCGCGTAGCTGAGTTCGGCGCGGTTGAGCGTGTAGAAATGGAAGTGGCGGACGCCGCCGGCGCTGAGCTGGCCGCACAATTCGGCGGCCACGGTGGCGGCGATCAGCTGCCGGGCAGCAGGAAGATCGTCCAGGCCCTCGAACAGGCTGTCGAGCCAGCCGGGGATGGAAGCGCCGCATGTCTGCGCGAAGCGGCGGGCCTGGGCGACGTTGGTCACCGGCAGGATCCCGGGAACGATCTCGACGTCGATTCCCGCCGCCGAAGCTTCGTCGCGGAAGCGAAAGAAACAGTCGGCGGAAAAGAAGAACTGGGTGATCGCTCGGTCGGCGCCGGCATCCACCTTCCTCTTCAGATTTTCGAGATCGAAGGAGCGTGACACGGAATCCGGATGAACCTCCGGATAAGCGGCCACCGAAATGTCGAACGGGGCGACTCGCTTCAGGCCCTCCACAAGCTCGCAGGCATCGCGATACCCTTGCGGATGCGGCTGATACTTCGTCCCCGGCTCGGGCGCGTCGCCGCGCAGCGCCACCAGATGCCGGACGCCCAGGTCCCAATAATCCCGGGCGATCGAGTCGATCTCATCGCGGCTAGCCCCGACGCAGGTGAGGTGCGCCGCCGGGGTCAGCGCGGTCTGCTTGAGAATTCGCTCGACCGTCGCGTGGGTGCGCTCGCGGGTCGACCCACCGGCGCCGTAGGTCACCGAGACGAAACGCGGGTGAAGCGGTTCGAGAGTCTTGATCGACTCCCACAGATTCTGCTCCATCTTCTCCGTCTTCGGCGGGAAGAATTCGAAGCTGACCTGGATGTCGCCGTTGGGCCTCGCGAACAAAGGCTCGTGGTTCGTCAGGCCCTCTACGGGATGGCGGTTCATGCCGCTTTCCTCTTTCGGACCTCGGGCTTCGACCCGCGCCACAAGGTCACGGTCAGCTCGCCGCCCTCGAGATGCTCGACATGGTCGAGCGTAAGGCCGGCGGCATCGAACCAGCCGGCCATGACTTCATCCGCGAAGCCGAGCCGCAAATGCGCATCGCGGGCGCGAAGCTCCTCGCGGTCATGGGCAGCGAAATCGACGACCAGCAAAGTCCCTGCCGGCGAAAGCACGCGGGCGGCCTCGGCAAGCGCCGCCGCCGGTGCGTGGGCATAATGGAGCACCTGGTGGATGATTATGCTGTCCGCGCTGTCCTCGGCGAGCGGCAGCGCATACATATCGCCCTGGCGGAGGCTCGAGCGGACGCCCGCGGATTCGAGCTTGGCCCGCGCCAGCCGAAGCATCTCCGACGAGCGGTCGATCCCGATCGCTTCGCTCGCGCGCGGGCCGAACAGCTCGATCATCCGGCCGGTTCCGGTGCCGATATCCACCAGCGTCCCGAGCGGCCCGCCGGCGAGGGCGGAGGCGATCGCGCGCTCCACCTGCTCTTCGGCCACGTGAAGCGAGCGTATCGAATCCCAGACCTCGGCCTGAGCGGCGAAATAGCGCTTCGCGGCTTCGGCGCGGTCGGCGCGGACTGCGTCCAGCCGCTCGGAATCCTCGTCGAAGACCTTGCGCGTTCGATCGTCGGTCCACTCTTCCACGAGACGCAAAAGCGGCGCTCTGCGCTCCGGACCCGCAAGCGCCAGGAAAACCCAGCTGCCTTCCTTGCGGCGGTCGACAATTGCCGCATCGGCGAGGATTCGGACATGGCGAGACACCCGCGGCTGGCTCTGTTCGAGCAATTGCGCGAGCTCGCCGACGGACAATTCCATGCGCGATAACAGCTGTAGAATCCGAAGCCTGGTCGGGTCGGAAAGCGCCTGAAAAAGGCTAGCAAGCGGAAGCATGGTCATAAACTGCCATCGGCATATAAAGAAATCTTTATATGGTCAAACGAACTGGAACCCATTCGAGCGACTGCTTTCGGGGCGTTGCGCGAGGGTGCCCGCGTCTGTAATGCCCGCCGCTGGCCTCGCGCTCGATTCGTGCGCTTGGCCGAGCCCAGGCTCTCAAAGGGGGCCAGTTAGAGGGAGTGGCACGATCATGAAGAAAGTTGCAGTGACCGTTGCGGTCCTCGCGCTCGGCCTCGCGGCTTGCGCGAAGAGCGACAACGCAAACAATGTTTCCGCGAACGACACCTACACCGAGAACGCGGCCGAAACCGACATGAACGCGACGATGACGGACACGGAAAACGCGGCCGGCAACGCGCTCGATTCGGCGAGCAACGCGATCGACAACGCCGGCGAAGCCGTCGAGAACGCCGGCGAGGCGGTCGACGAGGCGGCCGACAACGCCGCCGAATAAGACCGATCGGCAATGATCAGGGGCCGCATGCCTTTCCGGGTGTGCGGCCCTTTTTTATTGGCGTTTCTCGCCGCGTCCTGCGCCGACTCGACCAGCCCGACGGCTTCGGAAAATCGTCAGCTGGAGAATGCAGCCGAAATGCTGGATTCGGCGCCCGGCAGGCTGAACCACATCGATTCCAACACTCTCGAAGATCCCGCCGCGAACTCGATCGCGGAGGATCAGTAAGGCCGCATCTCGCGCGCTAGCCTGCCGAGGCGACCATTCCGCGTCTCAAATCGGGACAGCAGGGAACGGACGAACCCCGATTATCTTACTCGGGTGCCGGATCGTTGCCAAAGTGGATGTAACTTGAGCCTGATCCGACCAGCTTCGAATCGTTCTTCAGCCGTCGCTCCTTTAGTCTAACGCAATGCGATATCAGCGTGCCGAACTTCCGCTGAAGCTCGACGACATTGCCGCCGCGCGCGCATTTTTTGCCGGCTGCATCGCCGACGGCGATCCGGCCCGGGAAAGCCTGTGGGTCGCGCATCTGGACTATGAGGCGCATTGCCTCCACCTGACTCGCCATCCGGGCGACGAGGGAGGAACCGATTTCCCGCTCCGGACGATCATCGCCGACGCCGCCGCTCACAACAGCGCGGGGATCGTGCTCGCCCACAATCACCCCAGCGGCGACCCGACACCGAGCGACGGCGATCGCAGCGCTACCCGCCGGCTGGCCGCGGCGGCCGAAGCGCTCGATTGCACTTTGGTCGACCATCTCGTGTTCGGCGGAGCCGACTGCTCGAGTTTCCGCCAGCTCGGGCTTTTGTAAGCGCGTCCT
>DASTIF010000075.1:0-3288 GCA_035717805.1 Sphingomicrobium sp.
CCTTCCACGTCGTGTTCTACGTCAACGGCTTCCCGGACATGTAATCGTCCGCCATCCGAACAAGAGGGCCGCTCCGCGTGGGGCGGCCCTTTTCGTTGACGCGGACCGCGCCCTGCGCGGATAGAAGTGCCGGGCCAAAACGTCTTGCCTGGAGAAGGAGGCAGCCATGACCGACACGGCAACCGACACAATGTTCGACCTCAGTCCGCCAAGCGAGGACGAGCGGGACCGGCTGATCGCGGACCTCGGTGACGAGGAGCGGCGGGTGCTCCTCGAGCATGGCACCGAGGCGCCCTTCTGCGGCACCTTCCTGACCGAGAAGCGCGACGGCGTGTTCACCTGCCGGCTGTGCGGCCTGCCGCTGTTCAAGGGCGGGTCGAAGTTCGAGAGCGGGACCGGCTGGCCGAGCTTCACCGAGCCGTTCGCCGCCGGGCATCTGAAGACCATCGACGACACGAGCCACGGGATGGTGCGGACCGAGCTCGTCTGCGCGCGCTGCGGCGCGCACCAGGGCCATGTCTTTCCCGACGGGCCGCCGCCGACGGGCGAGCGCTATTGCATCAACTCGGTGAGCCTCGAGTTCACCCCCGCCGGCGAACAGCTTCCCGACAAGCTCGGGCGAGGCGCTCCGGAGGGGGAAGCGCAAGGTTGACTTTGCGCCGCCTTTGAGGTTGAGGGCCGCACCTCCCGCAAAAAAGAAGGCGGGTCCCGGATCAAGTCCGGGATGACGAACGGGTATGGGCGCTGCCCCTTGTTCAGCGCCTGGCCGGGGATACCTTGCACGGTCCCCTGACGAACGGAGAAGAACAATGCGTCATCGCGTCGGCGGACGAAAGCTTCAGCGCACTTCCAGCCACCGGGCGGCCCTGTTCCGCAACATGGCGGCCGCGCTGATCAAGCACGAGCAGATCACCACCACCACGGCCAAGGCGAAGGAGCTTCGCCCCTATGTCGAAAAGCTGGTGACGCTTGCCAAGAAGGGCGGGCTTTCCAACCGCCGGATCGCCCATTCGCGGATCATGGACGAGGCGCAGGAGCGCAAGCTGTTCGAGGTCATCGGCCCCCGCTTCGCGGAACGCAACGGCGGCTATACGCGGGTAATCAAGGCCGGGATCCGGGCATCGGATGCGGCGCCGGTCGCCGTCATCGAATTCGTCGACCGCGATCTTGCCGCCAAGGGCCAGGACAGCGGCCCTGTCATGGTCGAGGACGAATTCGAGGCCGCCTAAGCCACTTCAAATGCTGAATGTTCGGGGACTCGCGCGTTCAGCGGGCCTCCATTCTCGAGCCACTAAACTTTTGGCATCGTCGGATCGTTCTGCATGGGCGATTCGGCTCGCTTCGAGGAGAGTGGCCATGAAGGCTGTGAAGACTATTGCCATCGGCGCGGCGGGATTGGCCGCGCTCGTCGGCGCAGCGGCCCCGGCCGCCGCGCAATATTATCCGGGTTACGGCTATCCCTACGGGTACAATCGGCCCGGCAATGTCGTCGGCCAGGTGATCAACCAGGTGCTCAACCCCTACGGTCAGTACGGGCAGTACGGCTACGGGCAATATGGCCAATATGGCTACGGAGCCAATCCACAGATCGCGGTCCAGCAGTGCACCGCCGCCGTCCAGCAGCGGCTGCAGTACAACGGCGGCTACGGTTACAGCCCCTACGGCTATGGCAACGGCAACGCGTACAGCCAGGCGCGGGTCCTCGGCATCACGCGGGTCGAGCGGCGATCGAGCACCACGACGCGGGTCCGCGGCTATGCGACCAGCGGAATGAGCTACGGCTATCCGTACGGCGGATACAATGGCTATGGCGCGGCTACGGCCGACCTGAGCTTCCGCTGCGACGTCGACTATCGCGGCTACGTTCGCGACATCGACATCGACCGCCGCCGCTAAGGCCGCGCCTGTCGAGTCAGCGGCGCTCCAGGCCTGTACACCTGCTCGGTGTGACCGATTAGCTGGTCGGGCCAGAAATAGACCTGGCGAAGGGCGCCCGAGGCATAGCGGACCGCTTCGTCGTTGAAGTGGGGCGATTGCGGATGGCCGCTCTCGCCGCCGGCGGTGATGGCCCGGGCGTTCACGCGCGGGCCGAATTCGACCACCGCGACGAAGCTGTTGCCGTTGGTGCCGTACCATTTCTTCGTGCCCGGCTTGGGGCCGGCGCCGAATGAGGCGAGCGAACCCCAGCGCGCCGAGCTGAACGGCACCGGGATGCTCGGCTTTGAATCGCTGAACGGATGGTCGATCGCCGCCGAGATTCGCTGAAAGCGGTTGATCTCGCCCCAGGGGGTCTTCCACGTCCCGAAATCTTCGGTCAGGCGCGCGACCGCCGTGTCGAGGTCGGCGAGCATGTCCCTGGGCTCGACTTTCTCCAGCCGCGCATAGACGGTGAGCCCGTCGTCCCACTCGGGACTCGTCACCCGCCTCCACAATTGCGCGCCCCAGAAATTGCCCAGCGTGTTGGGGATCGAAGCCGCGCTCCATCTCCCGTCCCAGCCGCGAAGCGCCGCGATCGGCCCGGCCAATCTCGTTTTCTGCGCGTCGCCAGAGCGAAGCGAATCCCAGGCGCGCACCAGCATGGGCACCAGCCGCTCGAATCCCGGCTGGCGGGTGTCGAATGCGGCCGCCTGAAGCTTGTCGAGCGTCCAGCCTTTGCTTCCGGACAGCATCTCGACCGCGTGAATCCCGCGCGGATTCTCGCCCCACATGTCCATATATTTGGGGAAGTCGGCGGCCTTCGGGCTGTAGGCGCCGGCCGAGCTCCACGGCCAGTTGTTGTTATTGTCGACCCAGCCGTTGGGCGGCGAGAGAACGTTGGGCAATTCGCTGACCGCGTGTAGCCCGTGCCAGTCGGTCGCCGGATCGCTGCCATCGACCGGCTTGGTATAATCGAAGCGGTCGTCGCGGCGCGGCACGAACTGCGGGTGGAGATAGGCGATCTCGCCATGATCGTCCGCGAACAAGGTGTTGTTCGAACTGTTGGCTTTGCGCTCGGCGACTTTCAGATAGGACGCGAGGTCGCTAGCCTTGGTCCGAAGATAGGACTGTTCGAGCGCGAGGATCGGCTTGTCCATCATCGCGAACGCCACCCATTTGCCATCCTCGTTGCGGATGATCGGGCCGTGATGCGTGCCGTAGGTGGTGAACGCGCGGGTGCCGAGGGTTCCGTCGGGCTGCCGGTAGCGGATCGAGACGCGCTGCTCCTGCACCGGCCGCCACTCGCTCCCGTATTCGTACATCAGCTTGCCGCCGCGCCGCTCTACGGTTTCGGCGAATTCGTCGACGACA
>DASTIF010000076.1:0-2354 GCA_035717805.1 Sphingomicrobium sp.
GGCTCACGTCGCGTCCATGCGCAACCACGTCCAGCAGCTTGGGTCGAAGGCCTATTGGGCGCAGTTCGGCGACGCCGCCGACTATGTCGTCATGTACATACCCGGCGAGCATTTCCTGACCGCCGCGCTCGACCAGGATCCCGGACTTTGGGAATGGGCCTTCGAGCGGCGCGTGCTTTTGGCGACCCCGACCAACCTGGTCGCAATCGCCCGCACCGTCGCCACGGTGTGGAAGCAGGAAAAGCTGGCCGCCGAGGCGGGCAAGATCGCCGAGCTCGGGCGAGAGCTTCATTCCCGGCTGGCGACAATGGCGGAACATGTCGCTTCGGTCGGGACCAACCTTTCCCGCGCGAACAACGCTTACAACAAGATGGTTGGAAGCCTGGAAAGCCAGGTGTTTACGCAGGCGCGCCGTTTCGAGGAGCTTGGCGCCGGAAGCGCGAAGGACATTCCCCCGGCACCCATGGTCGAGGCAAGCCCGCGCCCGCTGACCAAATTGGCCGCCAGGGACGACGAGCCTGCCGTGGTGACTCTCGGCGACCCGCCGGCTCTGGAAAAGGCCGACGAGGAGGACGAGGCCGAGGCCTAGTCTGTTCCCCTGCGAAGGCAGGGGTCCAGACAGACTCCGAAAGGAGCGCTGTACCGATCGCCGGGGGCCCCCGCCTTCGCAGGGGAACAGCTACGTCACCTGATCGAGCGTGATCGTTCCCGCGGCGTTGCTTAGGCTCATGCGGTCGTTGCTCGTGAAGCTGACCGCCATTGGCTGGCCGAGGATTGCGGAGCCCTTTGACTCGAATGTCGCGGATGGTTCGGGACAGCCGATCAGCGTGCTGCGCAAGTTGGTCACCGTCAGGGTCGAGCCCGCCTGCGTGTAATTGCCGCCCATCGAATTGCAGCCGAACTTCGCGCCGAAGCTGTAATCGGCGCCGAAGTGCATCGAATAATCGCCCTGCGCGGGAGTCTGGTGGCCGTTGACCGCGACGATGTGCCAGTCGGTGCCGCGCAAATCGACGCCCGGCGGCGCCGCCGGCGGCGGCGCGACGCAGGCGCTCAGCGTTGCGGCGCAGGAGAGGGTCAAGAGTCGAAACATGGTCTTGTCTCCGCTTGTGCTTACAGCCCGCCGCAGCCTTCGTGCGGCGCCTGGTCGACCCGGACCTGGACGCGATCGGGGAAGCTTCGGGTGCCGATCGTGCAGGATGCATGGACGATGTTTACGTTGATTCGGGGCGTCTGGTAGATTTCTCCCGCGACCCCGACGATCACAGGCGGCTTGGGCTGGACCACCGGCGCTTGCCCGGCGGCGATGAAGGTCACGTTCTTGTCGTCGATGATCAGGTCCCAGCGGGAATCGGTCCCGATCGCGTGATAGGGCGCGGCCGGAGGCGGCGGATAGGGCATGCAGCCGGCCAGCAAGGCGGCCGCCAGCAACGGGCTGAAACGAATAACCATGGTTCACTAAAGCCGCGAAGCGCCGAGGGTTCCAATCAGCGCCAGCTCGCCCGCACGGCAAAGGCCATGACGGCGGCGGCGACGGCGGCGTTGAGGCTGTCCGCGCGCCCTGCCATCGGGATCTTCACCAGAAGGTCGCATTCCGCTTCGTAGGATGATGGAAGGCCCTGCTGCTCGTTGCCGATGAGAAGGAAGCAGGGCGCGTCGTAATAAGCGCCGAGATAGTCGGTTTCGGCCTTGAGGCTGGTTCCGACGAGCTGTGCTTCCTCGAAATGCAGCCAGACGAGGAAATCGGCCCACGATGCGGTTGCGATCTGCTGGGTGAAGACGGCGCCCATCGAGGCGCGGACAGCTTCGACGGAGAAGGCATCGGCGCAATCGTCCACCAGGATGAGCCCGCCCGCGCCGACCGCGTCGCCTGTGCGGAGGATGGTTCCGATATTGCCGGGATCTCGGAGCGACTGGGCGACGATCCAAAGCGGCGAGACCGAACGATCGACCTGTTGAAGCGATGTCGCCGGCTGGCGATAAGCGGCAAGCAGCATCTGCGGATTGTCCTTGCCGCTCATCTTGGAGAGGATGTCGGGCGTGGTCTCGATCGCCTCGCCGCCGCCGGCCTCGGTCGCGGCGATGATCTCGGCTGCGAGCGGATGCTTCGCCCCTTCCGCCGAGAAGGCGATGATTTCCGGAAGCCGCCCGCTGTCGCGCGCTTCGGCAATGATCCTCAAGCCCTCGGCGAGAAACAGACCTTCCGCGCGCCTGGACTTCTTGTCGCGGAGCGAGCGCAGCCGCTTGACGGTGGTGTTGGAAAAAGCGGTGACCTGGCGCGGCATTAAATCGTCATTGCGAGCGGAGCGAAGCAATCCAGAACGGCGCCACTGGATTGCTTCGTCGCTGCGCTCCTC
>DASTIF010000077.1:0-3973 GCA_035717805.1 Sphingomicrobium sp.
GGTCACCGTCGGCGCCCGGTCGGCCCTGTTCCTGCCCTATCCGGAGCTCGGCCTCATCGTCGTCGACGAAGCGCATGAGCCGTCCTTCAAGCAGGAAGACGGCGTCCAGTATCACGCCCGCGACGTCGCGGTGATGCGCGCCAGGTTCGAGGAAATCCCGATCATCCTTTCGACCGCCACTCCGCCGATCGAAAGCCGCCATATGGTCGAGATCGGCCGCTATCGCGAAGTCACCCTGGCCAGCCGCTATGCCGGCGCCAGCCTGCCCGAAATGCGCGCGATCGACCTGACCCGGGACCCGCCGCCGCGCGGGCGCTGGCTCGCGCCGTCGCTTGTGGCGGAGATCGAGGCAAACCTGGAGCACGGGGAGCAGTCGCTGTTGTTCCTCAACCGCCGCGGCTTCGCTCCGCTGACTTTGTGCCGTCACTGCGGCCATCGCTTTCAGTGCCCAAATTGCACCGCCTGGATGGTCGAGCACCGGCTGATGCGCCGGCTCGCCTGCCATCATTGCGGTCACGTGATGCCGCCGCCCAAGGCCTGCCCCGAATGCGGCGAGGAGGACAGCCTGGTCGCCTGCGGCCCCGGCGTGGAGCGCATCGCGGACGAGGTCGCGGAGCTGTTTCCCGAAGCGCGGACGGCCGTCGTGACCTCGGACACCATCTGGTCGCCGGCGCGGGCAGCGGAGTTCGTCGCCGCCATGGAAGCGGGCGAAATCGACATTGTGATCGGCACGCAGCTGGTGACGAAGGGCTATCACTTCCCCAACCTCACGCTGGTCGGAGTCGTCGACGCCGACCTTGGGCTTGCAGGCGGCGACCTGCGCGCCGCCGAACGCAGCTTCCAGCAGATCCAGCAGGTCGCAGGCCGCGCCGGACGTGGCGACAAGCCCGGTAGGGTGCTGGTCCAGAGCCACGATCCGCAAGCTCCGGTGATCGAAGCGCTCGTTTCGGGCGACGGCCCCGGCTTCTATGCCGCGGAAACCGAGGCGCGGCGCGACGCCGCGATGCCCCCGTTCGGGCGGCTGGCGGCGATCGTCGTATCGGCGGAAAGCGCGAGCGAGGCCGAGGACGTCGCCCGCCGGATCGGAAATTCTGCCCCCAGGGTGGAGGGGATGGCCGTGTTCGGGCCGGCCCCTGCTCCGCTCGCGATGCTCCGCGGACGGCATCGCCAGCGCCTGCTGGTCCACGCCGCCCGAGCGCTAGATGTGCAAGACGTCATTCGCGACTGGCTGGACGGCATCGACTGGCCGGCCAAGGTTCGGGTCAGCGTCGACGTCGATCCCTACAGTTTTCTTTAAAGGTCGAGCACAGGTTGGGGAATCGTCGCTCCCTCGGCCGCAAGCAGCTTCTTTTTGTTCTCCAAACCGCCGCCGTATCCGCCAAGAGTACCATCGGAGCGGATGACCCGGTGGCACGGAACCAGCACTGCGACCGGATTCGATCCGTTTGCGGTTCCCACCGCTCGAACCGCGCCGGGCTGGCCGATCGCGGCCGCGATGTCCGCATAGCTTCGAGTCTCGCCGAGCGGAATCTTGCGAAGCTCGCGCCAGACCGCTTCCTGGAACGCGGTCCCGGCGACGTCGATGGGAAGCTCGCTCGCCGCGGCAGGGCGCGCGATCGCGGTCAGCGCGCCTTCCACCAGCTCGCGTAAACCGCCACCGTCCTCGACGATCGCCGCGTTGGGGAAATGGCGCTTCAACGATTCCTCGCTGTCGTCGAAGGTCAGCCTGCAAATGCCCTTCGAAGTCACCGCGATGAGCATTTGCCCGAGCGGGCTGTCGAACGTGGTCCACCGAATGGTCTCGCCGCGGCCGCCGTCGCGCCAGGCCGAAGGAGTCATCCCCAGCCTCTCCTTGGCGTCGTCGTAAAAGCGGCTCGGAGCCGAATAACCGGAATCATAGATCGCGTCGGTCACCCGGCCGTTCTCCTTGAGGTGCTTCTCGGTACGCCTGGCACGCAGCGCACGGGCATATCCGGCTGGCGAGACGCCCAGATCGCGCTTGAACAGCCGCTGGAAATGGTGCGGCGCATAACCGACCGCGCTCGCAAGCTGGTCCAGGCTCGGCGCTTCTTCGGCCCGCTCGATGAGATCGACGGCTTTCGTCACCGCCTCGCGGTCGCGGCCCACCTCATCGGGCCTGCAGCGAAGGCAGGCGCGATAGCCGGCCGCGCGAGCGTCCTCGCCGGACTGGAAGAATTCGACATGCTCGCGCTTCGGACGCTTCGCCGGACAGCTCGGCTTGCAATAAATGCCGGTGGTCCTGACCGCACCGATTACTCGCCCGTCCCAGCTCCGGTCGCGGCGCTCGAAGGCGGCCCAGGCGTCCTGGTCGGATATCATCAGCATCGGTCTATCCTCGCCGAAAAGCAGCCGCGAGTGGCGTTATGCGCATGAATGTAGGCGATGTCGGGGTTCGCAAACAGCCCGCGAATGCCCTCGTCCGCATCGCCGGGCTGGGTCAAAACAGCGTCTGCCATCATGCCTTCGCTGTCGAACCCGCGCAGCGACAATATCCGCTTTTCGAACACCGGCGGCACTTCGTCCGCGAATTCCGCCGGCTCGCCGGCGGCTTCGGCGACGAAGATCGCGTGGCTGGACCGATAGGGATTGGCGACGTCGTGGTTGACATGATTCACCAGCAGGACGCTCTCGCCGACAGGGCGATCGACCAGGCTCACCCGGCAGGGATAGGTCGGACTGTCGACGGTCATGCGGATCACGCCGCGTTTTGCCAGCTCCTCGTTCGAAAGAGCGAACAGCGGCTGGAAAGGCCGGGGGTCGAGGCCCCTGATTCTATAAGCCATTGCAATTCCTTAATCGTGGTTTCGAACTTGCTTTTGCCTGCTCTGCCGGCAAGGTGCGTCCCGAACCTTGCGTTCAAACGAAAAGCGGGCCGATCCCCGCCTTGCATCCGCTCGCACCCCTTGCTACGGGCGCGCCAACCCATGGGGGGCGCGCGGTTTTCCGGCCAGCGACGCCCCGCTTTTTTCATGGGGGCAAATTCCAGTTCTGGAGATTTTCGCGCGTGGAGACATCCGGCGGCATTCAGGCCAGCTTAGCGGGGCGCTATGCTTCCGCTCTGTTCGACCTGGCGCGCGATGAAAGGCAGATCGACGCGGTCGGTCGAAGCCTTGATTCGCTCAGCCGGACGTTCGCCGATTCGCGCGACTTCGACCAGCTTGTCGCATCGCCGCTCGTCGACCGCAAAGAGGCCGGCAAGGCCTTCTCGGCGATCGCCAAGCAGCTAAGCCTGGATCCGATCACGACCAATTTCCTGGCGGTCCTCGCTCGCAACGGGCGCAAGGACCAGCTGCAGCCGGTCATCGGCTTCTTCCGCAGGCTCGCCGCCGAGCATCGCGGCGAAACCACCGCGGAGGTGGTTTCGGCACATGCGCTCAGCGACGGCCAGATCGCCGAGCTGAAGAAGCAGCTCAAAGCCCGCGCCGGCTGCGACGTCGCGATCGACGCTCGGACCGACCCCGCGATACTTGGAGGGCTGATCGTCAAGCTCGGAAGCCAGATGATCGATTCCTCGCTCAAGACCAAACTCAACAGACTAGCCCAGGCAATGAAGGGCTGACGAAAGGCACAAGATGGACATCCGCGCCGCTGAAATTTCCCGCGTCATCCGCGACCAGATCGCGAATTTCGCAGCCGAGGAAGAGGTCGCCGAAGTCGGCACCGTCCTTTCCGTCGGCGACGGAATCGCGCGCATCTACGGACTGGACAATGTCCAGGCCGGCGAAATGGTCGAGTTCGAAGATGGTACCAAGGGCATGGCCCTGAATCTGGAAGCCGACAATGTCGGCGTCGTCATCTTCGGCTCCGACGCCGAAATCCGCGAAGGCTCGAGCGCCAAGCGCACCGGAACCATCGTCGACGTACCGATCGGCAAGGGCCTTCTCGGCCGGGTCGTCGATGCGCTCGGCAACCCGATCGATGGCAAGGGGCCGATCGAATATACCGAACGCCG